>JBQTID010000292.1:0-1930 GCA_052389275.1 Gemmatimonadota bacterium | reverse complement strand
GAACTGGAGGCTTATGAAGAACGTTTCAGAACGGACAGCCCTGGTCACCGGCGCCTCGCGCGGGCTCGGGCTCGCGCTTGCGCGCGGTCTCGCCGCGCACGGCTGGAATCTGAACCTGACGGCGCGCGACGCTCAGCGGCTGCGCGGCGTGCGCGCTGAACTGGCCGGCAGAACCCATGTCGCCTCGCTCGCCGGCGATATCATCGATCCGGAGCATTGGCATGCGCTGGCCGTACTTGTGCGCGGTCATACGGGACTGGATGCGGTGATAAACAACGCAGGCGCGCTCGGCCCGAGTCCTCAGCCAGCGTTGCTCGCGTACCCGCTCGATGTCCTCGATCTGGTCTTTCGGACGAATGTGATCGCGCCCCTCGGGCTGCTCCAGGTGCTGAAACCGAAGCTCAAGCCAGCGGCGCGCGTGATCAACGTTACGAGTGATGCGGCGGTAAACGCGTATGCCGGCTGGGGCGGCTATGGCTCCAGCAAGGCCGCATTCGAGCAGCTGTCGGCGGTGCTCGCGGTCGAAAATCCGGACCTGCGGATTTACTGGGTCGATCCCGGCGACATGCGCACGGACATGCATCAAGCGGCGTTTCCGGGCGAGGACATCAGCGACCGTCCATTGCCGGATGTGCAGGTGCCAGCGTTCGTGGCGCTACTCGAGAGCGACTTGCCGAGCGGTCGCTATGTCGCACGCGAGCTTATGCCGGCGGTTGCGGAGGTCGCGTGAGCTTACCGCTGATTGCTCCTGTCGAATTCAAACTGCCGCCCGAGCTGGAAGCGCACGAGCCACCAGAGGCGCGCGGCCTCAGCCGGGATAATGTACGGCTGATGGTGTCACGAATGAGCGACGATGTGATCGTCCACACGCGCTTTCAGCACTTGTCGGATTTCGTCAGGCCGGGCGATGTGCTGGTGGTCAACAGCAGTGCGACCATTAACGCGGCATTCGATGCTCGTCATGAGACGAGCCGCGGCAGTGAGCGGTTGCTGCTGCATCTCTCCACCCAATTGTCGGATCGACGCTGGGCGGTGGAGCTGCGTCGGCTGACCGACCAGGGCAGCGTTCCGCTACACGGCGCCGAGTCTGGGCAGCGCGTTTTGCTTCCGGCCGGCGCCAGCGCGACACTGCTCGCGCCGTACGGCGGCGACTCCGCGGGATCGATTCGTCTCTGGGAAGCAGAGCTGGGCGTGGCAACGAGCGTGCTCGCCCTCGCCGCGGAGCATGGCTCGCCGATTCGCTATGGCTAGGTGCCGCGACGGTGGCCGCTGGCGTACTACCAGACTGTGTTCGCGCGCGAGCCCGGCAGTGTCGAAATGCCATCAGCCGGCCGCCCGTTTACGCGCGCGCTGGTTCGACGTCTCGAGCAAATCGGTGTGAAGATTGCGCCGGTTGTTCTACACACCGGCGTCGCGAGTCTCGAGTCGGATGAGCTTCCCTATCCGGAACGCTATCGCGTACCGAGCGACACTGCCGATGCGATCAACCATGCGCGCGCAACCGGCGGACGAATCATCGCGGTGGGCACGACGGTGGTTCGCGCGCTGGAAAGCGTTTCGTCCCCGGATGGAAGAGTGCATGCCGGAAGCGGCTGGACGGATCTCGTCATCACGCCGGAGCGCGGAGTATATGCGGTTGACGCGATTCTGACCGGTCTGCACGCGCCGCGCGCGTCACATCTGTCGCTGCTGGAGGCGATCGCCGGTCGTGGTCACATCGCGCAAAGCTATCAGGCCGCGCTCGATCACGGTTACCTGTGGCATGAATTCGGGGATGTGCATCTGATCGTCAGTGGCGGGCACTCTCTAGCAGGTTGCTGAAAAACGGGCTGACATGGGTGAAGGCAGGGCGCTACGCAGACCGTCGCGGTTTTACAGCGTATCCTGCATAAACCTGTGGATCGAGCGGTCCGGTTGCCCAGCAGTTTAT
>JBQTID010000291.1:0-4293 GCA_052389275.1 Gemmatimonadota bacterium | reverse complement strand
GGGCCCGCTTGATTCCTTGTTCGCTGCTCTGCTGCATCAGGAACCAGACCAGCTCGGGGCTCTGCTTGTACGGAGGTTTACCGTAGATGGAAGACGGATAGTAGATGTCGATGAACTCGGCGGGCGTGATCACCATGGCGCGCAGCTCGGCCGTGTCGCGATCCTCGAGCGCTCTCATGAAACGATCGACGAGGGCAGCGCGCGATGTGTCGGCGTTTGCAAGCTCTGTGGCCGAAACTCCGCCACGCGCGGCCCTGAAGCGGCGGATATCTTCTTCGATCGGAAAAATGCTGTCGACGACGCCGCGTATCTCATCCTGCGGTGGGGTCGCGAGCGTCTGGGGCTCTCCGCGCTTGCACGCGAAGAGCCCTGTGACGACCAGCAGCATTGTGACGAGATTCTTCAATGGCACGGCGTTAGTTCTGTGCGTAGTACGTCCAGCCTGCCCACCACTTGGTTGCCGCATTCGGATCGACGGCGCCACGGTAGCCGGTCGGCGTAATGAACGTGCCGGCGCGAGTCTGAAGCTGGCCGGTGAATGCAGCCATACCGCCAGTGCGCGCGGCCGAGGTCAGCGATGGCGTCCAGTCGATTTGCGCTTCGCTTGTCGGTAAGGTAGGCACGCTCGCGAACAGGCTCGCGGTCGTAGCGCTGCTCAGAATCAGGCTGTTTGCGGCGGCATCCACTCCGACCTGCTGGCCGGTCTGGAAGATCACCGGCGCTTCGCTGATGAGAATGCTGTTGATCGACAAGTCGCCGTCGGTGATGCGCTGTTGCGTAGCCGCGTCACGCACGCCGATCGCTCCCCGCACCCAGCGGCCCAGCACGCCATTGACATAGTGACCGCCGGTGCCGCGCCGCAGGACCATGCCGTAGTCACCGCTGGCCGACGGATTGGTAGCATCCCCGCGTCCGATCAACGTGAAGTTCGCAACAACCGGGAGTGTCAGCGGGGACGAGTTGTGGCCAACGTCACAGCCGGTGCCATTGCAGCCATCGTTCTCGATACCGGTCGGATCACCTGATACCGTACCGGCGCCCGAGCGCGGGATCAGCACCTTGGTCTGGTAGCCGATCAGGTACTTTAGCCGGCCGCTGTAGCCTTCTGACATGTCGAAGTGATCGTCACCCGACTCATATGAGACGAGGTACTTGGCATCGACCGCACCCCCGAACCATTCGAACGAGTCGTCGAGGCCCGCGAGCACCTGTAGATTGTTGAGCACCGTGCCACTGCCAACCGCGGCGAATGTAAACGAGTTCAACTCATTCGCGTCTGACGGAGCGAACCCGGCGAATTCAACGCGGACGTATTGAAGTGAGCCGCTGTTGTCCGCGTTGTCGGTACCGCCACTGTAGTTGACTGTGTAGTTCGTTCCCGCCGTCGTGCCGGTGGTGGTGCCGGTGCCTTCGACTGCAACCGTGCCGCTACGATTGATCCGCCCGTTGCCGACAATGATCAGACCGCCCCAGTCACCAGGCTGCCGTGAGCCGACCGCACGTGCCGACGTGAAGACGATCGGAGCCGTCGCGGTGCCATTCGCGATAATCTTTGCGCCGCGCAGGACGAAGAGCGAGGAGCCAAGCACCGCGTGATCGCCGAGTATCTTCGTGCCGGGCTGGATCGTCAGCGTCGCGCCGTTCGCAACGTGAACGAAGCCGGATAGCGTGTAGACCGTGTCGGCAAAGAGCGTGCGGTTGGCGAGGATATCGCCGGTGATCGTGGCCACCTTTGGACCCGCGACGGCCGTCGTTGCAACGACTTCCGTCGAGAAGGTGCTGACGCGCGTGCCCTGCACCGCCGCGACCCGATAGCGGTAGGTCGTCGCTGCCTCGACGTTCGTGTCCTCGAACGTGGTGGTCGCGGTCGTGCCGACCTGCGCAAACGTGCCGCCGGCCGCACCGGTTGCGCGCTCGATGTTGTAGCTGGTGGCGCCGGCCACCGGCGTGATGGTCACAACGATCCTGGCCTGCCCCTGTGCGGCTGCCGCAACGGTCGGCGGGGTCAGGGTCGGCTCGGTCGGGTCGTCGCTACATGCGCCAAACGCGATCGTTGCGAGTGCGAGCAGCGTGGTGAGCTTGCGATTTCGGTGCTTCGTCATTTCTCCTCTTGAATGTCTCATGTTTTACGGGCGCCAGCTGATGCCCGCGCTGATCACACGTCCTGTGCGATAGTACTCGCGCAGGACTGACCCCTGTCGTACCTCGTACGGAGCATCAAGTACGTTCTTCACGTCCAGTTTCGTGGCAACTCCCGAAAGGATCGGGAACCGCAAGGAAACGTCGAGCTGGTTGCGCGCTTGCTCATAAGCGTCAGGTAGCGGGACTTCGGCCGCGCTCACAATGCGCTTTCCGAAGACGTTGTACAGCGCCGTAATGCTCGTGGCGCCTGCATCACTCGAGTAGGTCAGGCCTGCGTTGATTACGTAGGGCGACTGGCCGACCATCGGCCGCCTGTCATTGATCTTCGATGCGCCGGATTCCGAGGAGCCGATCTCGATTTCACTCTGCATGACAGTGGCATTCACGAAGCCGGTGAAGCGGTCAAAAGATCCCGTGATGAAGCCGAGTCGTTTGCGCGCCTCGAGCTCCACACCATAGTTGGTGGCGCCCTGCGCGTTCACGAACGTCACGACCTTGGTTCCCGATGTGCCGAGGTATACGCGCTCGATCGGACTATTGAACCACTTCCCGAAAAGTGCGACGCTCAAGACCTCGCCGCTTGCCGGATACAACTCCCACCGTGCGTCGAAGTTCTTGATGAGCGCGCGCTCGAGATTCGGGTTGCCGCGTACGTTTTCCGCGCCAATCACGTCGCGGTACATGACTTCTGCCAGCTCACGGTATTCCGGGCGAGAGAGCGTCTGCGAGGCGGAGAGGCGCAGGTTTTGGTTCTCCGTCAGCGCCACGTTCAAGGCCATCGACGGCAGGACATCGGTGAATGCTGGCGTAGAACGCACCGGCTCACCAAGCGTTGGCACGGCCACAACTTCCACCTGTGAGCGCTCCACGCGAGCGCCAGTGATCGCGCGAATCCTGTCCGTCAGGCCGACCTCGATCATGGCGTAACCTGCGAACAGCCGGTCGGCGGCGGTATACGATCCGCCCTGCGCCATTGGATTGACCTGGAAATAGGACTGATCGGGCTGTGAGAAACGACCGTCGAAGATTTCTTCGGGTGCCAAACGGCGGTTCGTGATCTCTAGCGTCGGCGCGATGATGCTGTAGGCGAACGTGTTCGCCTCGCGCGTCGTGTTCCGATACAATCCGCCAAACTTCAGAAAGCTCTGGCGACCCAGCTCGAATCGATAGTCGGTCTTCGCGTCGAGCGCATTCTCCGTCAAGTCGGCGTACGTGCGAACCGCGCCTTCGGCCGCCGTTGCGAACCATTCCTGCGGCAGCAGAGCACCGGTTGCCGGATCGGCCGGCGTCGCATAAACAAACTCGGAACGATCCGGCTCAGCACGCGTGACCTGCGAGCCGGTTACGGCCCAATTGAACCGGTGGCGCGCCGCCAACTCGTGATCGCCCGCAATCTGTAGCGAGCCAACGCCCCGCTCGATATAACGCAGGCGTGTGACCTCGAGCGGAAGATTGCCGTACTGTTCACTGAAGCCGGCTTCGTGCCGCGCCTCATTTTCCGCTGAGCGGTTGTAGGTGGCGTTGATGGCAAGGCGTGAGTTACTGCCCAACAGAGTGCTGGCGTTCAGAACGCCCCCCCACAGCACGCTCGTCCTGCCGGTCATGCCGGTGTAGCGATCGATCTGCTCGGTACCACCGTCCACGGATGGCTGCGCCAATGCGCGAATCTGGTTGGTACGAACTTCGTGACCATGCGAATACGTTCCGCTCACGACATAACCAATGCGGCGCCCGAGCATCGGATCGTTGCCGCCAACAGAGAATCCGAAACTTCCTGCGGGCATGCCGGTCGCGTCGTTGGCTGACCATGTGTTGCGGAACGAGTTCACGAATCCGTTCATCTGCTGCTGTGTGATGTCACCGTTGAAGCGACCGGCGGCTTTGACGTTCGTGGGCACCTGCCGCGTTGAACTCGCGAATCCGAACCATTCGCCACCGGCGGCGGGCGCGGCGAAGATGCTTCTCGCCGTGGCCTCGCCGTTATAGCCAAAGCTCGCGGAGAAGGAGCGCGTCCGATTGACGGGGAACTCACGCATCCGGATGTCGACCTGCGCGCCACTGAAATCGCCGGGCTGATCCGGTGTGAATGTTTTGGACGTGGTGATCGTCTCGAGCAGGCTGCTCGGGAAGAGGTCGAGCGGCACCATCTTC
>JBQTID010000290.1:0-7481 GCA_052389275.1 Gemmatimonadota bacterium | reverse complement strand
CTGAACATTAATATGCGATCACGTTCCTCACAGGAGGTCTGCCATGAACCTCGTCGTTGGCGCTACCGGATCCCTTGGAACCCGAATTTGCAGAGAGCTGATCGAGCGGGGTCAGCAGGTGCGCGCGACCAGCAATCCGGACAGGTTACAAACGCTGCGCTCGTTCGGCGCGCAGCTCTTTCGCGGTGATCTGACCCACCCCGCATCACTCGAGCAGGCCTGCGAGGGCATCGACGCGGTGATCAGCACGGCCACGGTCGTGAGTTCACAAGCGCACGACGACACCTTTACCGCTGTCGACGATGCTGGCCAGCGCGCGCTCATTGATGCGGCGATTCCGATGGCCGCGACTGCTGGAGAATTCGGCAGCGCACCACGCCCGCTCAGCGAGGTTGCGCGCGAGCTGGTGCCCGTCAGCGCGGTCTAGTCGTTCTGCTGCGCGAACTAAGCGACGTCACCAGATTTCATTTGGGCCACGCTCCAAGCGCTTGACTACGCAATTGCGCGGGCGGCAGGAACCGGCTATTAATAATCATTATGGATTCCGGCATCAGCACCTTCATGCATCTGTTCCGCCGTTATCTGCGCGATCAGGGGCTGCCGATTACACAACAGCGCGAGACGATCGCGGAAGTCGTGTTCAACTCGAACGAGCATCAATCGGTTGAAGACATCGAGGCGAAGCTGCGCTCGCAAGATGAGCGGATCGGCAAGGCAACTATCTATCGCACGCTCGAGATGCTGGTAAAGAGCGGCCTGGTGGCCGAGCATGATTTCGGTGAAGGCTTCAAGCGTTACGAGCATATGTTCGGGCAGGCGCCGGTGCGCGAGCACCTCGTATGTACCGAATGCGGCAAGGTCAACGCCATCGACAGCCCCGAGCTACAGCGCGTGCAGCACGAAGTGGCGCAAAAGCAGGGATTCATGCCGGCGCGCTACCGTCTGGCCATTTATGGTATCTGCAAGGATTGCCAGGAAGCTGGACGCACGCTGCGTTGGGAAGGACTGACTTGCCCCATTGAGAACCTTCAGTGAGTATGAGAGTGTGAGAGTGTGAGAGTGTGAGAAGCAAATCGCACACTCCCACACTCCCACACTCCCAAACTCTCACACTCTCGAGCATGAAACTACCCAAAAGCCTGCATGACCTGACGTGGGAGCTGCCGCATAATTTTTTGGGGCTCACAGCAGAGCAGAGCAATTTCGACGACGCGCGTGTCGTCATTCTCCCCGTTCCATACGAAGCCACCACCAGCTACGGCGCCGGCACCGGCGCGGGCCCTGACGCGATCATTCAAGCCTCGCGCTATATCGAGCTGTACGACCAGGAGCTGGACCAGGAACCGTATGAGGTCGGCATTGCTACGCTGCCAGCGCTCGAGCTGAGCGGCGCCGGCCCGGAGCAGGCGGTGCGCGAGCTGCGCGCGGCTTACGATGCGATTCTCGATGCGGGCAAAGACAAATTCGTTATCGCACTCGGCGGCGAGCATTCGATCAGCAGCGCGCCGATCCTCGCGCACGCCGAGCGCAACAAGGGCAAACGCATCTCGGTCTTGCAATTCGATGCGCATACCGATCTGCGCCATGAGTACGAGGGCTCACCCTTCTCGCACGCGGCGGTCATGCATCGCGTGCACGACAACGTGGATCTGGTCGCGGTAGGCATTCGTGCCTTGACACGTGAAGAGCGTGAGCTCGCGCGCAATCGCAAAAACATTCATCTCTTCCTCGCCGATGACATTCACACCGGTGAGACGTGGATGGATGAAGTGATCGCGAAGTTGGGTGATACGGTCTATATCAGCTTCGACGTCGACGGCTTCGATCCCTCGCTGGTGCCGTCCACCGGCACGCCTGAGCCCGGCGGCTTGCAATGGTATCCCGTGCTGAAGCTGCTGCGGCGTGTGTTCCGAGAGCGGAATGTGATTGCCGCCGATGTAGTAGAGCTCGCGCCAATTCCAGGCTTGAGTGCGCCGGATTTCCTGGTTGCAAAGCTCGTCTACAAGCTGATCGGATATAAGTTCTTTTGAACGGACGTTTACGTTTACGTTCACGTTCACGTGCACGTGTACGGTGGCTAGTCCGGCGGATGCGTTTAGATAAAGCGTATGCGTTGATCGTACACGTAAACGTAAACGTGAACGTGAACGTAAACGTCCGTTAAGCCGTCGGTGAGTACCTCTTAAATAACGGATGCAAATCCAGCGGATCCTCTATCTCGTGATCTTCCGGAATCAATCCAGGCGGCGTCAAAATGAACGGCCAGAACTGGCGTCCGCCCATCGCTCCGTGCGCGCCGACCTGGTCGTCGAAGCAGATGCAGTAGTCACGCTCGGAATCGTATGCGCCGAACAGAATCATGTCGCCGGCATTATCCAGGCGCGCGATGTGCGCGATCGCCCGGCGCTCGACCGGTGAGCGCGCATAATCGCGCAACGGATCCTCGCCTTCCAGCACTTCCAGGTCTCCGTTCGGCATTATCATGCAGCGCCCGTGCAGGGTCTCGACATGGGCGCCGTCCATCATGCGGGTGATCACCACGCCAATGCCCTTGTGCGCAACCAGGAAGTAATAGAGCGCACGTTTGTCGGGATCATCCCGGATCTCGTCGAACGTGAGCGGCAGCTCCGGCTCGGTCCAATAGACGTGCGCGAGCGATGACGAGTAGGTCACTACCAGCTGCGAGTCCGCGCGCACACTTTCGGGCAGCAGCGGAAAGACCTTGTAATGGCGGCGCACCCAGCGGCCGATGCGCATGCCCAGATTCGGCGTCGGCATATGCGAGTCGGACGAAACCTCCTCGAGCTCCTGAATCAGAAACTCCATCACGTCCTCGTGCGCGGGCGCGTAGTCGCCGGTACCGGCCATGACCAATACACCATGCCGGGTCGCGCCTACAATGCTGTCACCCAGCGTCTCACCGAACTCGATGCGATACGGTACCGACGGCGTCTGGCCATGATCGCTGAACAGATAGATGTCATAGGGACGGCCGGGGAAACGGCGCGTCATGCGCAGGATCTCGGCGATACGCCTGTCCAGATCCCTGAGGCTCGATAGGGACGCACCCGAGCCCGGACCGAAGTGATGCGCGAACTCATCATAGACATTGTAGGTGGTGTAGATTCTCGGCGAGCCGGTGTAGATGTCGAGCAGCACGGCCAGCGTTTGCAGCTCGCGCAGTATGACGTTGGTGCAAATATGCAGGAAAGGCAGATACCACCAGTAGTACGTGTACTGCCCACGCACCTGGCTCTTCAACCGCTCCCATTCCTCGCGCAGGTATTCCCAGATACTTTCAACCACGATCATCAGCGCGCGGATCGGATGCAGCAACAGCAGCAAGGCGACGCGGCGTCCGCCCATCTTGGTCAGGAATTTCTGCGGCGTCCGCGCGGCCACCGTAAAGATCGCGCGGTCGGCGCCGCCGTCGTATAGATTGACGTAACTGGAGCCGCCGGTGAGCACGCCATCGCGAGGCAGACGGTCGCGCATGATCTGAACGTCCTCCTGTTTGGAGCCAATCAGCACGCGACCAGTTTCCTTTTCGTACCAGCGAAAGCCCGGCAGGCGGTCTTTGGTGCCATAGAAGATGGCAGCCTGTGCGGCGGGCGTCGCGCTGGGCAGGCCGGCTGGATAGCGACGCAGCTCCCAGCCATCGCGCTCGAGCAATTTCTTGAGCGTGGGCACGTAGCCCTTTTTCAGCGCGAGCTCCAGGTCGCCATGCGCGCATGCATCGATCTGGATCGCGATGAAGCCGCGCCGTGTGTCCTCGCGCCGCTGACGGCGCTCGGCGTGAAACGGAAAATATTTTACCCGGTAGTAAGCCCTCCACCCATTTAGGAGGGCTCTCCGTAGGGCTTTGCGGATATTCGCACCCCACATCCGCGTTAGAAGCGGCACACTTTCTGGCACAGTTCGGGTTGGCTCATCGGCATGGGTTCAACCTATGAGGCATCGCATCTCCCGCCAGACCGTTACGCGGATGCTCGAAGCGACAGGCTTCCGTGAGCTCGACAACGAATCCCCGGAACAAGCCGTGTTCCTGGCACTGCGCGAGCTCTCGGCCGTTGCGCAAGGGCTGCTGCCGTGGGAACGCGCGCGCGTGTACGTCGCCGCGCTCGAACATTTCGAGCTCCTCGGCATCCTCCCGCCCGACATCACTGAACCCTCTCGACCGTGCGGCCCATCACGTAGCCACCGACACCGATCTTGAGGAGCTCCCACATCTCGCCCGGAATCGCTAGCGCCTTGAGCGAGAACAGCGGCGCGAAGACGAAGTTGTGCGCGACGATGTAGGTGAAGGTGAGCATCAGGATCGGACGCCAGTTTGCGGCGAGCCACGACTCGCTCTTGGCCTCCGCCTCAATGACCTTCGCCTGCAACGACGCGAACTCCGTATCGAGCTCGACCATCCTGAGCTCGAACCGTTGCTGCGCCTCGATGAGCTTTTGCTTCGCCTCGAGCTTTTCCTGATCGGTCGTGGAGAGCTTGTCGATGACCGAGCCGACCGCCTCGATGACATCCTTGACCGGCGAGCCGAGAATCTTGCTGAGCACGTTCATAATTCACCGTGCATCATTTTCGGCGTATCGCCGCGAATCGCGCCGCCCTGCCTCCGAAAGTCGCAGTCGATCGCACTCCCTTTGTCGGACTCGAACACGACGCACACGACGCCGCCGCGAAGGACGATCGGGCCGTAGATGTTGAACTCCCGGCCGAGCAGATGCGGGCCCTGCTGCGCGTACGCGACACCGCTACCGCAAGCACGAGCAGTGCGGTTATGAGCCCGCGGATCCGCGGGCTCATAACCCACCGCACGCGATGGCGGCGTTCGCCGTCATGACCGCTTCGCGCACCTTGCGAACGGCGGCGGCCTGATCCGCCCCTATCGGCGTGCAGTCGAGAATGATGTCTGCGTGGGTGAGCATTTGCCTCCTCCGTTTCGTTGGGTTGAAGCCGCAAGGAGGTAATGTCAGGAAATCAGAAAACGGCGGTCAAAGCGGGTTAGTCGTCGCCCATCCATTTGTGGCTGACGATGTTCGTCGCTAGCACGGTCGCGCCGAGTGGCACTTCCACCACCTTGCAGCGCCCGAGATCACCGCCGAGCTCGTATTCAGCTTCGAGCACGTAGGCGCTGTTCGGCCACAACGCGGTGATGACTGCGGGATTCCAGTCTGTAACGTTGCCGTCCACGATAAGCTGGACCGGCGAGAACTCGTTCGGATCGCGCCCCGGCTCGACGTGCAAAACGTGGCGCTCGAACGGATAGAGCGGATCGAGGCCGGCCGGAAGCGGCAAATCGCGGCGCGTTGCAAGCACCCACCCCACTTCATCCTGCGGCAGGGTGTCCGCACGAACCGTCACTACACTACTTCTCACGCTGTACGACACTCCGCCATCGTCTTCTGTCCACGCAGCACCTTGACGGATTCGTACGCATTAAACCCGGTGGCCAGAAATGCCGCGCTATTGAGATACAGCCGCGTTCCCGCCCATGCCGCCGCCAACGCGAGGCCGGCGCTTTGCGTCCCGCTTGATTCAGCGCCACCGTTGACCGAAACGTGTATCTGAACTGACCCATCTGCAAATAGCACTACGCGTAGTTCAACCGGATCGCCATTGGCGATTGACGCTCCCGATGACGAAACAACGGACGACCCACCCTTCGCGTGAATGACGCGATAACCGCTCGCACCGTCAACAAGCAGGCGCGGATCGGAGGTGTCGCCCGCCCCGATCTGCAAGAGTGCTGCGCCGCCGCCGAGTGCCGCCGAGCCACACTCGCGGACCTTGACATAAATCGTCATCTCGGCCGGAGGCTGTGTATGCGAGAAATACACGTTGTCCGCGCTGCGCGTTACCGTCGCGCCCGCTGTTGGGATGTACGAGCTAGCGAAGGGGCTGTCGGCTTCAAAAGCCGCACCCCAGACGTAGGCGCCCCGCGCACCGTCGCCGAGGTAGTTCGTTACGCCGTCGCCGGTCGTAATGAGGAGGGCCGTAGATGGCGAGGTCATGCCTGCGCCAGACGGCCACACTATTTCGACGCGATACCATCCGTTTGCCAGGGCTGTCTTTCGGGCGGTGTGGCCGGCCGCAATCGTTCCGAAGTTTCCAGTCGCAGCGTTAAACCATGTGCGCCGAATAGTTCCGTCCTTACTCTGCGTGTAGAACTGGAACCATGTACGCGAGTCCGCCTTCACGAACCACGTCATCGATTGGTTCGTGTTGTCCGTCAGCGTTGGCGGCGCACGCTCTATTCCGTGATAGTTATTAGTGCCGTCCTCAACGATTTTGTCTGCGGTCGCCGCCCCATCCGGCGCGCTGGTGGCATTGGCGCTAATGCTGCACTGTGATTTACCCCACGCCGCATTCGCGAAGTCTTCGCTGTTCGTCCAGCCGTTTGTGCGCTGCCCTTCCAGCAGTAGCGTGCGCACACCCTCCTCGTAATGCGCATCGCGCGCAACGTTGGTGCTAGCGGTCTTTAGTTCCAGTGCCATTAAACGTTACCCACATAGGTTGCCGTCGAGCCTCGCGTCATCGTTGCTGGTGCGAGCGAGTCGCCAACGGCATAATCAAGAACAGTGTCGGAGATGTTGGCGATGTAGCTCGCCGCATCTGCGCGCGTAAATATCGCGCCAAGGCCTTGAATGCCGGCCGATGCGGCAAGCTCGAAATAGCGCCCAGACAGGGCCGCGGCCCGACGACGACGAATCCAATCGGCCTGAATGCGCATTACACCAGCGCGTAACGGAGAGGACCGCCAGCCGCCGACAGCCGGATAAACGGCCAGTCAATGTCAACAACGCGGCGGGTGTCCGCGGCGATTGTTTCCTGATTCTTGGAGCCGGTCGTGTGCGCAGTAGCACCCGCCGCGTCAACGCGGCTGAGCGTTGCAGTGCAGCCAGTGTCGGTAATCACCGCGAGGCGTATCCCCGGATACGCAGCGATTACCGCACCCTCGCCGGCAGCGAGCGTTTGCACACCCGTCAGCAATTCGGCCATAACACTCCCATTGATGGTGTAGAAACGTTAGGGGTGGAAAATGTGGAAAAGCGAAAACGGCGGTCAAAGCAGGAAGGGTGTTATCCGGCACTATGGAGGAGTCGTTAGTTCCACTTACGGGGGTGCTGGAAAATCAGCAGTCTTTGACCCCCGTTCAGAAAATTATTAAGCTGTTAAGCGCCCAAACGACAGGGCACATCTTGTATCTATACACAGATGAGTATAGATACTCAGTATCTACACAACGCGAACCGGAGTCGAAACATTGGAACACATCACCGCGTTCTTCACGGAGCTCCCACTCATTCTCGGAGCAGCGGCCGTTCTCGTTCTGGCCGCAATGTTCGTCGATCGCATCATCGCCGGGTATCGCAAAGGGAAGCGAGCTTAGAACCAAAATTCCAGGGTCAGTTGTAGGAGAGTAAGGTATAGATACATCTGACCCGTACCCCCCGTCGCCGTCGATCCGGCACCCC
>JBQTID010000289.1:0-7189 GCA_052389275.1 Gemmatimonadota bacterium | reverse complement strand
CTTCGTCAACTCCCGCTCGGGAGCAGGCCAGCCGTTGTTGCGGCCGGCAAAACGCGGATCAAGAGGTCCCCGCAAGGACATTGAACTTCTGTTATTTCAACTCGCTCAATCTAACGCAAAGTATTGTCGACGGTCAACTTCTCGTACACACTTTGCACCACGCCATTAAACGTGAAACTCGGGTGAAACGCGTGAAACAGGCAACGCATGAATAACATTGCGAGTGTGAGCCGCCGCGCTGCTACACGCTGGGCGCACGGGCATCCGTGGATCTATCGCAGCGACGTAATACAAACGCCGACCACAGCGGCCGGCACAACGCGCGTCACGGATGAAAACGGGCGGTTGCTCGGAACCGCGTTGTGGAGCCCGTCGTCGCAAATCTCGTTGCGTATGCTCACGCGCGACGACCGTCCGATCGATGCCGGCTTCTGGCGCGAGCGCATCGAGGCCGCGCTAGCGTATCGCGAAAGCCTCGCCATTGACGGCAATGCGTATCGTCTGGTGCACGGCGAGGCGGACGGCACGCCATCACTCGTGGTCGACCGCTACGGAGACTATCTGGTCACACAGTTTCTCTCAGCCGGCCTCGAAGCGTATCGTGACGATATTGTCGCGGCGCTCATCGATCGAGTCCAGCCGAAAGGTCTGCTCGCGCGCAATGACGTTGCCGTCCGCACACATGAGAATCTGCCGCTCACGGTCGAGCTGCTGCATGGTGATGTGCCCGAACGAATCGAGGTGCGCGAAGCCGATGTCCGCTACCTGGTCGCCCCCTGGAAGGGACAAAAGACGGGCGCGTTTCTCGATCAGCGCGAGAATCGTGTGCGCGCCGGCCGGCTCTCGCGCGGGCGCACGCTCGATTGTTTCTCGTATCATGGCTCCTTCACCATGCATCTCGCGGCGCGCTCCGAGCACGTCACCGCAATTGATTCGTCATACGATGCGCTCGAGCGCGCCGAGATCAACGCGCAACTGAACGGCTTCGAGAATGTCGAGCTGATCGAAGCCAACGCATTCGATTATCTGCGCCATCAGGAAGCAGAAGGCGAGCGCTACGATCTGGTCGTGGTAGATCCACCCGCGTTCGCGAAGCGACGCGATTCGGTCAAGCAGGCGCTGCGTGGCTACAAGGAGGTCAATCTGCGTGCGATGCGGCTGCTCGAGCCGGGCGGACATTTGTGCACGTTCAGCTGCTCCTTCCACGTGGATGCGGTGCTGTTCAGGGAAATGCTGGAATCCGCCGCCGCGGATTCCGGCAGGCAAATGCGGTGGCTCGAGACGCGCGGCCAGGCGCCGGATCATCCGGAGATCGTGCAGATTCCGGAGAGTGTTTATCTCAAGGGTGCGATTCTACAGGCTGTCTAAAGGACGTTACAGTCGACGCTCACGTTTACGTTTCCGGCGTCCGCCAACCACCATACACGTATGCGTGAGCGCGACCGTAAACCGAACGTCAGTTAATCGTCATCGTCATCGCCGTCTCGATCATCATCCTCGAACGCATCGAAACTCGCTTCGATGTTGCCGGCGAGGCGCGTGCGCAGCGCGTTCGTCATGTTGCGCAGATCGATGGCCGACCCGTCGCTGTTGCTGAACCAGTTCGCGATTGAGACTGTGACCGTCAAATTCGCCGTACCGGTTTCCTCAACCACCAGTGGCGGATCAATCTCGATTTCGAGTTCCTCATCGACGGTCACCGTCACGTCGAACGGCTCGCCGTCGAATGTGCCGCGCAGACGCACGGTCTCGACTTCCAGCTCGACTTCATCGTAGATGCCCGCTGCGACGGTCGCCGTAACGGGCGTGACCAGCGACCCGTTCACCGGGAGTGCGACCACGGTAATACCACCACGCATTTCCATTTTCGCGTCGTCTTCGCCCTCGATTTCCAACTCCGAGAGACGCAGCTCAATGCTGCTGACTACAATCACGTGACCGGCAACCGTGACTGGATTCTGCGGCGGCGACGGGTCTCCGAAAATACTCTGGCCACCCGTAGCCGCGAAGCTCAGCGAAGCGCGGGCGTTCAGATCCGCGTCCAGCGAGGTGCTATCCTCACATGCGGCAAAGGCCAGGGCAGTTGCCAGAACCGCAGCGGGAGTTATGAACTTATTCAGCACTTTCGACATATATCCTCCTGTAAGACGTGCACTTGCTGCTCGGCCTCTGATAAGGCAAATCCCGACCCGGGCCGCGGGCCAGCGCAAAAATCCGTTCCGCCGCAAGTCTTTGTGCTGTGTCGCACACGGGTTGCATAAGGGCCGGCAACCGTATCGAAACGAGACAAGGCGTCCCGAAATGATCGTCGTAGTCCGATTGACTGATTCTTTTATGCGCCTGCTGACGGAGCGGGCGGCCGAAATGGGAGTACCGCTGCTCGAAACTGCGGCTCCCGATCCGGGGGTATTGGCGCGCGCTCTGGCCGTTGTCGTTGCGGCAGCAGGAGTCGAGGAGGAGCTGCCGGCCCGAATCGGTGAAATCAAGGCACTGACCGACGCGTCCGTTGTCGCGCTCGGAGCCGCTAGCGAGCACCCGGTTGTGATAGCCGCCATGCGAGCTGGAGCGGCGGATTATTTTGCGCTGCCTGTCGACGTCGAGCGCCTCCGCTCCTGGTTCGAAGAGATGGCGCGGCGCGGGCAAGCTCTCGGTGATGCGGCGAAGCTCGCAGAGCAGCAACGCGCATCGTACGACTTCTCGCGCATGATCGGCGAGTCGCCGGAGTTGCGCGCCGCACTGCAACGTGCCGCGCGCATCATCCCGCATACGGCTGCGACGGTCTTGATTACCGGCGAGACCGGCACCGGCAAGGAACTGCTGGCGCAGGCGATTCATTACAACGGGCCACGCGCAAAACGTTCTGTTATTGAAGTGAATTGCAACGCGCTGCCGTCGACACTGCTGGAGGCAGAGCTTTTCGGTTACGAAAAAGGCGCGTTCACGGGGGCCACCGCCGCCAAACCCGGGCTGTTCGAGGCTGCGCATGGCGGTACCCTGTTCCTCGACGAGATCGGCGATCTTACAGTCGAGCTTCAGGCCAAGCTGCTGCGCGCGCTGGAAACTCATCAGATCCGGCGGCTCGGCAGTGTCCGCGTAGTCGACGTCGACGTGCGTATCATTGCGGCCACACACGTCGACCTCAGTGAAGCAGTTCGCGACGGAAGATTTCGCGAAGATCTGTATTATCGACTGAGTGTGGTGCCCATCCATCTGCCGCCGTTACGCGAGCGCGGTAGCGACGTGGTCCTGCTCGCCAATTTCTTTATCCAGCACTTCAACGAGCTGTATCAGATGCAGGCGCCACGCCTCGACGATCAGATGCGTGCTGCCCTGCTCGCCTACGACTGGCCTGGAAACATCCGCGAGCTGAAGAATGCGATCGAGCGGGCGCTCCTGTTGAGTGACGGCGTGCCCGCTATCGCTGAGCTGATTCCCCGGCGGCCGGCGTCGGCCCGCGCAACCACTTCGCCGATTCCATTTCCGGCGCGTATGGAAGAAATCGAAAAGCAGGCGGCGCTTGCGATGCTGCGGCATTGCGCCGGCAACAAGACGGCGGCCGCGGCGGCGCTCGGCATCTCACGCGCGCGTCTGTACCGGCTGACTGGCGAAGCAGAGGAATAGCGTCTCGAAACGAAACGCCCGTCGCGGCACGGTACAGCACTCACGCACAAATCCATTGCGGCGCAATGATTCTTGCGCGGCATGACGGCTGCTTTAAGGCATGCCGGTACTAACCAGGAGATCCTGAATGAAACGATGGTTGTTCTTACTACCGCTCGTGGTGCTGGCGGCGTGTTCCGATGACTCGACTGATCCCGACGAGCGAGGTGTCGAAGAAGAGGAGCTCAACATCCTACGCTTCGTGTCGGCGAACGCCGTTGCCGTGAAGCAGGCCAGCTTCTGGGCTGTCAAAGGGCAGGACCGCAAGCTGGACATGGTATATGCCGACGGTGAGGATTTTCTCGAGTTCGAGGTTGACGCCCAGTCGCTTTTGCGCCGACCGAACGGAACGCTGTTCCAGAACGGCGATTCCGTGCTGATCACGGTCACGCTCGATGCGAGAAACCTCTTCATTGTCTATTTCGAGCCGTCAGGGCTGGTCTTCAATCCGGCGCGACCTGCCGAGCTGGAGATCAATTATCGGCTGGCGGATGACGATATTGACGGCGATGGCGACGAAGATGAAAAGGACACCGCGCTGGAACTGGCGCTCCGCATATGGCGCCAGGAGCGCCCCGGCTTACCGTGGCTGCCGCTCGCGACGTTGCGCGTAGATGACGACGAGCTCGAAGCCCGCGTACTCAGCTTTACGGGCTTCGCAATGGCCAGCAATTAGCCTTGTGACTGAAGCCGCGCCACTCCACGCCAGCGCCCGTGCGCTGTACGAGCAGCGCCAATACGCGCCTCTCGATGAATTGCTCGCGCCGCTGGATGAACGCGAGCTGGAGGCTGCACCTTACCTCGGGTTCTGGCTGGCTGATGCGTGGCGGCGGTTGGGGAGACAACCAAACGCGCTGGCACTCGTGGAGAAAATCTCGGTCGCGTCCCGGAGGTCCGGTATTCCGCGTCTGGAGTTGGACCGGCTGAATCTCGAAGGCATGCTCCGATTCGAGACCGGCGATATTCGGGGCGCCGAATCGCTTTGGCGGGAGCTGCTCGCCCGCGCCGGCGCGGAAAGCAGCGCGGAGTTCAGCGCACGCGCCAACAACAACCTTGGCATCATCTGCACGCTCCAGGCGCGTACGCCTGAGGCGGTAATGTGCTATCAACGTGCGTTGAGTGCCTACCACGCGATAGGCGCGCAACGCGGCCTTGCGCAGTCGCACCAGAATCTGGCGATCACGTATCGTGAGCTCGAGCGCTTCGATTCGGCCGACGACCACTTTGCTGAGGCGATGCGGTTCGCGCGCTCGAGCGGGAGCGAGGATGAGCTCGCCCGGGCCGAGCAGGAACGTGCGCTGCTGATTTACGTCGCCAGGCGAGATGCCGGTCTTGCGCGCGCGAGCGTCCGCCGCGCGCTCGCGCGTTTCGCCGCTCTCAATGATCCGGGCGGCATCAGCGATGCGAGCCGGGTTGTGGCTATGATCGAGCTTGGCGAAGGAAACCTGCACGCGACCCATGAACAAGCGGACAAGGCATTGGCTTGGGCGCGCGAGGTTGGTCACCTTCTCCTGGAAGCCGAACTGCTGGAAGTGCTGGCCGCGGCTGCGCGCAAGGAAGGAAATGAAGGACACGCGCTCACGATCGAGCGTGCCGCGGACGCGACGTTCGCCAGGCTGCACGCGCCGGTCTGGGGGCTGCGGTTACGCCAGCTCATGTCACGGCTTTGATTGAAAGCTGCGTCTCTAGATCCCGCCGGCGTCCAGGAACGCAGCTACCTCCTCCTCACGAACGAAGAAATCCCCCAGGCGCCCGTGCCAGATGCCGTGCCAGTCCGAGCCGCCAGAGATCAGCAAGCCCTTTTGCTTTGCGCTCTCCTCCAGGAACTGAATGTCGCTAGGCTGAATGCGCGGTCGAATGCACTCGAGGCCGCGCAGCCCCCAATCCACCAGCATTGGCAGTAGCCGCTCGAAGAGATCCGGCCGCGGATGCGCCCACAGCGAGACGCCGCCGGCCGCATGAATCAGCGCGATCGCGTCGCGCGGATGCAGCAGCTCGGTCGGCAGGAAGCATGGTCCCGCGTCGCCGATAAAACGGTCGAACGCCTCACCAATGGTCTGCACGTATCCCTTGCGCTGAAGCGCACGCGCAACGTGCGGCCGCCCGAGCACGCCGGCGGTGCCGACCGCGTTGGCGGTTACATCCTCGTACGTCAAGTGCATGTTGTAGTTCGCGAGCAGCGCGATCATGCGGCGAACGCGCTGCGCGCGTTTTTCGGCGGCTTCGCGCGCGTGGCGCGTGAGCGCGTCGTGCTTGTGGTCGATGAAATAGCCGAGGATGTGGAGCTCGGTCGCATCCAGCGTCGTCGACAACTCGACGCCCGGAATTACATGCAGGTTGTCCGGCACCGTTGCCAGTGCTTCATCGATACCCGCGCAGGTGTCGTGGTCCGTCAGCGCGATCACGTCCAGGCCGCCCGAACGAGCAGCCCACGTGAGCGCGCTCGGCGAGAGACTGCCGTCGCTCGCCGTCGTATGAAGATGCAGGTCGAGTTTCACCGCACGGAACTTACCGCACGACTACTCTCCGGGGAATGCGCAGCGCGATGCCGGCGCCGAAAGCGTCCCGATCGCCGAAGGATCCACCCGCTCGCACTATGAATCGGTCGCCGAGATTGACATCCAGACCCAGATCGATTGTGAGGCCTATATTGGTTTCCGTTTCCTCGTTGTCGCCGATTTCAACGGACGAGACGTCCAGTGAGACGCGCGGATGCACGTACGGCAGCAGTGAAACACCGCCGGTGCCCAAACCCACGCCAATGCTTACGCCCAGCGGAATGCTCAAATCGATGTAGTCATCGCCGAACACCGCACCTGCTCCGAGACCCCACGACATGATCAGCCCGGTGTTTGCGGTCAGGCTGGTGAGCGGTCCGTAGAACTCGGCACCGAGCAGTATCGCGTTGCCCACGTCATCCAGGTCGGCGGTGCCTGCATGCACGCCCAGATTGAGATTGCCGCTTTGCCGCCAGATCAACTTCAAGCCGGTTGCATCATCGACGATACGGCTGTCGAAGTCGGTTTGGAAGACATAAATGCCTATATCGTCCATTGGCCGCGGGCTGAAAAAGGTCGGCGCGTCCCAACCCGCCTGCGCGAGCGCGTTGCCAGTGAACGTGGCCGTGATTGCGAGCGCCAGAAACGAAGAACGTCGGTACATGTTGGTCTCCTGGTTTTGTGTCAGGCGCGGCAATGCAAAAACAGTTCCCGAATCTCGCACGCTCTGCCGAATGCTTGCCCGAGTTACAACACGGGCGCTATGGTCAAACCGTAATGAATATGAGACCTGTCATTCAATGCGCCGCCGCCCTGCTGTTGCTTGGTCTGCCGCGCGCACTCGCTGCGCAGCTCACCGTCATCCAGCTCAACGATACCTATCGCATCGATGCCGTCGACAATGGCAATGCGGGTGGCATGGGCCGAACCGCCACTCTCATCGAGCGCAGCCGGAAGCGCGGCGAGGCGGTGCTGGTGCTGCACGGCGGAGATTTCATCGCGCCCTCACTCGAGAGCAGGTATTGGGGCGG
>JBQTID010000288.1:0-3234 GCA_052389275.1 Gemmatimonadota bacterium | reverse complement strand
CAGGAGGCGCCAAGCACGCATCGCACGCTGGGCAGCAGCGTCCAGGATGTACGTATTAGCTTTCTGGCGCACAAGATCCACTCTATTCCAATGCGTGCGCCGGCGGCTCTCAAAATGCGAGCTAACGTATCAAGCGTAAGCTGCAGGCCCAGACAGGCGCCAGGCGTTCATGTCGTCGCTTACTCATCGGACACGATGCAAGAAAGCACGAGCGAATTGAAGCGTCGAGCGGTTAATCAACGCCGCACACGTGCGGTTGCGAGTGCATGATTTGAGATGCCTGCCAGCTTCACGCGAATGTTAGACGGCACGGCTACAGGTTCACCAGACCCACACCGAGAACCCATAAGGCAGCACCAAGTCCAAGCCCGGCCAACCTCGAGCTGATACCGAGAACTCGGAAACTGCCGAAGATGAGTCCGGAAGCTGCAACCAAGTAGCCAAGCTGCCCCACGCCGTATCCCACGGCCTCCAAGAGCGGTGCCCTGCCGGCCATCCAAAATCCAGCGAGCAACGGATAAGCGAGTGTGGCGGCGCTCGGAGTGCGCCATCTAGACGGCGCAATTCCCTCAACCCGCAAAGTCCTGCGCCACAGTTGCTCATAGCCGATGTAGCGCCGCATGACCTGCTCAGGATCCTCGCCGAAGCCGGCGACGAGCAGAGCGCAGGAGTTCGCGGCCTTGTCCCTCTGCGTCATATCACCGTGAAGGTGGTACCATGCGGAAATGAAAGAGGATGCCAGCATATACTGCCGGAGCAGAGTAAGGTCGTCGAGGTTCAGGCCAGCCGCCCGCATCCACGGCTCTTCAACGGCGGTCTCCTGCCCGGTTAGGAAAGCGTCCCGAGCCTTTCTATACACTTCGGCAGTCGCCGGAGGATGCGACGCGATGGCCTGCTCATGTGATTCGAGAAGGTCAGCCACTTCACTGAGGAGATCCTGCCTTGTCGGGTTCATGCAAGTCCTCTCTCGCGATAAGTGATGCCGTCTAACGCATCAAGTGTAAGCTGCGCAGCGCCACGCGGACGATGATTGCACGAGTAGTTTCGCGCTGTGCCAGCTTCACACGTTTGTTAGGCCGCTATCCGCCATTGACATATATCTGCCAGCGGCGTATATTCCACGGATGGAGCTGGTCGAGACTCTGGTGTTCACTCGCCAAGTTACGCAACAGTTTGGCGACGAGGAATACCGCGGGCTCCAGCTGTTCCTGTTGGCGCATCCAGATGCGGGTCCAGTAATTCCGCGGTCTGGTGGACTTCGAAAAGTCCGCTGGCGGCTGCAGGGCCGCGGCAAACGGGGTGGTGCTCGGATCATTTACTACTGGAGCTTCGCAGAGGACCGGATATACCTGCTGTTTCTGTATCCCAAGAACGTTCAAGCGGACCTGACGGCTGCTCAGATCACGATTCTTCGCAAATTGATCGCTGAGCGGTGAACCGTGGAAGGAGACGTTATGCGCAAGGACCTGTTTGACGAGTTGGTCGAAAGTGTCAAGGAAATGAAGCAGATCCAAGCCGGCCGACGCAAGCCGGGGCGAGTTACTCGTGCTGAGGATCTTCTTCACGGCGATATCCCTGATGTAGCCGCGTTGCGTGCACGTTTTAAGCTGAGTCAGGCGAAATTCGCGGCGTTACTTGGGATCAGTGTCGCCACGCTGCAGAATTGGGAACAGAAGCGGCGGCGGCCCGAAGGTCCGGCAAGAGTACTGCTGCGCGTTGCTGCACTACATCCCGAAGCAGTTCTTTCTGCTGCTACCAAGCCCGCCAAACCGTCGCGACCACGTCGTAAAGCGGCCTAACGTATTAAGTGTAAGCTGCACAGCGCCACGCAGACAGCGATTGCATGAGTCGTTTCGCGCTGTGACAGCTTCACACGATTGTTAGGCCGCGGCGTGAACCGAGAACTACGTCGATAGCGCCCAGCCGTCTATGGCTTGGGTATGGTCAACGGTAGACCCTGCTTGAATCGCAGTTTTATCCGCCGAACGTTCTCGAGATCTAACAAAGGGTCGCCCTGCAGAGCGAGGAAGCTGGCCTCATAACCCTCGCGGAGCGCACCGATCCGCCGGTGCGGAAAAACAGCCTTGGCTGTTTCCACCCAAATATTCAGCAGTGTCACATTGTCGAAAACTCCCAAAGAGCTCACATACATTGCCTCGCCGACCGAAGTATCTGTTGGACTATCGCTCCCAATCGCCAGAGTCACACCTGCGGCGTGTAGAAGCTCCAAGCTGGCGCGCTGAAGCTCTCGTGACCGGGCGTGTGTTTCCTCAGCCGCGTTCAACGCTAGCGAAGCCGTGGTTACCACAATGATCCCGCGTTCTGCAGCGCTCTTAACGTCTTCAACTGCCAAGGGCGTTTCCGCATGCAGCCGCGGATTCGACCCTCGCAATGGGGGCAAGTGCACGATTTCGTCCGCGCCGGCCATAACTGCGTAATGGAAATCGGTCGAGGTGTTGACGTGGGTGGAAACGCGCAGTCCCGCAGCGTGAGCTTTTGCGACTATTAACGGTAGTAGTTGAGGATCTAGACCTTTGACTGTTTCCGTACGATCTTTTCGCCGCTTATTAAATTCCTCCGAAAACAACAGCATTGTTTTGGTAAAGTCCGAACGCTGCCCCAGGATCAACGGCCATTTGCGTTCCAAATCGGCTGCCGAGTCGATTGTGAAGTACCGTAGATCTCTTAGCGTCTCAGGAGTATGTCCTGGAAACCAACCTCGCGTAAGGAGCCCCGTTGTGAGCGCGGTGGGGTGACCATTAGTACTGGTGAGGGAGCCATTTGCAAAGGCCACGTCGAGGCCGTCGGCACGGTTAATCCCGAGGCGTCCTTTCGCCGAGTCGCTGAGAGGCAGGTTGCCTTGGATCTTTACGTAAAAAACGCCGTCCGCGAGGTACATCGCGACAGTTCGGCGATCCCACTCCTCCACCCCCGATCCCAAGTTGTGATTGTGGGCTTCCGCAAACGGCGGGATCACCCATGAATCGCCTAAGTCGATCGTGGTATCAACTCTCGCTGGCGTTTCAAACGTGAATCGGCCGTCGACACTGTAGGTAACGGTCCGCGCAACAAAAGAGGCGCCATTGAACCAACGACCGTTTTTTAGGGCAATGGTTGGGGTGCCGAGCGACTGCGCCGCGGACGGTGAGGACTTGGCTAATGCGATCAGCGCGGCCGCTAGTACGAGATAGAGTGTGTAAGTTGATCTGCGTTCCATGTCCGCACGAAGTTCGA
>JBQTID010000287.1:0-2995 GCA_052389275.1 Gemmatimonadota bacterium | reverse complement strand
ACCGTCCTCGTCACCGGCGCAGTTGCCTTCGAGGCGCGCGTTCCGTATCAGCGCGGTCTCTCGCTTTCGGATTACCTCCGCAAGGCGGGCGGCACGCTCGACAACGGCGACCGTGGCCGTGTGTCCTTCCGCTACGCGAATGGCGAGATCAACACCACCCGGCGCGTGCTTGTGAGTCGCAGGGACCCCGATGTTCGACCCGGCAGCACGATCGTGGTGCCCATCCGGCCGGAGGGCAAAGGGTTCGATTGGGATAATTTCCTGAGCAAGACGCTGGCGGTCCTCAGCACGCTGGCAACCGTGACCATCGCTGCTTCGACGCTGGGCAACTGAGGGCGCGTAGTTTTGCTGGCAGTATTGCCGCGTCCGCGCACCCGCAGACCAAGCTGGCCTCTATGCTCACGCCATAGTGATCGAATCAAATCGCCATGGACCGGCCGCTGCGCGAGGACATTCGCCGTATTCAGGAGCGACTCGCCCGGATTCCCGCTCGAGCTGCGCGGCCGCTGGCAGAGATTCTCGGTTACGATGAGCACGGGCTGCCTTCGCGATGCTGATTGATTCGTCTGCTGTCAGCGCCTTGCAGGCTACGAGCACGGGGCTGCCGATCTGATCGTGCATCCGCGAATTGCGCAATTCTGTAATTCAGCATAATATGTAATTATGGAATACCGTATCTCCGCGACCGAGCTCGCGCGCCGACTCGGTGACGTTCTTGGCAGGATCCGCTACCGCCATGACGTGTTCACGGTCGAGCGAAATGGCGCGCCCGTCGCCGTGATCGGGCCTGCGCCGGGAGCTCGGCCCGGTACCCTGCATGAGGCGCTGGCCGCCTGGATGCGGCTTGGGCCGGACCCGGAATTTGCGGCGGATCTCGAGCGGGTTGCGCGCGCGGATGCCGTGCCGGCGAATCCGTGGGAGTCGTAATCGACACGAGCGCGCTGATCGCGGTCGAGCGCCACGGACTGGGCTGGGAGTCGTTGCTGGGAGCGCATAAAAGCGAGCCGGCCACGCTGCCAGCCATTGTTTATGCCGAGCTGCTTGTGGGCGTCGCGCTCGCCGACACACCGGAACGCGCTGCGCGGCGGCGCGCCCGACTCGACGAGCTGGTGGCGATCACTGGCGTGGTGGATTTCGGGCAAGCGATTGCTCAGCGCTGGGCGGAGCTGTTCGCTGATTTGAGCAAAGCGGGACGACTGATACCGTCGAACGATCTTGCCGTCGCAGCCACTGCGCTGCATCTCGGGCTGGGCGTTCTCGTCGGGCCAGCCGACGAAGCTCATTTCCGCCGTGTGCAGGGTCTGCAGGTTCAGGTTCTCGGCTGACCCCCTCGTTCATTGTCTTGTCGTGAGGCAAAGGCATCGTGCAGCCAGCGCGAGAATTCGCGCGGCAGCAGACCGGTCTTGACGTGCACTGCGTAACATTGCGTAATAGGCGCGGTTGACGCTGAACGCAGCAGGCCTTGCTTCGCGCTCACGCCGGCAGCCTCGAGAGCTTCCTCCGCCTGCTCGAGACGATACGCAACGAGTGCGCGAATTTATCGGCTTCGGCCAAGCGGCCACGCCTTCCCGGCGGACGCTCGCCACCAGACTGCTGGCGGACATGGGTCCGGACTCGAATTCGTATGCCGAAAGAATAATGGCCGGCAGGACGAGTCGGCGCGCAAAGCCGGTTTGCCAGGCAATGTCGCGGATTTTCAGGATCTCGGACACTTTCCGGGCGGCTTCCGCCGCGCCGCGTTCCTGTCGCGCTGTCCGGATGAAGCGACCGCCGCCCATGTGCTGGCAGCCGCAGGCTCGCACCCGTGACCATCGCTGGTTCGACGCTGAGCGACTGATGGCGCGTAGTTTGCCAGCAGTGTCGCCGGCCTCGTTATCAGGAGCATCAGCCAGTGCGCGTATTATGGTTTCGTGCCGTTATCCCGGCGGCGGCGCTCGCAACCGCATGTGCGACTGCCCAACACCAGCAGCCCGCCGCGGTGTCACTCGCGCCAGCGCAAACACTACCGATCTATTCCGGTCCCGCGCCGTGGGCGTACCGTCTCGGACCAGAGGTCTACGCGCCCGCAGGCCAGGATAGCGCCGCGGCGGCCGAGTACATTGCCGAACGCGCGGTTCGCCTCGGCTGCGATGCCATTGTCAACGTGCGAATGCCGGTCCACACCCGGCGTGAGGGCAGCGTGCGCGAGACGGTCTGGGGAATCTGCGCCTACCGCATTTCACCTTAATGCCAGTCGCGGGCGCGGGGTTCATGACCGGCCGGTGAAGTCATTTCCTTGCAGCAAGGCACCTTTACAGAAGAGGGGCGGATTTCTACATTGGGACCCGCCCTTTCGCGTCGTACTCCCGGACGCTTCAGTGAACACAGCGCCTTCCTGCGGGCCGGATCTGCCGGTCCGAACGGAACTTCCATGATGGAGCATACGCCGTGAGCGATCGAGCCAGGGTGTATTCGCTGCATGCCTTCGGCCGGGAGCTGGCCGTGGCGCGCGATGCGGCGGTGCACGCCGGTCGCGCCATCATGCGCTTCTACGGCAGCGCCGCGCACGAGCAGAAGGCAGACGAGTCGCCGATCACTGCCGCGGACCGCGCGTCCAACGAGATCATCCTCGCCAGTATTCGCGCCGAATTTCCGAACGACGCGATTCTCTCGGAGGAGACGCAGGACTCGCCGGAGCGCCTCACGCATTCGCGCATCTGGATCGTCGATCCGCTGGATGGTACGAAGGAGTTCATCGCGGGCATCGGCGAGTTCTCCGTGCTGATCGCGCTGCTCGTGGACGAGCAGCTGAAGGTCGGCGTCGTATACAAACCCGCGGACAACGTGCTGTATTACGCGACGGCGGGCGGCGGCGCATTCCGGCTGAATGGCAACGGGCCGGAACGCCTCGCGTGCGCCAGCGCCACGCAGTCGGTGCGCGTGGTCGGCTCGCGCTCGCATGCCGATCCGATCGTGACCGAGCTGTGCCGGCGTCACAACTTCACAGACGTCGAGC
>JBQTID010000286.1:0-28844 GCA_052389275.1 Gemmatimonadota bacterium | reverse complement strand
GGGCCGCATGCCGCGCTCGATCATGCCAAGATAGAGATCACGCAGTTCACCCGGCCGTGTGAGCGCGGAGACCGCAGCGCCCTTGAATGTGTGCTTGAGAATACGATTGTGATTCTGATTGAGTCCGCGCGTGAGCGGATTACGACGCCGGCGTACCGGTCTGCCCGCGATGAACTCGTGATCAGCGCTAGAGTGTGTCACGACTGCGAGGCCGGCATACGCCCAGAGGTTGCGCTTCGTTCGAAAGCGCCACGGTGTCTTCATCGTGGCAAGCAGCAGCGCGACACGCACCGGCCCGAAAAAGGGGATGGTATGAAGCACGCGCCAGGCGGGATCGCGCCGTGCCTCGGCCACCATGGCTGCTTTGGCTCTGGGCCGCAGCTCGCGTAGCACATCGAATTGTGCGTAGAGCATGTGAGCCCGGAAGCGCGCGCCGTTGTCCGTGATCCGTGCCAGCCACTCCTCGCGTTGCGCCGGTGAGTACACCCGCTCACCGGGTGTACGGATCGCGCGCGCTCGGAAGATCGCCTTTAGGCGCAGCATGACACGCGTGGTATCCTCAGTCAGGTTCATGTAGGTGCGTGTAAGTTCCTGAAGCGTCCGCCGTCCGGCGTCGCCATGGTAGACTGTGCGCAGATCACCACTCAGCAGCCGTTGCGAGAGGTAGTCGGCATCCCGGCGGTCATTCTTGTTGCCCCGGTGCTCACCGCGGCGGTCGCACACGATCATCCGGTCTGCCAGGGGTAGTAGCAGGTCATGGAGCCACTGCGCCTGGGTGCCCTCTTCGAAGGCTACGCGGATCGAGCCGCGCATGCTGCACAGAAACTCGCTGAGCGCAACGGCTTCGGTTGGCAGCACCGTACGCGCAATCACCCGGCCGTTCTGCTCGCGCACTGACGCGACGGTAGTAGCCTGATGGACGTCCAAGGCGACATATTTGGTTGTGCGCTTCATGAGAGCCGCTCCTTGGTGTGGGTCATGGGACTTAGACAATTCCATGGTAGCACCAAGGGGCGTGCTCTCAACATGCGTTAGGCCACTCGCGGGTGTGAGCGGTCACGACTATTTCCACACAGTGCGTCGCAAAATTAACCCGCCCAGGGCTCATCGCTTCCAATCTGCGGAGGTATGATATGACGATGCGAACCATCACTCCAATGCTGCTGTTCCTGAGCTGTGTTACTGCGTACGCCCCCGCGCAGACCCTGCGGCGGGACTCAGTCGCCGAGGCAACGATCCGCGCGCTCGATAACGAAGAGCGTCTCGCGGCACTGAATCAGGACCTCCCCGCGTTGGAACGTCTCTGGTCGGAGCACTTCATCGTCAATGCGCCATCCAATCAGATCTTGCTGAACCGAAGTGCGGTGCTTGACTGGTTTCGGAAGGGCATGACGACGCGGTCCTCGTACGAGCGAATGATCGAGCAAATCCGGGTCGACGGGGACATAGCCATTGTAATGGGTGAGGAGATACTGACGCCGACCGCTAACGCGCCGCATGCGGGACAAACGGTGCGCCGCCGCTTCACCAACATCTGGAAGAAGGAAGGCGAAGCATGGCGTTTATGGGCGCGGCACGCCAACTGGGTCCCGGCGCCAGCGGCAACCAAATCCAACTAGCGGCAATCCTGCGCCGCCGCCGCTCTACCTGAGCTGCATCTAACGATCGCTACGGTAGGCAGCTGCTCCGCGGCTGGACGATGGGATGCGCTTGCATCTGCTCATTGAAGCAGCGAACAAAACCCGGGGTTCGTGCGAGTACTCATCTCGCGGAACCAACGGATCCGGCAACATATCAGCTCACTCGTGCTACCCCCGCGTCCCCGCTACGTTGGGTCGCCAACTCGGGCATCCTTTCCGCATTAAAACAGGCGTCGTCGAAGGTCGCTTCGCTCGCGCTCGAAGAAGAACGGCCTAAGCGGATGAAGCTGACCTGGCGCGAGACATTTTTTCGTGCATGCATTGATCTCGAGGCGCCAGGCAGCTTATCCTTGATCCGTTATACGGACCTATTTATTTCGCTTGACCTTGGCGCCTCCTTTCGCGATCTTACTGGTAAGATCATTGTGAGGAGGTCCTCGTGCCAGACGCCGCAACAACCCGACTGTCTTCTAAAGGCCAGGTCGTCATTCCTGAAGAGATCCGAGATAAGCTTGGCCTCAAGCCGGGTGCTCAGTTCGTCGTGCTTGGAGACCGGGATGTAGTGATTTTGAAAGTGATCCAGACACCGGATATGGCGCAGTTTGGCGATATCGTCAGGCGTGCTCGGAAAGCGGCTAAAGGGGCTGGCCTGAAGCGGTCGGATATCGATAGAGCGGTGAAACGGGTCCGCACCAAGAAGTGAGAGTCGTGCTCGACACCAAATGTCGTGATTTCGGGACTTTATTTCGGTGGAGTTCTGGCCGGATCCTAGAAGCTTGGGACGCTGGTCGCATCACCCTTGTCGTTTCCGCGCCGGTTCTCGCAGAGTACCGCGAGGTAGGACACGAATTGAACGCGCGGTACGGCGAACTCGAGTTCGAATCCTTCGCGGCTCTTCTTGTACTGAACTCCGAGATCGTTAACGCGCCCGAGCACCTCCCCCTCTTGCGCTGATCGTCTGTTCTTGGCAATCAACCCCGCATCTTTCGGAGACGCCGCAGCTTTCTGATGCACGGTGCGCGGTTCAGTCTTTTGCCGCATTCGTTCTTCCTCACTCAGTTTCGGAACCCGTTGATGTGCACGCGCGGACTTGACTGAAAGTCCGGCGAATGGATTAATTGAGACTTCCCTTCGCACCGTCATCCGGGATCTCGAGCTGGGTGCCGAAGCGCCGCACCTTTGAGAAGCCGAGACTCCGTTATCGCGTTGCTACACTTAGCTTCGTCGGATCGTAAGGCTCTCCTGTTGTCCAGACGCGCAGTGTGAGCGCCGCGAATTTGCGAGCGAGTGTGACGCGCGCCATGTCGGGGCGCATGCCTCGCTCGATCATGCCGAGATAAAGATCTCGCAGTTCACCAGGAGGAGTGAGCGCCGCCACCGCAGCTCCCTTGAACGTGTGCTTGAGAATGCGGTTGTGATTTGAGATCGACCACGCGGTACATTTTGCTACTTTGCGATTCGTCGGAGAAGGCGATGCGATTCCGCACCTACTGCTTGCCAATTTGGGTGTTGATAGTTGGGGCTACGACGTGCATGCCGCAGGAGCGAATCAACCGCTCCTGCGACTGGAGAAATGATACGGTTGTGATCGCGCCACTCGGTTCTCGCGAGCGGCGGAACCACCTCGAAGAAGATGTGCGAGTTGCGCAAGATCTCGGTATTCGCTATGGCGACTCCGTAGGTGGTCGCATTTGGGACGACTCAAATCGTCGTGCTCGCGAATCATGCACGAGCGCTTCACTCCAGCAGATCATCCGTCAGCACGCAGCGTCGAAGGCTGAGATTGTTGCGGTTACAGGCGCTCGGGACCTCTGGCTCGACTTTCTGCTAGTCCTTGCGCCAATGTTACTCGTGTTTATTGCGGCAAGCCGCGTCGTCGTGCGGCACGTCGCGTCCGAGTACGGTTCGGAGGATCGGCTGATTGTGGTGATCGTACTCAGTGTTTTGGCACCGATTGCGGCGCTCGTCGGAGTGGGGGTCGCACAGATATGGGCAGTCGTAATCGAGGAGCTCCGCTTGCGCAGTGACCACATTAGCTACCGCGCCGCCTATCTACCGCTGTATGTCTACAAGGAGGTGGCGTGGGCGGTCGCCGCGGCGCTGTTTCTAGCTGTAGCGGCAGGTGTGATGCGCCGATGGCCATCCGGCCGCGATCCAGGCGTATCGTCCAGCCCAAGAGATGCGGCATAACGAAAGTCACCGGTTCACGCATCGGAATAGAGTTGACCTGCGCTCGTTCACCTGAAGGCGATCGTGCGCACCGCCGCCGAAGACATGATCGTCCGATGCGTGCCCCGGCGCATCTTGAACGCCGCTAAAATCACCCGGCTGCCGCAGCTCCATTGTCCAAGTGCTGTGCGCTCCCGGAACGCCGATAGACGTGCATTGGGGTTTCTGACAAGTTGCCGAGCTAACAAGGGCGTGAAGCTGGCGCGGATGGCAAAGCGCTTGACCTCGGCAGCATGGGCCGCGCAGCTTACGCCCAATCACGTTGGACGCACGACGCCGTTCGTCGCTACATTAACCGCATGCCAGAGATCTCTCGTTTTCTTGGTATTGTCATTCGCATGTATTTTTTTGACCACGAGCCGCCGCATTTCCACGCCAGCTACGGCAATGCCGAAGCTCAAGTCCGAATCGATCCAATCGGCCTACTTGGCGGCGATTTGCCTCCACGCGTCTTGGCACTCGTCGTGGAATGGGCTACACTGCATAAGCCTGAGTTGCAGGAGAATTGGCGCCGCCTGCATTCCGACGAGCCGCCGCAACGCATCGCGCCGCTGGAGTAAACCATGAATCCTCGAATCACTGAGGTCGCCGCTCGAACGCCCTATGTTGTTGAACTGTCTTTCACCGACGGTTCGCGTGGCACAGTTGATCTCGCGCAGTGGATTCGCGGTAGCCGAGGTGTCTTCGCGACACTTCAAGATCCATCGTTCTTCGCTCAGGTGTCCGTTGATCGCGATGCCGGCACGATTGTGTGGCCCAATGGAGCGGATCTCGATCCGGATGTTCTCTACGAAGCTGCACACGCCGCACCAGCAGCAACCAAGCGCTCTTAATCCCGGGGTTTAACAAAAAGGTGAAGCTGGCAGGCAGGCGCCGCCAACATGGAGTTGCTGCCGAAATCATCGCAGCACTGGCGTGAAGGCGCTGGCTGCGCCTGCAGCTTACCTTTGATGCGTTAGGCCACAAACATCTCACATGTGCGGCGAGGATTCATTGGAGTTCTCACGTGATGAGCCAGGCTTCTCACAGCGCTTCACCGGTAGATTTCAGGAGGGCAGCGCCATCGTTAATGGCCTCTGGACACTGTCACGCGTTGACGGGGAAATGGGAAGACGATCTGCGAATCATTTACCGGCGCGTAAGCAGCAATGCGTGATGGTTTGAAGTGTTTGGCACGAACTAGCCGGCCGATGAGGTACGTTAATCCGCCCGACCAACACCTGAGGGCGTTCTCGTGATCTTGACACTCCGGACCGTTCTGATTCTTTCCATTGTCGCCGGCGCATGCACGTCCAACTCTTCTCACTGACGACGCTGTTCTTCTGCCGCCGAACGCAGCGCCGATTACTGGCAAGCCAGCGATCCGCGATTGGAGCGAGTCGATATCGGAATAGCATCTGCTCGACGGACGAGCCGCTTCTCGCACGCTATCCCGGCGGAAACCGCCGCTATGGCAGCGCGGAGCCGTATGTCGATTGTCCCAATTCCCGTTCGTCGCATGGGTGTAACCCTCTAACCACAAGGAGACACCCATGAAGATCACCGTCGAGACTGCCGTGAATGCCAGGCTGAACCAAGTGTGGGATGCGTGGAACAACCCGGCCGACATCAAGCAGTGGAATGCCGCGCAGGCTGACTGGCACACGACGCGGAGCAGCGTCGATCTGCGCGAAGGCGGCAAGTTCGTGTCGCGCATGGAGGCCAGGGACGGCAGCGAGGGTTTCGACTTCGAGGGCACTTACACCCGCATCGTGCCGCACAAGAGCATAGAATACCGGATGAGCGACGGCCGCGAGGTCAAGGTGGAGTTCGTCGAACGCGCGGACGGCGTCATCGTGAAGGAGACGTTCGACAGCGAGACCGCGAACCCGCCCGAGCTTCAGCGGCAGGGCTGGCAGGCCATTCTGGACAATTTCCGCCGACATGTCGAGGCGAAAGGATGAAGCCTGGACGACGATAATGCTTCCCGACCGTTGCGCAGCGTGATCTTCGCGGCGCTGCTGGTGCCGCCAGCGATGGCTGGTGCAGTACTCTCGATCTGGAATGCGCTCAACGATGCGCGTCCGGTTCAAGACTGCAGCGAGCAAACCGGGACGATCTGGTTTTCTCGCTCTTCGCGCTCGCACTCGTGGCATTCGTGCTCATTGTTGCCTGGCGATTGCACGGCCAGCGGCGCGCTGTTTTTCTCGCCATTGCTCCCGTTATTGCTATCCTTACTTGGATTATCGCCGCCATGAGCCAGATGGCTGGCTGACGGCGCATGACCCGACCCGATCTGGTTGACGAGCTGGCCGCGCGCTGGTCGCTGCGCGTCGGCGCGCCGTTCGACCACGACGGCATAGCGTGGGTAGCACCGGCGACCCGGGACGCCGGCGAGCAGGTTGTCCTGAAGATCGGCGTGCCGCATTTCGAAGCCGACCAGGAGATCGACGGCTTGCGCTTCTGGGCGGGTGATCCAACTGTTCGCTTGCTCGAAGCGGACGAATCGCGGCACGCGCTGCTGCTCGAGCGGTGTGATCCGGGAACCACGCTGCGAGTGCTGCCGGAAGCGGCACAGGACATCATCATCGCGAAGCTGCTGCGTCGTTTGTGGCGCGTGCCGCCGCCGCGCCGGTTTCGGCCGCTGTCGGCGATGGTCGCGTTCTGGTGTGAGGAAACCCGAACCGCCGAGCAGCGCTGGTCTAACCCGGCGCTGGTGCGCGCGGGGCTGAGTATGTTCGAGGCGTTGGCGGTCGCAGCGGAAAGCGACGTCCTGCTCGCCACTGACCTGCACGCCGGGAATGTGCTGCGCGCGCAGCGCGAGCCGTGGCTGGTCGTTGATCCGAAGCCGTTCGTTGGCGACGCGGCCTACGATGCTACGCAGCATCTCCTGAATTGCGGCGCCCGTCTCCGGTCGGAGCCCGATCGCACGATCCGGCATTTTGCCGAGCTGTCGGACGTTGATGCCGACCGCGTTAGACTCTGGCTGTTCGCACGCGCGGCCGCGGAGCCGCGTGACACCTGGAGTGAGGAATCGCTTGCGTTCGCACGTTTGCTTGCTAGGGACCTTCCTGACGGGCCGTGAGGTTTCATCGGGCGAGGGCTGGAGAAATCTAGTGCATACATCAACGCGTGTTCGTTGCACTGATCAGGTTCCCGGAATAATATCCTGATATGGTCACAGCCAATTTGACCCGAACTGACGTAGTTGAAAGGCTCCACGCTATAGAGGACGAAATCCTATCTCTGGGCGTAGAACGGCTCGCCTTGTTCGGGTCCGTGTTGCGTGGACAGGCTACGAATGACAGCGACGTTGATTTCCTCGTGCAATTCAGTCCGGGAAGGAAGACGTTCGACAGTTTTATGGCATTATCTGATATGCTTGAAAGCGCACTCAGCCACCGCGTGGAACTGGTGACGCTGGAAGCGTTGTCTCCGTTTATCGGCCCCAGGATCCTGGCGGAAGCGGTTGATGCCCTTCGAGCCGCGTGATTATCTGGCCCATATTCTGACTGAAGCTGACTTCTTGCTCGCTCAAAGCAGAGACCTCGGCTTCGATCGATTCAAATCAGATCCAGTTCTGCAGCGTGCCTTCGTTCGCAGTTTTGAGATTATCGGCGAGGCTTCAAAGCGCATTCCTGAAGATTACCGTGCTGCCCACCCGGAGATCGAATGGCGGAAAATGACCGGAATGCGTGACCGCCTAATCCACGACTACTTCGGCGTCGATTACGAGCTCGTTTGGGATGTCGTTAACAATCGACTGCCCGCGTTGAAGAACGACATCGCCAAACTTCTCGAAGCCTGGCTGCGATAAGCCACAGTTCGCCGAGCTGCTGGCCGTCGATTACGTAGTATCGCCTCGACATAGCTCACCTTAAGCCGGAGCGTCGCCATGAAAGACTGCTCGATTCAGCTCACCAATGATCCGGGCGACCTCGCCCGAGTCGCGCAGGCCCTCGCACGCCGCGGCGTCAACATCAAAGGCGTCGCCGGCGTTTCGTTCGGTGAATCCGCAACGGTGCGCATTCTTCCCGACGACATCGTCGTCGCGCGCGGTGCGCTCGAAGCGGCCAACATTCGCTTCAGCGAGAGCGAAGTGCATGTCGTGCTGCTCGAGAACCAGGCGGGCCAGCTCGCCAATGTCACGAGCCGGCTCGGCGAGGCCGGCATCAATTTGGAAGCGATCTACACGACCGGCATCTCCGATGATCTGGTCGAGCTCGCGATCGTCAGTGACAATCCGAAGAAGGCGAAGAAGATTCTTGAGGAGTTCTGATTCAGGGAGGCGGTTCAGGGAGGCGGTTCAGGGAGGCGGTTCAGGGAGGCGGTTCAGGGAGGCGGTTCATGAAGACGGCCGCACGCTGTTACGCAGTCCTGAACCGCAGTTATGAACCGCAGTCCTGAACCGCAGTCCTGAACCGCAGTCCTGAACCGCAGTCCTGAACCGCAGTCCTGAACCGCAGTCCTGAACCGCAGTCCTGAACCGCAGTCCTGCCGCTCACGTGCGTTCCCCCATAGCATCCCTGATCTGCTGCATCAGCTCTTTCTCCATCTCCTCCGGCTCGAGCGGCTCCAGCATGTCCCGAAGCTCGGGATCCTCGCTGACCGTGTGACCAAGTCGTGGGAACAGGCCAGCCACCAACTGCAATGTTTTCGTGACTTCCGCTTCCACGCGCAGAATGACTTGCAGCGACAGCTCCTCGCGCAATTCCGCGATGTGCGATTCACGGCTCTGCGCCATCAGCACGAAGATCGCCAGAACGATCGCCTCGAGCGACACGATCATCGTCAACAGGCCGAATGGAAACGGGTCGAACGGCGCGAGTCGTGTGAGGCCAGTGTTGATGACGACCCACGTGCCGAACCAGAAGACGTGAAAGATCAGGAAGGATGTGGATGCGGCGCGCCGCATCAGCCAGTCGGCTATGCGATCGACCGGCCGGCGGTCATTCGCGTGCGCGGCCTTGACCGCGCGCATCGTGCCTATATGAGAACGGCGGCGCCGGCGCTCCGGCAGCGTCAGCTCGCGCTCGCTGCGGCCATCCTGCTTGTCTGTGGCATCCATTCGACCGATCGCGGGGCGAAATCCGTGCCTATCGGCCGGACAGAATGCCTGCAACCAGCGCCTCGTGCTCGACAACCATGCGCTTCGCCGAGAAGTGCCGCCGAGCATACGCCTGCCCTGCACTGGCCAGCGTAAGGCGCAGCTCGGGCGAGCGGCACAGGCTCTCGACCGCGGCAGCCAACGCATCGACATCGCCGACCGGCGCGAGCAGACCGGTAACACCGTCCTCCAGCAGCTCGGGAATGTTGCTGGCCGCATACGCGGCGCAGGCGACACCTGCCGCCATCGCCTCGGCCAGCACCAGACCGAAGCCCTCGAATCGCGAAGGCAGCACGAACACATCCAGCGCCTTCAACAGATTGGGCGTGTCGCGCCGAAAACCCAGCCAATGCACGCGCGGCGCGCCACCCATCACATCACGAAATTGCTGTTCGCGCGCGCCGGCGCCGGCGATCACCGCATGCGCATGCGGCAGCTCTGACGCGACGCGCTGCCACATTTCAGCGAAATCGACAATGCCTTTGCGCATCTCGAACGCGCCCATGTATCCGACGACGACCGCATCATCAGGTAACCCGAGATTCGCGCGCGCAGCATTCGTGTAGCGATCTACGTCGACACCGTTGTAAATGATGGGAATTTGCGCGCGCAGCCACGGCGCGGATTGCACCAGCGTGTCGCGTGTCGACGTCGAATTGGCAAGGTGATGCGTCGCCACGCGGCCGAACAGCATGCGGTAGCGCAGTCCTCGCTTCAGCGGCCGATCCGTAACGTGCCGCACCAGCACGGGCAGGCGCAGCACCCGTCCGGCAACACCCGTGAGGCGCAGGTCTTTGTCTTTCTGCGTGATCACGATCTGCGTGCGGTGTCTGCGCAGCGCCGCAATGCAGCGCGCAATCGACGCGGGTCCGAAATCGCGCGCACCGAGAATCGGCGCGAAAGGAATCGCGTCGGCGAGCAGCCGTGCGCTCAGCGCGGAATTGCGCCGGCAGAAGACCAGCACGTCATGACCGCTTGCGACCAACCCATCAGCGAGGAGTAGCGTATCCGTCTCCGTGCCTCGCCAGTCCATCCCCGCGCTGCTGATGACGATGCGGAAACCCATGCTCCCATGCTCCCATGCTCCCATGCTCCCATGCTCCCATGCTCCCTACTCGTCCGGCTCGATACGTCCGCGCCGCTGCTTCGTCTCCGAGCGCCGCTTCTTCTTTTTCAGTCTTGCTTCTTTAGAAGCGCGGGTAGGCTTCGTCCTTTTTCTCGGCTTCGGCTTGTGCAAGGCCTGGTCGATCACGCGCGCGAAGCGCTCGGTCACGTCTTCCCGGTTCTGGTATTGGCTGCGGCTGCCCGAGCTGGTCAGCCGGAGCAGGCCATCCTCACTGATTCGTTTCGCCAGCTTCTGGAGGATGCGCGCGCGCTGTTCGTCGGTCAGCGACGGCGAGCGCGCCACATCCCAGACCAGCTCGACACGCGTGGCTGACGTGTTGACGTGCTGGCCGCCTGGCCCGCCCGAGCGCGTGGCCCGGAACGTCAGCTCCGAGCGCGGAATGCTCAGCTCCGGATTGATTACGACGACGTCGTCCATGCATTCAACTTGCAGGCGACCGCCATATTCGTCTACGTTCTCCGCGGTGACTCAGGGAGGAAGCATCATGCTGAATAACAGGTGGATGATCCTGCTTGCGGTGTTGGCCGCCGCATGCGCGAGCAATACCGAGCAGGACGATGGCAGCCCCGCGCAGGCGTGGTCCGACGCGAGTGACGCGCTCGCGAGCATCACGGCCGGCGAAATCCTGGAGCATTCGCGCGTGCTGTCGGCGGACGAGTTCGAGGGACGCAGCCCGGGCACGCGCGGCGAGGAGCTGACCGTTGCCTATTTGACGGATCAATTCAGGCGTATGGGGCTTCAGCCGGGCAACCCCGACGGCACCTACGTTCAGAACGTGCCGCTGGTCGGCTTCACCGGCAAACCCACGCTGACGTTCGAGGTGGGCGGTCGCACGCTGTCGCTCAGCTCTCCGAACGAGTACGTCGCAGTGTCACGTCATTTCGTGCCTGAAGTCGACGTCGCGGCTTCCGACATTGTCTTTGTTGGCTACGGCGTGGTTGCGCCGGAATACGGCTGGGACGACTACAAGGGTGTCGATGTAAGAGGCAAAACGATTGTAATGCTCATCAACGATCCGGCGGTACCCGATCCGAGCGATGCGTCGAAGCTCGACCCGAACGTGTTCAAGGGCAATGCGATGACGTACTACGGCCGCTGGACCTACAAGTACGAGATCGCATCCGAGAAGGGCGCGGCCGCGGCCATCATCGTTCACGAGACCGGGCCAGCCGGCTATCCGTACGAAGTCGTGGGCGGCAGCTGGGGGCGCGAGAACTTCGACATCCGGAATCCGGCGGGACCGGGCAATCGTGTGAAAGCCGAATCGTGGATTCGTCTCGACAAGGCGAAGGAGCTGCTGAGCGCCGCGGGTCAGGATTTCGACGCGCTGAAACGCGCCGCGCTAAGAAAGGATTTCAGGCCGGTTGCACTGAACGCGAAGGCAACGTTCAACATCAAGCAGACGATCCGCGACGTGCAATCGAAGAATGTGGTAGCCAGGCTCGAGGGCGACGATGATGCGGATGAGTACGTCGTCTACAGCGCGCACTGGGATCATCTCGGCCGCGATCCGAATCTGAGCGGCGATCAGATCTTCAATGGCGCACTAGACAACGCGTCGGGTACCGCCGGCATGCTCGAGATCGCGCAAGCGTTCACGCGTCTCGACGAGAGGCCGGACCGCTCGATTCTATTCCTTGCAGTGACCGCCGAAGAGAAGGGTCTGCTGGGCGCGAAGTATTACGCCAACAACCCACTCTATCCGCTCAACAAGACACTCGCGAACATCAACATGGATGGCGTGAACCAGTGGGGTCGCACCAGGGACATCGTCATCGTCGGCTACGGCAACTCGGATCTGGACGATCTACTCACGCAAGCCGCCGAGCGGCAGGGACGCGTGACGGTGCCGGATGCGGAGCCCGAGAAAGGTTTCTTCTACCGCTCCGACCATTTCGAGTTCGCGAAGCAAGGCGTACCCGCGCTGTATCCTGATGCAGGCGTGGATTACATCGGCAAGCCCGCAGGCTACGGCGAGCAGAAGCGCAACGAGTACACGACCAACGATTACCACAAGCCGTCGGACGAGATCAAACCCGATTGGGATCTGTCCGGCGCAGTGGAAGACATGCAGCTGCTGTTCATGGTCGGCTTGTCGGTGGCGGAGATGGAGCGCTGGCCCGAGTGGAAGCCGGGCGCCGAGTTCAAGGCGAAGCGGCAGGCCTCGCTGAAGGATTAGTAACTGGCCCAGTACCTGCCAAAGGCGATCGCCATGGTATACGTTCTCAAGCTCCGACAACAGCCGAATTAACGTTTCGCTTGCAGCAAAGATCAAATAATTACGCACCCGCTCTCCGGCCGGAACAACGCACTCGAGGATTGTCATGCGGTGGAAGGTCGTGGTCACAATTAGCGTGCTGTCGGCTGCGTGCGCAGATGCCACTGCAACGATCAGCGGCGATGAGGAGAACGACAGTGCTGGCGTTGCTGCACCCGAGCTGATCCCGATCAACGAGCTCGCGTCGCGTTCCTACAAAGGACACACTGGCGGATTGTATCTGGATGGCACTAACACCGTGCCCTCGTGGCATGCGGAGGAAGGCCGCCGTCGTGCCGCACTCGTGAAGCCGGTTGATGCTAACGGCACGCCAACCGTGAATGGCAAGCTAGTCATGCTTTCATTCAGCATGTCGAACGGGACTCAGGAGTTCTGTGCAGCATCCGGTTACACGATTTGTGAAGCGTGGTCGTTCATGGGCAAAACCGGCGCCGATGGTTCGGTCAATCACAGCACGCTCACGATTGTGAACGGTGCGCGCGGCGGCCAGGTAACCGACCGGTGGACGTCGGCCAGCTCGACCGAATACGACCGCATCCGCGATCAAGGGCTCAAGCCACTCGGTTTGAGCGAACAGCAGGTGCAGGTGGCCTGGGTCAAGATGGCGAACAGCACGCCGCGGCGGTCACTGCCGGATTCCGCGGCGGACGCGTACCGGCTGCATGCCGGCCTCGGCAACGTGTTGCGCGCACTGAAAACGCGGTATCCAAATCTGCAAATGGTTTTTCTGTCCAGCCGTACTTACGCCGGCTTTGCGACGACGGCGTTGAATCCGGAGCCCTACGCGTACGAGACGGGATTCGCGAACAAATGGGTAATCGAAGACCAGATTCGACAGACAGCACCGGGCACCGCTCCGGTTACGCCATCACGCGCCGGTAATCTCGACTATCGAACCGGCGGCGTGCCGTGGGTAGCGTGGGGGCCGTATTTGTGGGCCGGCGATCAGAACCACAGACGTGCCGATGGATTCTATTACGTAGCGGCCGATTTCCAGAGTGACGGCACGCATCCGTCGACGAGTGGCGAAAGCAAGGTGGCCGACCTGTTGCTGAACTTTTTCAAGAGCTCGGAGTTTACGAGCTGCTGGTTTCTTGCCGGGCAAGCGTGCGGCGGAGCGTCCCGCAATTCGGCGCTTCAGCTGCTGTAGTGACGCTTGGCTGAACTGAATCAATTTTGATTGTGTCGGCGCGAGTGAGCGCGTCGGCATAGGCGGTAACGCATTCCGCCCAGGCCGCCTCGCGCGTCGAGCGATTCGAATACCACCACAATGCCAGCGGCAGAAGTACGACTATAATGACTGCTATGATGCGAGCCGCGTGATTCATGGGGGCCTGCTTTCACTGTTTTCGGGCGGCCACCTGCAACATGCTCGTGACCGAATGCGCCATTCCGCTGACCGCCGGAATCGCGCATTATTGCTAGCCAAATGCTGCATCGGAATTCAACCCGAAGGCCGAGGCATAGCCACAGAGAGCGCTTGGATTTCAAATCCGGTAGCGGATGAACAGTGAAAGCAGGCCCCCCATCACTCCAGCTCGACGCCGAGTCCATCCGAGAGGCGATTGACGAAGTTGAAGTATGCGGTGATGGCGACGACATCCAGAATTTCGCGGTCTGACAGGCCGACTGCGCGCAGCCGTTCGACATCCTGCCGCTCAACGGCCGTCGGCTCGCGCGTGAGCTTCTCCGAATAGGTCAGCAGCGCGCACAGGCGATCATCGACAGGCGCACTCCGCCAGTTCTCGCGTAGCGCCTGCTCCAGCTCGCTGCTGCCACCTTCCGAACGGAGCGCCGCCCCGTGATGGACGATTCAATAGTGGCACCCGTTCGTTGCGGAAACCACGAGTGCCACCGCTTCGCGCTCCACTCGAGACAAGGGCGAATCGCCGAACATCAGTGTGCGGTAGAGCACCACATGCGCACGCAGGCCCGACGGATTGAGGGATTCGGCTTTGTAGATGTTCGCGACGTATCCGGCAGCGCCGGCTATTTCGCCGTATAGCTTCGCCAGCGGTCCGGTCGCGTCTGCTTCAGAAATTGTTTTGATCCAAGCCAAACGCTACTCCGGGATTAGGCGCAGTTCATGACGGTGGTGCTACTCGATCCGCAACGTCGAGCACGGTTTCAGCAACAATACCGTATACGACATGGCCGGCAAGCCCGCGCGCATGCGCCTGCCACGGGAACGCTGTCGGACCGGGCGTAAAGCCCAAAGGCTGCATTCAGCAACGAGTACACGACCAATGATTACCACAAGCCGTCAGACGAGATCAAACCGGATTGGGATCTGTCCGGCGCAGTGGCTTGTCGGTTGCGGAACCTGCGCGCTGGCCGGAGTGGAAGCCGGGCACAGAGTTCAAGGCGAAGCGGGAGGCTTCGCTGCTATGAGTTGCCGGCGAATGGCGACGCGCGAGCGAGGTAGCCAGCGACGTCGCATACCGTCGACGCATAAAGCCGGGTCAATCTGTGCGAGAATGTGAATCGCGGCATCGCGCAAATCTTTTGAACCGAAAGTCGCCGATCTGTTGCTGGCCTTTTTCAGGAATTCCGAGTTCAGCTGCTGGTTTCTTGAGGGGCGAGTCTGCCCTGGCGGCAACTAGCCCCCGCCCAGGCTGCTCCGTTGCGCTGACAAGCGGGTTAAAGACAGTCGGCCTGCGCTTATCGTCTGCGACTATTCGTGTAGCTTCTGCGTGGCGCATGGTGTCCACTCTATGTGTCGGACCGGTACGGGCGAGCGGTGCGCCGGTTGAAAGAACCCTTGTAACTGCAAGGGTTTTATCGTTTTGTGCCGGACGGCACGCGGCGTGAACTGCTATTCGAAGCGTCTTAATTCTGGAGGAGCAGTAATGAAGTCTCAATTGGTTCGGCTATTCATCCTTGCGCTGCTGGCGCTGACCGGCGCAACGGCGGTCATGGCTCAGAGTGACCGCGGCGGCCGCGGTCGCGACCGGGATCGCCTCGAGGACCGGCGGCACGGGGACAGCGACAGTGACAGCGACAGTGACCGAGACAGTGACAGTGACAGTGACAGTGACAGTGACAGCGATGATGAGCGCGGCCGGCGCGTGAATCGCGGTCGCCGGAACGATGAGCGCCGCGGTGACGTGGCAGTGCGGGCGGCCATCGAGCGAGCGCATGATGAGTGGCATCGTCGCAATGACGATCGGCGGCGCGACGCCCGTTGGGAGCGTGAGCACGATCGCTTGCATGACGAGCTGGAACGCGCAGGCAGACGCGGCTCGCGGGTACGTCGTTCCGACGCGAGTGTGCTGGAGCGCATCGCCAGCATCATCCTTGGCCGCAATTAAGCGGAGCAGGATCATGAGTACGCGTTCGCATTAGGAGCTCGTTCGATGCATTCCAGGATTCCGACCGGGATGCCGATGACGAGGACAGCGACACCGACAGCCGCTGAGCCAACGGCGTCAAGCGGCGGCATACCCGCGGCGTTTCACATCGCGGCGGCGGTGTGGATCGCCGCGGCGTTCGCTCTCGAGTACGCCGCACCCACTCGGTATACCGCGTGGATGCAGGAAGACCGTTTCGTGGAATGGTGGACGGCCGCACTGTTCGCGGCCGCCGCCATGGTCCGATTCCGCCGCGCCTGGCGCGGGCGTTTGATCTTCGATCTCTTGATCGCCGCGTTTTGCCTTTTCGTTGCCGGTGAAGAGTTCAGCTGGGGACAGCGGCTGCTGGGCTTCACGCCGCCCGACTTGTTCCTCGAGCACAACACACAGCAGGAATTCACACTTCACAACTTTGCGGATATCTTCGGCAAGCCGAAGGGTGTGCTCATTCTCGCGCTCGGCGGATACGGACTGGTGCTGCCCATGGCGGCACAATTCGCATTCGGCCGACGGATTCATCGCTGGATCGGTGCAACACCGCCCGCGCTGTCGCTGGTGCCTTGGATAGCGACGGCCGTGCTCCTGCTGGTCTGGTATCCTCTCGAGTTCACGGGCGAATGGGTCGAAACTATGGCGGGGGCCATGTTTCTGGTCGGCTCGATGCGCTCGCGTCCTCAGCTCTTTGCGGCAACCATGACGACCATGGCCGTGGCTGCATTGCTGACACTGTGGAGCGCGCGCGGCGGCGCCGCGAATCCGTCCGCAGTCGCTTGCGCCGAGCGCGAAACCGCGGCGTTGCTGAACGATCTGGTTGATGGTGTGGCTGCTACTTCGAGATTACGGCACCGCGATGGCTCGGTCCACAAGCGAATATGGACGGCCATGAGCGACGGGTATCTCGATCGGATGGGGTTGAGCCGCTATTATGCCGAAGCATGCGGACAGGCGCGGCGCTACGTGGTAGATCCTTGGGGAAGCGCATACTGGATACGCGTCAGTGCGCCGAGCGCCGGCCGCGTGAAAACCGCGAGCGTTTACTCGCTGGGACCGAACCGCCGCCGTGATTCCGTGGCTGGCGAACGCGCAGGTGATGACATCATGAGCAGCGGTGTGTTACGCGAGTAGGCGCATTGAAATCGCACGTGCCGTCAGTCATGGCTATCGCTGCCTCCGCTATCGCTTTCGCTATCACTATCATGATCGCGACCGCCTCGCCCGCGCTTGCCTTTGCCGCGCTCGCCGCGGTCGCTGTCGTCGGGTCGCGCGTGGCCATCATCCAGCTTTTCACGACGCTTGATCAACCGCACGGTGCCAAGATCTTCATCGCGAGCCTCAATTCGGTCGCGTCGCGGCGTGTCCGCTCCATCTGATCGGAACAGACGGCCCAGCCAGGCAACAGCTATGCCGAGCGGACTGCGTTGTGGCTCGCCTTTCGGGCAAACTTCCTCCACTTCTTCATCCTTCAGAAATACTTCTTCCCGCGGTTCGCCGCGGAGCGGCTCACACCCCTTGGCGAGAACGCGACCAGATGCCGGATCGGTCATGCGAATCTCGATTTCGCCAGGAATCAGCCACGCGCGCGGTGCTCGCCGCGTCTGGTAGATGGCACGCATCATGTGTCCCCAAAGCGGTGCGGCTACGGTTCCTCCGGTGGCGCGAGGCGGCAGCGGACGTCGCTCGTCATAACCGATCCACACGCCGGCCACGAGATCCGGCGTATAGCCGACGAACCACGCGTCCGCGTTATCGTCCGTGGTGCCGGTTTTACCGGCAGCCGGTCCGCGGTATCCGCCTTTACGCACCGCGGTGCCGGTGCCGAAGTCGACCGCATCCGCCAGCATGTCGGTGAGCATGAACGCAATCGCACGGTCCACCGCTTCTTTTCGCCGCACTTTTGTCTGGAACAGGATCTTGCCGTCTTCCCCCTCGACCCGATGCACGAACCGCGGCTCGGCCCGCGTGCCCATGCCGGCAAAAGTCGCATAGGCACCGGCCAGCTCGAGCGGCGAGACTTCGGTTATGCCGAGCGCGATCATCGGCGTGCGTTCTATCTCGGCCCGAATGCCGGCAGCTTTCGCTGTTTGTGCCACCGCTTCTGGCCCGACCGCGTTTGCCAGCCGCACCGCCGGCACATTGCGGGAATAAGCGAGTGCCTCGCGCAACGTGATCTGCCCGTAATAGCGACCATCGAAATTGCGCGGCTGCCATTTTTCTCCGTGCGACACGAAAGTGTACGGCGCATCGATGATCGGCTGTGAGGGCGGGTATCCTTCATCCAGGGCGGCGGCATAAACAAATGGCTTGAAAGCACTGCCGGCCTGCCGGCGCGCGTGCACCGCGCGATTGTAGCGCGATGCAGTAAAATCGCGGCCGCCGACCACCGCCAGCACATCTCCGGTCAGCGTCTCCATGACGACGACGGCGGCTTGCACCGGTTCGCTGGTCGCAAAATTCCCGTACCCGCCATGATCGATGAGCCGAAGCTGCCGCCGCACGGCTTGCTCCGCCGCGCGCTGCGCATCGCCATCCAGTGACGTAAAGACCTGTAACCGGCGCCGGTATATCTCGTCGCCCAATTCCTTTTCCAGCTGCTGCCGAATCAACTGGACATAGTAAGGGGCGAGCATCCCGCCATTGCTCAGTGCCGGCGGCTCGTGAGTCACGCCCAATCCGAGCCGGCGGGCGCTGGCTGCGGCTGCCATCGAGACTCGGCCCTGCTCCGCCATGAGCCGTAAAACCAGATCGCGCCGCTCGCGGGCGCGTCGCGCATGCTCGCGCGGATCATAGCGCGCCGGCGCTTTGGGTAAGGCCGCAAGTAGCGCGGCCTCATGCAGCTTCAACTCGCGCGCGGGCGTTTCGAAGTAATAGCGCGCCGCGTTCTCCACGCCGTAGGCGCCGCCGCCGAAGTAGATGTGGTTGAAATACAGCTCGAGGATTTCGTTCTTTGTGAATCTTCTTTCGATTTTTCCAGCCACGCGCGCCTCGAACAGCTTGCGCCGCAGGCTCCGATCATCGGCACGCAACTGCGCGCTGAAGATATTGCGGGAGAGCTGCATCGTAATTGTGCTCGATCCCTGATGCACGCCGCCGGACAACAGATTGTGCAACGCCGCCGCCGCGACTCGCCGCCAATCGACACCATGATGATCGAAAAAGCGCTTGTCTTCCACTGCGATGAAAGCCGCCGGCAGGTGATCAGGAAGCTCCGTCATTTTGGCCATGCGGCGTTCGACAGGCGCGAGATCGCCGAACTTCCTGCCTTCGCGATCGAGTAATACCGTCGCACCACCTGGTTGGTATGCCTTGAGCAACTCGGGATCTGGACAGCCACGTAAGCCGCACGTTGCATACAGAGTGATGTCGAAGAAGGTCACAGCCAGAATCGCAACCGCGAGATGCCGCGGCCTCGCGCGTTGTGACAGGGCGCGCAGGTAAGCGGCGCCGCTGCTCCACGTCAATGCACGTGCCTGCGCGCGCGATCGGCGCCGGTCAGCAGGGACTCCGCAGCCGCGCCATAAACCAGGTGACCAACGAGCCCTCGTGCGTGCGCCTGCCAGGGAAAGCGGTTGGGCGGTGGCGTGAAGCCAAACACCGTGTTCGCGCCTTCGTCGATCAACAGAAAGAAAGCCGCGCCGAAGAGCAGCCCATAGCCGGCCGCGGCTTCAGGCCGACGGTGCCTGAGCCAGCCGTACAATGCGCCCACGCCAATGCCCATCGCCCAGTGAAGGCCGCCACCCAGTTTCTTCTTCTGGCTTTCAGTCAGGCTTTTGCCTGCGACCGCAGCCGTCTTTTCCGCGGCGCGCACGAAAGCGTCCTTGCCTTCCCGAACCTTCTCCTCGCGATGACGCGCGGCCGCGTTTTCGCGGTCGTACATCACGGTCGTTGCACGCCCCATCAACCAGGTTGCAGCTCCGCCCGCGGCCGCGCCAGTTGCGACATCGTAGAGCAGATTGGCGTTGTTTTTTCGAATTTCCATCAGTACCTCCTGGAAGTCATACTTTGTATAGGGGCAAGTTTGATTCCTTCTCGGTTGAACGCGGCAGGCGCATTCTCGATCGGTGCGCGCGCGGAGGCAGGACCTTCAAGGAAGCAGTAACCCGGCCAAGGCTCAGAAGTAGAACTGCGCCTGCGCGCGCCACGCGTGCGCGTCCTCCAATCCCGGATGCCCGGGCGAGTACAGCTCCCAGTTGAGCAGCAGGCGGTTGCGGTCGAAAAAATACAGGTTCACGCCCGGCGTAATCAGCAAACCGTCATCGTTGCGGCGCTCCGTATCAGGATTGCCGAAGCTGGCACGCAGCATCGGCTCAACTCCTTCCAGGCGTTGTCCTCGCAATGGCACGAAAGCCCCCACCATTGCATGAATCCCGCTGAAACGCGAGTCCGCGAGCAGATTGGAACCGGCTACCGCCTCTGCCAGTGCGTGCAACCCACGGCGTCTGAAACCACCCCATTCGACGTCGATCATCATTATCGTGGCGTGGCGCTCATCCTCGGCCTGCATCCCCAGTGCGCGCTCGCGCCGCGTGAGCGCCACGCCAACATCGAACGGCCGAGACCGCAATGGCTTCAGATTGAGCCTGCCGACGATCGACTTTGCATCATTCGTATCCATCTGATCCGGGCCGTTGCCATTGAACATGCCAAGCTCGTAACTGAAGCGGCCTATCTCGCCGTGTGCGCTCACGCCCATATCGCGAGCGGCGAGTCCGAATGCCTCGAGCAGCTCCTGCTCTTCGCCCAACAGCAGATCGCCTCGGAAATCTGTAAAGACCGTGCCGACTTCGCTGCCAAGCGTAGTGCGAATCTGCTCTTCCAGACCGCGGATGCGGACGGCCCGTTCGATCGGCAGGATCTGGGTCGAGCTGGTCAGAAAAAAACGGCTGAATGGCAGCTTGAATTGACCGGCGCGCAGCTGAAATGCACGCGCGATGCCGAAGTTCATCCAGGCATCGGCAAGCTTGAGGCGACCGAGCGCAAATTCAGGCTGCACGCGTGCCTCGATCCAGTCAGCGATCGTGACCGTTGCAAAAAGCCGGACTCGGCGCGTTTCGAACGTCGAGTTTGCCGTCTGCGCGGATGGAGGCCCGGGAGCCTCGGCACTCGTGGTGTTGAATTGCAACTGACCGTATCCGCTGATCCGAATCTTGAGGTGATCCGTGCTCAGCGTTTGGCCACGCGCGCGGCCGGCGCTGAGCAGAATCAGGAGAACTGCGCAGGTGAGTAACCGCATGCGCACCGGCTACTGGCCTCGCGCTTGGCGCGGCAGCGCGTTGGGAATGAACAAAGGCCCGCCGAAGCGATCGACTCCGAAGCGGCCGATCAACTCCTCCCCCGCCGGGGATGTGATGCATTCCATAAACGCGTACAGCTTCGCCAGCGGCCCCCTCGCGTCTGCTTCAGAAATCGTTTTGATCCAACCCAAATGCTATCCCGGCATCACGGCCAACTGTGGTGCGCTTCCGATAGGCGACGTCGAGATCAATCTGCCGCAGTGCGATTCATGGTTGCGATATCCAACTCGGATTCCTGGAGCTTCTTGTAGGCCACAGCCGCGATCAATCCGAACAGGATATGAGCCGTGATGCTCACCCAGTTGCGCGCCATGCCGAACCAGGGGAAGAAGGCGGTCATCAGATAGAAATTCACGAGGTACAGTGCCAGGCCGTACGCGGCACCAACTCCGGTTGCAGCGCCCAGCTGCAGGCGGCTAACGATCCACGCCAGCGGAAGCGCAAACACCACCGACAACGGAAAGTGCACGAGCATCGCAACCATGACAATGGCAAGGTCGAAGGTCTCAGGCGGCGGCAGCACGCCTTTCCCCATCACGATCGCGGCGATCATCCTCGGCGGCCCCCACATGCTCATGCCGAGGAACATTTGCACCATCAACATCTCGACGACCATGAACACAGCCCCCGAGATGAGACCGGCCCAAATGGCTGCGCTCAAGTCAAAGCGCGAAGGATCTCCCCCTTGCCTTACGTCAGCGACCATTGTCGCCTCCAGAGTTGGCCGCGCATGGCGCGGCGTTGAGCAGCTAGCGTCCGTTGCCGCTACGGAAGCAACGGACGGTCCCGATCGGCCGTCCCGCCACGTGGTACCTGGAACTGCAAACCCTGCGTGTACGGCGGACGCTCACCCCGCATGAAGGCCGCGACCGTTTCCGCATAGAACTGCCGCGCAGCTTCCACGCTGCGGCGGCCGGTGACAATGTCATTGGCGAGATTCAGCGCGAGGAAGTTCATTTCCTCCTTGTCACAGCGCGCGGACAGCTCCCCCTTCGTGCGCTCGACGATCACGCTGCCATCATATGCCGCCAGCTCATCGAACTTGTCGGGGGGCACCCGGTAATCGATGAACTGCTCGAGTAGATCCGTGTGCGGCTTAGGAAAGTCGTGTGGGGTCTCTTCGCGATTGAGGATCGTGCGCTTCCACGGCCCATTGTTGTGCCAGACCAGCATCGTCTCCGTTGCTTCATTTGGCTGGCCGTACTTGTTGATCGTAACGTCTGCAACTTGTCGCGGAGTGGCTGGCCAGCCGTCCAGCAGGTCCGAAACCGCCGCAGGCGCAGGCTGGCCGATGACTGCATCCGGTGTTCGCGCGCATGCGGGCGTAAGTAGCAGCCATGCTGCTAACGGAGCCACCAGCCCTGTCGCATTCAGTCTGGACATATGTTCCTCCCTGGTGAATGAATCCGGTCGGGGAGCCGCTGCAAGCGATATGCCCTGTTACACGATTTGCAACACGACTACGCTGATGGGCTCGCCTGTCGCATTGCTTCGAGATTGCGCTGCAGAATCAATTCGATCAGCTCGGTTGCCGTCTCGCTGGACAGAATGGGCACATTGGCGGGAATCACATTGGGAGGCAACGCAACGTCGTGCAGTTGTTCGCGCGCGGCACGCGTAATCAGCACGGGCTGGTCGCGATCGAGACGCGCCACTGCCTCGCGGTCCGCTGCTCGCACACCGTGCACGCGTTCGGAATAATGATCACCGACGACCAGGCGAACGCGTTCAACGAAATTCGGATCGACGCAAACAACAATGAGCTCTCCTTCATTGACGCGTCGCTCGAACGCCTGCGCAATGCGAGGATCGAGCCTGACCGTCACGAGTGGTTTGCCCAGCGCATTGGCCAGTGACCTGAGTCCGGCAGCGTGGAAGAGCGTGCTGATCAGGAAATCCGCGCTTGTAATTTCCGGCGGCAGTTCTTGCGGCTCATGACTGGAAGTAGTCAGCAGGCTCGCATGCACCGCTGATGTCTCGATGCCAAAATCATGTTTCAACTCCGTACAAAGCGAGACCAGCTGATCCTGGGTCGATTCGATGCAGGCGCCGCGCACTGGTACCGTCGCTACGCATTCGTGCGCAAAAGCGGCAAAGCGAGGAATCGGTATGCGCCGCGTCCATGCGTCACGCAGCACCGCCATGAACCAGCGCGCAGTTTCCGCGAGCACGCGCCCGCCCAGGCGTTGCTGGGTCGCGACAAAGATGCCCTGTTTGTCGCGAATCTCGAGCAATCCTTCCCGGTTTAGCGCATCAAAGATCCTGGCAACGGCGCGCAGATCCAGACCCATCTCCGCAGCGACCTCCCGATAGCTCGGCAAACGGTCGCCCGAATCGAGGTGACCTGAATGAATGTCGCTGACGATGCGCGTTCGCAGCGTGTCGAGCGCCTGCTTTTCCTTCCGCTCTTTTTCTCGTTTGCGTTCACTCACCGCAGCCTCCTGCAATCGGACCATCCGAAACACACGTAACGTTTGGCGCGAATGCATATCTGACTGCCTGGCTAATCACCGGCATTCTGCGTTTCCGCGCGTTGCATTGCCTCGCCCGATTTCAGTTCGCGCCATCAGTTACGTTTTCGGCTGGTCCGACGGCTGTTGCAAGAAACGCGACACGGCCGGCACCGTCACCCACTCTGACCACCACGGTCGACTCTCGTCAGGCCTGGGCGTACCTGAACTTCGCGGCCGAAACGCCCGCCGTCACCGTGGCCGATCCGGCCAATTCGACGGCGTGGCACCTCGGCGTCAAAGCAACCGCGGTAAAACTCAACGCCGGCACCGCCGGCCCGGGTGGCGTCGTCGCCTACTGTGTGTGCCAGAACGCCGGTGCATCCAATGACGCGATGATGGAATGCTGAGGTCGAGAAGATTGCAGGTCAGGCGAAGACCGGTGGGCCCGTCGATGTCGCGTTTCTAATGGGCCCGGGCGCCAAAGCGCGTCCGTTCCAGAACATCGTGAAAGCAATGGCGCCCGCGGTGAGTCGGATCATGATTGTGCCACTGCTCGTATCCAGTCACAGCGACCACTATGAGCAGATCCGCTACCTGGCGGGCGCGACTACGCAGCTGGACGAAACCATGATGCATCACCTGCATATGGCTGGACTGGAGCAGGTCAAAACAGACATTCCGATTCACGTTGCGCATGCTATCGACGATTCGCCGAACATCGCGAATCTCCTCTCTGCGCGCGGCATCGCGCTCGCAAAAGATCCGAAGCAGCAGGCCTTGTTCATGGTCGGCCACGGCCCGAACTCCGCGGCAGTGACGCGCGTGCGAGAGATCATCGAGCTACAGCACCGACTGACCGGGCGCGAAGTGGTGGTGGTGCCGGTGCTGATATCGCGCGGCAAGCTCAGCCATGAGAAGCTGCCGAACGAACTTGCGCGGCCTGCCGATCGTTTACACCGGCGATCCGCTGCTGCCGCATCCGGAAGTGGCGCGCTGGATCGAAGCGCGGGTGAAGCAAAGTGCCGGCCTGGCCGGCACTTCGCCTTGGCATTACCTGTTTGGCGGGGGCTCCGAATGCGCCGGCATTTCCATCGGCGGTGGACCTTTGCCGGTCTTGTCCTGCGCAAGCGTCCACAGCTGATCGTACTGTTCCGCCCCTTTATGACAGCTGTAGCACATGTCTACGCGTCCCGACATCTCCGCCTTGCCATCAGGAGTGTATTTCGCCCAGAACCAGTCGCGGTTGTTCGGGTCGTAGCCTGGCACCTTCTCCATGACCGTGGCGCCCATGAGCTTCCGATCAGGGCCGTAGTTCTCTTTGACGATGATCGCTCCCGCAGGCATCTGCGCGGCACCATTCGTAATTGCATCTTGAGCAAGATCGTTGACATATGTGATCAGCAGTGCGCCGTGCGGCTCCTGTCCCTTATAAAATTTTTCTTTACCTGGCCATAGCGGCCAGCTCGTGTAGTTGGCTTGCTGAAGCCCCGCCCACAGCCCTTCGGCCGTGGTGTCAATGCTGACTGCGCTCGTCGCGGGAGCCCCGAGCGCCGCCGTATCCGCCGGCGGTGTTTCTGCCTGCCGCCCAGCGTCACAGCCCAGAACAACGGTACAGCCGACCGCTACCGTGACAACGCTCCATCGTCTCATTGGTTCCTCCCGAGTGTCGACGCCAACATGCAGAACTAGTGGTTGCGCGCGGCAGCAATCCATGTGCCTAGAATCAGCTTCTGCAACACGACAGCTTGCGACGCCGTTCGTAATGCACCGCCACTTTGACTTCCAAATCTCTATAGCGGTAACCTCCATGCGCGTCCAAACAGTTCCAGTCAGGGAACCGTTTGTGGCAGCGCATAGGATAGCGGCACGCATGGTCCGGACCCGGAAGGTTCAATTGGCAATGGGTTATGCAGCTGCCTTGGCTCTGGCGTAAGCTGCGGCCTGCGGCTGCGCAGGCCGAGCTCGCAGCTCTCGCGAAGCCCGGCTTTGTCGAGGAGGCGGTTCCTAGCATGGAGGCTGTGTATCGTTTCGCGTTGCGATTGACGCGTGGCGATGAAGCAGAAGCAGAAGACGTCGTACAGGAAACGTTTATTCGCGCATACCGCGCGTGGGAACGCTACACGCCGGGCACGAGCTGCCGATCATGGCTGTTTACCATTTGTCGTAACGAGTTCCTCCGTATGCGGCAGCGAGAAACGCGACATACACACGTGAACGAGGCCGAAATCGATCTCGAGTCGGAGGCGCTGGCGGCAGCGGCAATCTATGGCCAGGCAGCAGCCGCCGATCCCGAACGCGTGTTCTTCGAGTCGCTGGTCGATGCGGAAATCACCGGTGCGATCGACGCTTTGCCCGAGGAATACCGCGAGACAATTGTGCTCAGTGATCTGCAAGGTCTCACGACTCCCGAAATCGCCGCCGTGTTGGGCGTTCCGGTCGGCACCGTGAAAAGCCGCGTCTACCGCGCACGCCGGCTACTGCAACAACACCTTTACAAATACGCTTTGGAAATGGGGTACCTGGGGCGATGACTGCTGCCATGAAACACGGTAAAGAGATGCTGCATTGTCATGAGGTAATCGCGCAACTGTGGGGCTACATCGACGGTGATTTGACGGCCGAGCGCGCCGAGCAGATTCGCGAGCATCTCGACATGTGCAGCCGCTGCTTTCCCCTGTACGACTTTCACCGCGCATTCCTGGCTTTCCTGAGCCAGGTTGGCCAGCGGCCGCTGCCGCCGCTGCTGCGCCGGCGCATCTTCCAGCGTTTGCTCGAGGAAGAGGCGGGCGGCACCGTCGCATAAATGCTGATTCATTCACTCGGTGCGTTCGTCACTGCTGCGCTGCTCATGGCGTGCGAGCCTGTTCAGCTAACGCAGGACGGGTGGCGCACGGATTTTTCACGGCATACCGTGCCACTCGAGGAAATCGTGGCCGGCGGACCGCCAAAAGATGGCATTCCGGCGATTGACAAACCGTTCTTCGAGAGTGTCAGGTCCGCCGCCAAATGGCTCGATCAGCGCGAGCCCGTTATCGTGGTCGAGCGCGCGGGGCAAGCGCGTGCCTATCCGTATCGTATTCTCATCTGGCACGAGATCGTCAACGACCGGCTCGCCGGACTTCCCATAGCTGTTACCTACTGTCCGCTGTGCAACACGGCGCTCGTCTTTGAGCGCGGCTTGGCAGGCCGTGTCCATGATTTTGGCACGACCGGCCGGCTGCGTCATTCGGATCTCGTGATGTACGATCGCCAAACCGAAACGTGGTGGCAGCAGGCAACCGGTGAGGCAATCGTCGGCGAGCTTGCCGGCCAACAGCTGAAGTTCGTGCCCAGCCAAACCGTCAGTTGGCGGGAGTTCAAGCAAGCGCACCCGCGTGGTGAGGTGCTGTCGCAGCGCACAGGCTTCGCTCGCCCGTACGGCGAAAATCCGTACGTCGGCTACGACAACCCTGCGGGCTCACCGATCGCCGGCTTGTTCAAGGGAAGAAATGACAACCGGCTGCCTGCCATGGAGCGGGTCGCCGCGCTCAATCTCGGGAAAGAGACCGTCGCGTATCCGTTCTCGCGGCTGCGAGCCGTGCGCGTCGTGAACGATCGTGTAAACGGCGAGCCGGTGGTGGTTTTCTGGGCGGCCGGTACCGCGAGCGCGCTCGATCGCGCGCAGATCACGGCCGGCCGCGACATCGGCGCGACGGGTATTTTCAGCCGAACTCTGAAGGGGCGCGTGCTGACGTTCGAGGCGGCACGCAATGCTCTGTTTCGGGATCGCGAGACCAACACAACCTGGAACTTGCTCGGTGGCGCCGTCGCCGGGCCTCTGCAAGGCGAGCAGCTGCGAAGGCTGGCGCACGGCGACTACTTCTGGTTTGCATGGGCTGCGTTCCGCCCGCAGACACGCGTGTGGCAGGAATGACGAAACGGACAATGGAACTACCTCGATGGATTAGCGGGTTGGCGAAGTGAACATTCACTACAACATCAGGAGGAGAGTCATGCATCGGAGTACGCTAACATTTGCCATGCTTGCGTTGGTCGTGGCGTGCCCGGCCGTGCCGCGGCACAAGCGCAAACCAAGGCGCAACCTGTAGGCGAAAGCGTTACACTCACGGCCCAGGTTGTCGATTTATCATGCAAGTTCGTGCAGAACGCGAGCGGCGCGGATCACAAGATGTGCGCCGAAGTATGCGCGGATAAGGGCCAGCCGCTCGGCTTGCTCACCAGTGATGGCCAATTCCTGCTGCCGGTAAATGCGGGCATGGGTGCCGCGGGCGAGAATGCGCGGCTGAAGCCGTTTGTCGAGCAGAACGTGAAGGTCACCGGCAAGGTCATCAAGCACGGCGGCTTCGACGCAATCATCATCGACAAGATCGCGAAGAGCTGAGGCTGGTGTCACGCTATGGCCGGGATCGTTCAGGGTTGGTCCTTCTGCTAGGGGTGGCATTGGGCTGCTCTGGGCCGAGCCCGGCCGCCAGCGAGCGTCAGTTATTGTTCATCGATGGCGGACCCGCTTCGCTGAACGAGGACGGCGCGTGGTCCTTCGAATTGCGCGAAGCGGCAGCGCGCGTGAATGCGGTCCCGGTCGCACGGCGCGGCGAACACATTGCAGCAGTGCGCAGCACGCTCGAGTTCTCGCTCGCACCGGTGCAGCCGGACGAGCCGCTCATATGGTTCTTGAATCCCGACGGAAATATCAGCAAACGCATCGGTACGGTTGAGGTGCCGGACAAGGCTATACTCGGCCAGCTTCACAATGCCGGCTGGCCGGCTTTGGGCGACGATGGCAGCGTGTATTTCGCTTCCGCACTGCGGCCCGAGCTGCGCCGCTACGCTGCCGACGGCACGCTCGACTGGATTCGGAGCTGGACGCCGGATTCTCTCCCGCCCGCGCCTCGCCTGACCGTTCGGGCGGGATCACTCCAGCCGCTGTTTACCGTGATCCAACACGGGATCGTCATTGGGCCTCGGAGTACCGTGTACGTGCTTGCAGCCACGAACGGATCAGGCCAGGCCAATGCGGTGCTGGCGTTCGACACCGCTGGTCAACTGACAGCGCGCACGGTGGTCGCGGCGGGTGATGCAATTTTCGCGGATCGCGGGGGCCGCATTCAAACAGCTGCGAGCGACGTCGTGCGCGCCCAGCGCGACGTTCCGGTTCGACCGGTGTTTCCAACATTCAATCTGCCGCTGCTCGAAGGCAATGCGAAGCTCGCGCTCGAAAGTTTGCGAGGCAACGTCGTCGTATTGAATTTCTGGGCAAGCTGGTGCGGGCCGTGCCGGCAGGAAATGCCGCAACTCGATCGACTCGCTCGAGAATTCGCGGGCCATCGCGTGCGCGTCGTTGGCATGAACTAGGTCGCGGATCCTGATGATGCGCGCGCCTTTTTGCGCGAG
>JBQTID010000285.1:0-10872 GCA_052389275.1 Gemmatimonadota bacterium | reverse complement strand
CTAATCCGGTGTTCTAATCCGGTGTTCTAATCCGGTGTTCTAATCCGATGTTCTAACCGCTACTCCGGGACAGAAAAACTTCTCCCCGTCCGGGCAACCTCCTGCGTGTCGAGATCCCGAACGCTGACCCGCATCCGATACTTGCCCGGCGGCAGCGCCGCCTCTACGCGCCGCAGCTCCTGGAGCGTGCCGTTGCGCACGGCGGTCGCGGCGCCCTCGAAGCGCAGCGTCATCCTGCCCTTGCCGCCGAACAACCCCTTGAGCTTATCGCCGGCGCTAGTGCGCACGGGTTCGATCTCGATTTCGGTGCTGTACGTGGCATTCGGCGCGATGTTGTAGATCTCGTAGAAGACGTTGAAGGAGCCGGCGCGGAAGTAGCCGGTCGGCACCAATGCGAGCGCGACATCGCCGCGCCGCCAGCGGCCTTGCGCCGTGGGCTCGGCGAGCACGAGGTCACTCAGCATCAGGCGCGAGCCGGAATAATCCGGAATCGGGAACGGCCCACCATACAGCTTGCCGATGCCGGGTTCGGACGGATCGCTCACGATCACACGTTGCACGGTGCTTTTCGACGGCGGCGCCGCGATCTCGACGTGCAATCTGAAAAGGTCGCTGCCGCTGACGCTATTGCTCGCGAGCGATAGACTGTCATCCTGCCGAATGACGCGGCGCGCTGCCGTGTCCGCCAGAATCAGCGACACATCGAGGCGGTAATCCGAGGCGGTCGGCGTGAGCTTCTCGAACGGCACCGCCACCGCGGCCACTACGCTGGTGCGTTCCTGATCGCCGCGGAAAGTGTAGAGATCGAAGTAGAACGGCAGCTCCTTGGTGAAGCTCGGTGCATGCGAGTCGGTTGCCAGCGCCTCGAATGCGTGCTCGCGCATGCGCGAGCTGAGGTCGAGCATGTCCATCGCGCTACAACGTGACGCCAGCTTGAAGAAGCGCGGATCCATGCTCGAGCGCTCATCCAGGAAATCCGCGTCGCATGGAATCTTGTGCATCAGCGAGTAGCCTTTGCTGACGCTGACCTCGAAGAAATGGAAGGAGCGGTCGCTGCCATCCAGGCCGGCGTAGAGCCAGCTCTCGTACGTTCTCCGCGCGGTTCGGCCGATGGCGGCGGCCGGCTCACCATGCCGAACGTAGATCAAGCCGCGGTCGTCGAAGTCGGAGCGCTGCGAGAAGGGCAGCATGCGCAGCTCGTTCTGCACGGGCGCGCCGTATTTGCTCTCGCGGAAATAATTGCGGCGCGCATATGCGAGGCGGCGATAGTGCTCGGCCAGCCGCTCGGCTACGCTGACGCCGCCGAGTGCGGCGCGCATGTCCCAGAAAGTACGCAGGAATTCCGTCCGCGCGGCCAGATCCATTCGTGGCCACGCCTCGCTCTGCGGTTTCGCGAGTAGTGCGCGCACATCCGAGAAGTATTCGTCGGACTGGGCAGACGTAAGCGCATCGAGCCCGGCGAACCAGATCCTGGCGCCTTCCTCTTCGCGTCCCGGCATGCGCAGCAGCAACGCCGCGTGCTCGCGCGCGACGCCGATCGGCTGCACGCCGTTTGCGAACGCGCGCTCCAGCGCGTCCAGCGCAATCGGCATGGCGTTGAGCTCGCCACTCACGCGCGCCAGCGCGAACCACGCATCGCCGTCGTCCGGTGCTGCTCCGAGCCGCGCGACCAATGCGTTACGGGCTTCCTCGATGGTCTTGCGCTGGTTCCTGGTCAGCGCGTTCTCGGCCAGATCTTCGGCAGCGCGCGCAACCGGCGGACTGCCGGCGACCGCCTTGATGAATTCACGGTGAGCTCGCGAACGGACATCGTCGCCCATGGCATTTGCGACGACATCATCCAGGACGAATGCCGCGCGCCAGCCGAGCTTCTCGGGATTCGCGTCGGGTCCATTCGTGTAGGTGAGACCGAGCCCGTAATGCGCCCAGCCGTAATGCGGCTCCCGTTCGATTGCCCGCTTGAAGGATTGCTGCGCGGCCCTGGAATGCGATGTCTGAGTCGTCAGATCGTACAGCCGCAACGCGACGAAGCCGCGCTCGGTGAGTGCGATCGGTGACTTCTCCGCCTGTCTGTTGGAGCGATGTGCGAGCATGTCGCGCAGTTCGTCGACACTGCTGATGCTCTGCACGGAATCCTGGAATTGCGCGAGATCCACAAGCTGGGCAAACGTCGAACCAGGCCGCATGAACAATGACGCGGTCGCCAGAGCCAGCAGGGCCCAGCTTGCCGCGCGGGGAGCGCGGCGGCAACTTGCAGCTTCCTGGAAGGGCATAGCCTTGATAAACATAAAACCGAACCAGGTGCCAAGGAACGGGTGCTCGGCCGGAATAGGTGCATTTTTTGAGCTCTGCGGCTGGTTTCGGGACGGTGATTTTCGATTGCGATTCGACCCTGTGCGCGATCGAGGGGATCGAGGAGCTGGCGCGCGACCATCGCGCTGAAATCGAGGTCATGACGGAAGAAGCCATGCGCGGCGCGGTTCCGCTGGAGCAGGTCTATGGCCGCCGGCTGGAGCTGGTCCACCCGCCGCGCGGCCGCGTCCTCGCTCTCGGGCAGCGATATATTCAGACACTCGTGCCCGGCGCGCGGGCGGCCGTGACGGCGCTGCACGCGCGCGGCGTACACGTGCGCATCATAAGCGGCGGGCTGAAGCCGGCGATCCTGCTGCTCGCCCGTGACCTGGGAATAGCTGACAGCGCGGTAGACGCCGTGGACGTGTATTTTGCAGACGACGGCGCCTACGCCGGTTTCGACGTCGCTTCGCCACTGGCTGCGTCCGAAGGAAAACGCAAAGTGATAGAAGCATGGTCGTCGGTGATGCCACATCCGATCATGCTGGTCGGCGATGGCGCGACGGATCTGGAAGCGCGGCCCGCGGTGGACGCATTCGTCGCATTTGCAGGCGTTGCATTTCGTCCCGCAGTGGTGGCGGCCGCTGATTTTGTAATTCGAGAGAATTCGCTGGCACCGGTGGTTGCATTGGCGATGGGACAGACACGTCCCGAGAGCACTCACAATCCGAAGTTATGAACGAGATACAGACGAAGACGTTTGGGCGGTTCTTTCTGCCGGGCCCGACCGAAGTGCGGCCCGAAATTCTGGAAGCCATGTTGAAGCCGATGATCGGCCATCGCGTTCGCGAGATGGAAGATCTAATGGCGCGCATTCAGCCGGGCCTCAAATACATTTGCCGCACCGATCGGCCGGTTTACGTCTGCGCATCATCGGCGACCGGTCTAATGGAAGGCGCGGTGCGCAACGGCGTGCGGCGGCGCGTGCTGTGTCTGGTAAACGGCGCATTCAGCGAGCGGTTTTATAAGATCGCGGCCGCGACCGGTATCGCGGCGGACGCGCTCGAAGTCGAGTGGGGCGACGTCAATACCGCGCACGCGCTGCACAAGGCGCTGCGGCGCGGCATCTACGACGCGGTGACCGTTGTCCATTCCGAGACGTCGACCGGCGTGCTGAACCCGATTCGTGAGCTGGCGGAGGTCACGCGCGCGGCCGGCGATGTCGTGCTGCTGGTCGACGCGGTGTCGAGTCTGGCGGGCGCGCGCATCGACACAGATGCGTGGGGGCTCGACTTCGTGCTGGCCGGCTCACAGAAATGTTTTGCCTTGCCGCCCGGCCTGGCGTTCGGCATTGCGCAGCCGAACATCGTCGAGCGTGCCAAAACCAAGCCCGACCGCGGCATCTATTTCGATTTCGTCGAGTTCGAGAAGAACATCGTCAAGAATCAAACGCCGAATACGCCGGCGGTTTCGTTGATGTACGCGCTCGATGCACAGCTTGAAGCCATGCGCGAGGAAACCATCGAAGGGCGCTGGCAGCGTCATACGGAAATGGCGAATCGCACATACGAGTGGGTGGACGAAATGCGCGCGCGCGGCATTCCGCTGAGCGTGCTCGCGCCACGTGGTCAGCGCTCGCCGACGGTGACTTGCATCACGACGTCGCCAGAATGGCCGGGCTCGCGGGTCGCCGCCGAGATGAAGGCGCGCGGCTACGTCATCGCAACCGGCTACGGCAAGCTGAAAGACAGCACCTTCCGCATCGGCCACATGGGCGACCACACCATGGAGGATCTGGAAGAGCTGCTCGGTGTGCTCGAGGAAGTGCTCACGCAATCATGAAGTTCAAGGTATTGATTGCCGACGCGATCTCGCAGGATGGCCTCGAGCCGCTCCGCAGTGATGATCGTTTCGAGGTCATCGAGAAGGCCGGGCTGAAGGGCGAAGCTCTCGCGCGCGCCATCGAAGGCGCGAACGCGGTCATAGTCCGCAGCAGCACACGCATCACGCGCGACGCGCTCAAGTACGCGAAGGAGCTGCGTGTCATTGGCCGCGCCGGCGTGGGCGTGGACAACATCGACGTGGAAGCGGCAACCGAGCTTGGCGTGGCGGTCCTGAACGCGCCATCCGGCAATACCATCTCGGCGGCGGAGCTCACGCTCGCATTGCTGCTGGCTCTGGTGCGGCGGGTGCCGGCGGCGGATCGCTCGATGCGCGCGGGTGAGTGGGACCGCAAGAGCTTCAACGGCACCGAGCTGTATGGCAAGACGCTCGGCCTGGTCGGCGCCGGGCGCATCGGCAGCGAAGTCGCGCGGCGCGCGCGCGCGTTCGGCATGCGCGTGATCGTTTACGATCCGTATCTCACCCCCGATCGCGCAGGCGCGCTCGAGATGGAGATCGGCACGCTCGACGATGTGCTGCGGCGCGCCGACATCCTGACACTGCACGTGCCGCTGACTGATGCGACCGCCAATCTCATTGGCGAGAAGCAGCTCGGGCTGCTGAAGAAGACGGCGGTGATCGTCAACGCCGCGCGCGGCGGTGTCATTAACGAGCAGGCCCTCCACGACGCGCTGGCCGCAAAGCGCATCGCCGGTGCGGCGATCGATGTTTTCGAGGAGGAGCCGCTGCCCGCGGACCACGCGCTGCGCTCGCTGCCCAACGTGGTGCTGACGCCGCATCTCGGCGCGGCAACCGTTGAAGCGCAGCAGAACGTGGCGATCGAGATCGCGCAGGCGGTCCGCTCAGCGTTGGTTGAGGGTGATCTGTCGAGCGCGGTAAACGCGCCTTCGATCGGTGGCGAACAGATGCGCAAGCTGCGGCCACTGCTCTCGCTTGCCGAACGATTGGGATTGCTCGCGGCGGCATTGAGCGGAGGTGCGCCCGAGACGGTGGAAATCCGTTATGCCGGCGCATTGGATGATGCGATTCGGCCACTGACCTCGGCTACGCTGATCGGCGTGCTGGCCGAAGCGGTCGGACACGGCGCCGTCAATTTCGTAAATGCGATCCATCTGGCCGAAGCGCGCGGCATCCAGGTCGATCGCTCGCGCACCAACGCGCATCGCGACTATGGTGAGTACCTCGAGCTGCGGCTCAGCACACCACTCAAGAAGACCGTGATCGCCGGCGCACTGCTCTCCGAACAGCATCCGCGGATTGTGCGCATCGATGGCTACCATGTCGACGTGCAGCCGCGCGGCAGCATCATGGTACTGCGCAACCGGGATGTGCCTGGTGTCATTGGGCGGGTCGGCACCGTGCTTGGCGATAGCGGCATCAACATCGGCGAGTATCACCAGGCGCGGCTCGAAGCGGGTGGTGAGGCATTGGCTGCAATCACGGTGGATGGCAAAGTAGCGCCCGCAGTGATCAATCAGCTGCGCGCGCTACCCGAAGTCATCGAGATCCGCCAGGCTCAATTCGACTGATGAGGGCCGAAACGCTTGCGGTTCATGCCGGCCAGCATGTCGATCCCGCAACGGGCGCGGTCACTCCGCCCATACATCTCTCCACGACCTTCGAGCGCAACGCCGATGGCACTTTTCCGCACGGATACAGCTATGCGCGCGAGGCGAACCCGAATCGCAAGCAGCTCGAGGAATGCCTGGCGCTGCTCGAAGGCGGCGCGGCTTGTGTCAGCTTTGCGTCCGGCTCCGCTGCTACGGCCGCGCTGTTCCAGGCACTCACGCCGGGCGATCATGTCGTTGCGCCCAATGACGCGTATTACGGCACGACCAAACTGCTGCGCGACCATTTCAGTCGCTGGGGTTTGACGTACACGCTGGTCGACACGACCAATGTCGACGCGGTGAAGACCGCCCTCACGCCAAAGACGGCATTGGTCTGGATCGAGACGCCATCCAATCCATTGATTCGCGTCACCGATATTCGCGCCGTCTGTGACAGCGCGCAGGCAGCCGGCGCGCGGGTCGCGTGCGACAATACGTGGGCTACACCGCTGCTCCAGCGCCCACTCGAGCTGGGCGCGGATTACGCAATGCACGCGACCACCAAATATCTGGGCGGTCACAGTGACGTCATGGGCGGCGCCGTGATCGCGCGCGAGAACGATGCGTACTTCGAGCGCGTGCGCGCGATCCAGAAAGATGCGGGCGCGATTCCGGCGCCGTTCGATTGCTGGCTCATCCTGCGCGGTGTGCGCACACTGCCGTACCGCATGCGCGGCCACTGCGACAATGCTCTCGCGCTTGCGACCTTTCTGTCGACACACCCGGCTGTGAGCGCCATGCACTATCCTGGTTTGAGCGGTGATCCCGGGCACGCGGTCGCGAAGCGGCAGATGAGTGCGTTCGGTGGCATGCTTTCCTTCGAAGTGCGAGGCGGCCGTGAAGAAGCGCTGCGCGTGACCGGCGGCGTGAAGCTGTTCACGCGCGCAACCAGCCTGGGCGGTCCGGAAAGCCTGATCGAGCATCGTGCGTCGGTAGAAGGCGCCGCAACGCGTGCGCCCGAGAGTCTGTTGCGCTGCTCGGTCGGCCTCGAGCATCCCGATGATCTGATCGACGATCTGCGCGCCGCTTTGGAGGTCATCCGCTGAACACGCCCAGGCCGTCGAACGCATCCGACCTCGCCCTGGTGCTCACCGGCGGCGGCGCGCGCGGCGCGTATCAGGTCGGTGTGCTGCACTGGCTGTCGCGTAATTATCCGGAATTGGCCGTGCCGATCCTTACGGGCGTATCGGCCGGCGCCATCAATGCCGCGCACATCGCCGCGCATCCCGGCACCTTTCGCCAGGCAGCCAGCGAGCTGAGACACCTGTGGAGCGAGCTGACACCGGACGACATTTTCCGCGTCGATGCGGCCAGCGTGACCTGGCACGCACTCCGTTTCGGGATGCGACTCATGTCGGGAGGCATTCTGCCGGCGCCCAGGGTGCAGGCATTCCTCGATACCAAGCCGCTCGGCGAACTGCTCGAAGAAGTCTATGCCGCCATCGATGGCGAGCTGACCGGCATCGAGGCGAGCATTGCGCGCGGCAAGCTCAAAGCGATCGCGATCACCGCGACATCCTATTCGACCGGCCAATCGGTTACCTGGGTGCAGGGGCGCGACATCAAATTGTGGGAGCGGCCGCAGCGACGGAGCGTGCACACGCGCTTGCGCGTCGAGCACATCATGGCATCCGCCGCACTGCCCATCTTCTTCCCGGCCGTGCCGATCGGACAATCGTGGTTTGGCGACGGCGGCATCCGCCTGGCGGCGCCACTTTCACCCGCACTGCACCTCGGCGCCGAAAAGGTTCTGGCGGTCTCGACCCGCTACGCCCGCACGCGCGAAGAATCGGATATCCTCGCTATCCACAACTATCCGCCGCCGGCGCAGGTGCTCGGCGTGCTCATGAACGCGGTCTTTCTCGATCTGGTCGATCAGGACGCGCTGCGCCTGGAGCGCATGAACCGACTACTCGAAAAACTGCCGGAAGAAAAGCGCGATGGCATGCGGCTGGTCAAGCTGTTCGTGCTGCGGCCATCGCGTGACCTGGGCACGCTGGTCGCGGAGTACGAGCCCCGGCTGCCGCCCGCCTTCAAGTTCATGACGCGCGGACTAGGCACGCGCGAAACGCGCTCGCCTGACGTTTTGGCGATGCTGATGTTTCAGAAAGATTACCTGACGCGCTTGATGGAGATCGGCGAGGCGGATGCCGAGGCGCAGGCGCAGGAGATAGAAAGGTTTTTGGCGGATTAGTTCCACGCAGATTAGCACGCAGATTACGCGGATTTCACGCAGATTTCGCAGAGCTGGCTGCACATTCTGCGTAATCTGCGCTAATCCGCGTAATCTGCGTGGAAATCACTGTAATACGCGGTATTTCTTCAGAATTTCCTTGACCCGATTGAGCGGTAAAGCTTCCACTGTCATTCCGTTCGACGTAACCGTTTCAGCCTTGAATAGAGAATTGTAAATCGCTTCCTCGGTAGCTTCTGCCACAGCTTGAAACAATCCGCTCATTCGATCATTCGGCAAATCCTGAATCGTACGCGGCTCATTCTGCGATCTCCGCCGCACCGATTCTGCGGTCGAAAACGCAATCACGAAGTCGCCTGATCCGTTCGACATCGATGAGCCGGTGCGTGCGAGTCCGACAATCGCGCGACTCGCGAGCCGCTCGAGGTTGCGCGCGTCGAGCGGCGCATTGGTCGCGACCACGATCATGATGCTGCCGTCGCCGGGCTCAACCACATTTTTGAAGGTGTACTGTCCCAGCTCGCGGCCAACCGGCGCGCCGTTGATCGTGAGAATGCCGCCATAGTTGCTTTGCACGAGCACGCCGACCACATAGCTACCGAGAGGCGCTGGTAGTACGCGCGATGCAGTGCCAATGCCGCCTTTCCAGCCGAATGCAGTCGTGGCCGCACCTGCACCGACAGCACCTTCTTCGACCGCCCCGTCCCGCGCATTCTCGAGCGCGGCGCGCACGTGCTCGGCGCGGATCGGCCGCGCGCGAATGTCATTGAGGCCGCCATCATTGGTTTCACCGACCAGCGGATTGATGGAACGGACGCGTTCCATGCCGGGCTGCGCGAGCAGCCACTCCACCATCGCGTCCGCTGCCTGCCAGACGCACAGCGTGCAGGTCAGTAGTACCGGCGTCTCCAGCTCACCGAGCTCTTGTACCTGAAGCGCGCCGGCCAGCTTGCCGTACGCGTTCGCAACGTGCACGGCGGCCGGCACGCGCTCCAGAAACGCATTGCCAGCATGCGGCAGTATCGCGGTCACGCCGGTACGAATGTTGGGCTGCTCGATCACGGTCGTGTGGCCGACGCGCACGCCGGGCACATCGGTGATCGCGTTGTTGCTGCCGGGTGCGAAGATGCCGACGATCACGCCGGCTGCGCGCGCGCGCGGTCGATTCGATGCAGGTGATTGAGCCATGCCGGTGCCCGTCAACAGTAGGGTCAAGACCGCCAGACGACGAATGGTTTCTGCCATGTGCCGGATCGGAATGCCCATTGGACAAACCGCCTCGGCCTCCGGCGCATCCGCACAAGGCGAAAGATCTTTCGCAACCAGAGCCGCGCGGTCGAGCGAGCGCGACGCGCCGGCCACGAACGTCCACGCCTCCTCCCACGCGCTTTGCGGCTGTGCATGCAGCCCTTCGCACTGGATCGCGCACAAACCGCAATGCACACAATTCATGTAACGCGGAAATTCGCGGCGCGCAGCGGGCTCGAGCGGCACGTAGCCTTCCGCGCCGGTAATGTCGTAAAAGCGGCGCAAGTCGGCACCGCGGCGGAACGGACGCAGCGGCAAACGTGTCAGCACGTGCAATCCGAAATGGGAGGCGAGATTCAGCCATGCATACAGTTTCCGTGTCATGCGCGCGCGGCCTCGAGTCCGGCGCTCCAGCCGTCCTGCGCGGCATCGCCTGCACCATGCGTAGCAGCCGTCCAGCCGGAACGAATGCTGCCCGCCACGAAAACGTTGTCGTAAACGACGTCGCCGGCACGATTGACCGGTCGGTGCCGACCATCGGTGTGCACGCCCGCGCGCAGCAGCGGCTGGTCTTCGTTACGAGCCGCATCGGTCAACATGAGTGCGTCGGCTTGCTCGAAATGCTCGCCGAGGTGATCGACCCATATCGGACAGTCGAACGCGGGCTCGCGTAGCGCGCCGTTCGCGTCGATGCCGCCTGCGGCGAACTTGCCGGTCGCGAGCACGAAGGCGCGCGCGCGGACGACGTCGTCATTCACGAGCGCGATTTCATTCCTGTGATGGCCGGAAGCTGCGGCTGGTCTGGTTCGTTGCTCCACGATGGTGACTCCCGCATCGGCGAGCGCGAGTCGCAGCGCGGAATGCAGGCGCCAGCCGGGTAGTGATGGTGGCAGTGCAAGCGCTTCACCGATCGGCCCGACAGCAGCGCTCAGCTCCGCGTGGACGCTGTTACTATGCGACGCGCCCAGGACCGCCGGCAGAATCATGCGCGTGCCTTTGTACTTTTCGAGCGCCGCAACCAGACGTTGCGGATTGCGCTCGATAAACGCAGCCAGCGAGGCGGGCGCCCAGCCAGTCGCGGGGGTTTCGTCAAAGGTGACCTGGTGCGCGGAGATCCGTACATCGGCGCGCGCGGACCACTGCAGCGCGAGCGCGGCCGGCTCGAAGCCTGCCAGTCCGGCAAATCCGACTACGACTGCATCCTCATCGAGCCGTGCGGCGGAGTGCGAGGGCGTTGCCGAATCGACGTTGACGACCGCGCCGGTCGGATGTGGCAGCCGCGTCGCCATGGCGCGCAGATCGTAGCCGACAGCCGCGAGCGCGCCGCGCAGCCCATCCGGACAGCCGCCACGCCACGCACCGGAGAACATGGCGGTCGCGCCTGGCGTTCCAGCAATCATGCAAGTGCGGGCATCATTTGCTGCCGCAGCGAGCGCCGCGGCGCAACCGGCGACGCCGCCGCCGAGGACCGCGACGTCGAACTGATGACCTGTGATGGGTGCCCCGGATTCGGTTGCCACGGCTCTAGAATACGGCGATATTCCCGCGTGCAGCAAACGGTCCTGGCTCAAAAGAGTCACGTCTCCCACCAACATCTTCGCCGTTTCACCGGCTTCGCGACGTTTG
>JBQTID010000284.1:0-6200 GCA_052389275.1 Gemmatimonadota bacterium | reverse complement strand
GGAGCGCTCGCAGGATGGCGGATCCGACGAGACCGCGATGGCCGGCCACATAGATCCGATCCGAATGCTTCATCGTGAAGCGTTGCCTCGCAGCGCGATCACATGTCCCGCGTCTCGCAACGTTCTTTCCTGCTTCGCAAGCTCATGGTCGTGATCGACCATCATTCTGATCAGCTCGTTGAATCTCACGGTCGGCTCCCAGCCAAGGATCCGCCGCGCCTTGCTCGAGTCGCCGCGCAGACAATCGACTTCGGTCGGGCGCCTGTAGCGTGGGTCGATTTCGACGTGGTTCTTCCAGTCGATGCCGGCGTACCCGAACGCTTCGTCCAGCAGCTCGCGTACGGTGTGGGACTCGCCTGTCGCGATGACAAAATTGTCCGGTTCGTCGTGCTGTAGCATGAGCCACATGGCCTCGACAAAATCACCGGCATAACCCCAGTCGCGTGCGGCGTCGAGATTACCAAGATACAGTTTGTCTTGAAGCCCCTCGCGGATCCGGCCGACCGCGCGCGTAATCTTGCGGGTTACGAAGGTCTCGCCGCGGCGCGGCGATTCGTGGTTGAAGAGAATACCATTTGAGACGAACAGACCGTAGGCTTCGCGAAAATTCACGGCATACCAGTGCGCGGCCGCCTTGCTGACGCCGTACGGGCTGCGCGGATGGAATGCGGTTTCCTCCGTCTGTGGCGCCGGCGCCATCCCGAACATCTCGGATGAGCCGGCCTGATAGAAGCGCACCTGCTGGTTGGTGCGCGCGCAATAATCGCGGAAGCACTCGAGCAGCCGGACCGGACCGACGGCATCAATGTCGGCGGTGTATTCCGGCTCGTCGAACGAAACACGGACGTGCGATTGCGCCGCCAGATTGTAGATTTCATCGGGCTGTACGCGCTCCAGCACGCGCCGCAGCACCGTGCCGTCGGCCAGGTCGCCGAAATGGAGGAAAAGTCGTGTGCCCGGAGCGTGCGGGTCGGTGTAAAGGTGGTCTATGCGATCGGTATTGAATGTCGACGATCGGCGGATCAGGCCATGTACTTCGTAGTCGCGCGCCAGGAGAAATTCGGTGAGGTAGGAGCCGTCCTGGCCGGTTATGCCCGTTATCAAAGCACGCTTCATTTTTCCCTGTTCAGAATGCGCCGGCCGCTACTGCTTCATTCAGCGCGTCGCGCCAGTCGCGAGCCGGCCCGATGAGCGCGTCCGTGGCGCGGCAATCAAGCACCGAATAGCGCGGGCGCTTCGCCGCGGTTGGATATTCGTCGGTCGTGCAAGATTCGATCATCTGATCGGAGCGGAGCAGCCACGCCACCTCACGTGCAACATCATACCAGCTGGTACTGCCTGTGGCCACCGCATGATACACACCGGGCGTCGGGCCAGCTGTTAGCAGCGCCGAGATTGTGCGCGCCAGATCGAAGGTCCAGGTGGGCACTCCAATCTGGTCTCGGACGATTCGTAGTTTCTCTCCGGCTGCGAGTCGATTCGCAACCCCGCGCACGAAATTCCGGCCACCGGGTCCATACAGCCATGAAGTTCGTACGATCAGGTAATCACCGGCTTCGCGCGCCGCATGCTCACCCGCGACCTTACTGCGACCATACGCATTGATCGGGTTGGTGGCCGCGTCAGGCGGGTATGGCTGATTTGACGCGCCATCGAAGACGTAGTCGGTGCTGGGATAAAGCAGGCGCGCGCCAATTGTTCTGCACACCCCGGCCACGTTTGCGGTCGCATCGGCATTCACGGCGAACGCGCGCTTCTCCTGCGTCTCGGCGTCATCAACCCGTGTGAAACCGGCGCATTGGATTACGACACGCGGCTCGAGCTGCAATAACGCCTCACGCATGGCGACATGATTCGTGACATCGATCACGTGCTTGCCGAGCGCTATTACCTTTGCACCGTGTGACCGGAGCACGTCGGCCAGCGCCCGCGCGAGCATGCCCTCCGCGCCGGTGATTACGATGCTCGGCCGGTTCACTGCGGAGCAACCAGCCGCGTGAGGGCGAAGCGAGTCTCGGCCAGCGACGCGGCCTGGCTATCCTTCGCTGATACAATCGGCTTCGAGATCGGCCACGGGATTGCGAGCTCCGCATCATCAAATGCGAGTGTATGCTCGCAGCCGGGATGGAAATAGTCCGTACACTTGTATGCCACGTACGCGCTGTCGGAAATCACCTGGTAGCCGTGTGCGAATCCTTCCGGAATATAGATCGCGCGTCCAGTCGTAACTCTTGCGGCTGCCCAGCCGCCGAAAGTCGGGGATGCCGGACGCACATCGACCGCGACGTCGAAAATCTCGCCCGCCGTGACCGTCACAAGCTTTCCCTGCCCATGGGGATCCTGAAAATGCAGGCCGCGCAGCACGCCACGATGGGAAAACGCAATGTTGTCCTGAACGAACATGTTCGGGAGCGCGGGATGGCTCAGCCGGCTCGGATTCCAGAGCTCCATGAACCAGCCGCGTTCATCCGAGTGGCGGTCCAGCTCCAGGACCAGGATGCCGGGAAGATCCAGCTGCGTGACTTTCAAGGGACCACCATTTTACGTGAGTGCGATGCCGAGCGCATTGGCCGCTTCGATCACGTGCGCATTGTCCAGGTCCAGCGCCGTCGCCGTGCCAAAGGTGAGGTCACTGCGCCGCAGGCGATTGCGAAATAGCACAACGGTGTGCCACTCGCCGAAGAACGTGGACCACCAACGCAAACCTGCATACCCCGCACTGTAAAGTTGGCCGGCAATCGCCTGGGTCGTTGCCCGCGTCCGTGCCGCCGTATTATCGGGGGAAATGGCCTCGGCCGCGAGGTTCGGGGCCGAGCAGAGATCGAAAATCGCAGCGCGCCTGGGCCGGGCAATGACCACGCTGACCAAAGCGAGGCGCTTGCCGTAACGTGTGAGATCTTCGGTTTCCAGAACAGCACCGCGAAAGCCCTGCATCAGCTCCGCGACCGCGTGCTCCGGTGATTCGGCGAGATACATCACTGCAACGCCGCTGTCAGGAAGATCGAAGCGACCGCTGCCCTGGGTCATGGCAGGCGGCAGAAATCCCGCGGAAAACGGCTCCCCTTCCCGCGCAGCCGGATCAAACGGAAAGACGCGCCACAGCGTTTCCGCAACCGGCATCAGGCGAACGCGCCGCCCTTTTCGGCTTCAATCGCGGCGATCACTTCGGAAAGCCGCCCCGCCCGCAGCAGCGCGAGCGGGCGGCGGTTCGACAGATGTGCGTTCGGACTGGCGAGCCACTTGGCAATGCTGCGCGGGCTCAGAAAGCCGGTCAGCAGCTCGACCACTGCGTCCATACCAGCCAGGCGCGCGGCATTCTCGGCGTCCGGCTCCTGCCCCGTCTTCCAGCGCGTGAGCTGACTGCGCGCTACACCGAGGCTGGCCGCAAGCTCGGCATCGGAACGAAAGGCACGCCGCGCCGACTCGATTCGACTGCGCACATATGGACGCTGGGCCGTTTCCCTGACGCTGCGCGTGGTGCTTTTCTTTCTTGCCATGCAACATTATATGTTGCGCGGCTGGAATGGTCAACCGAACCGTGCGGTCATTGCCTTGCGTTCGGGATTATCACGCCGCACCTTGCGGTCCATGCGTATTGCAAATCTCACGATCTTCGCTGCTCTCCTGCTGAGCGCAGCGGAATTGCACGCTCAAGCTGTGGTTCCGCCCGCGGATGCATGCGGCGATCGTATCGAGCTCCATACGTCGATCTCGTCCGATGCGCGCCGCTCGCTTCAGCGCGCGCTCGAAATTACAAGCATCCCGGAAAACTCGGGTTTATTACGGGCGCGCAGCCTTCGCACGACCAGCTGCGCGACTCGCTATACATTCCTGGGGCGCTGGGGGCGATCCGGGAGCATGGGAGCATGGGAGCATGGGAGCATGGGATTGGCGGTGCAAACGCTGCCAATCGAGGCCTCGCTTGTCACCAATTCGGCGTATCCGCGCAGCGTGAACGACGGAGCGGCGTCACACGGCGTCGGCATGAATCTGGGACTCGCCGCCGGACTGCGTGCGCGCTGGCGCTTTCTGGAAGCGAGCCTCGCGCCCGAGTTCTACTATCACGAGAATCGCGACTTCGAGTTCGTTCGCAATACCATAGCGGGACGCGCGGATGTGGCCAATCCGTATCATTCCGGCATCGATTACCCGTCGCGCTTCGGACTGCAATCCTACAACACCGCAAGCCTCGGGCAATCGTATTTGCAGGCGAGCTATAGAAATATTTCCGCCACCTTCGGCACCGAAAATCTCTGGATCGGTGCGGCAGACGTGTATCCGATTGTGCTCAGCTATACCGCGCCAGGCTTCCCACATATCCGAATCGGGACGCAGAAACCGCTCGACGTGAAGATTGCGCGCATCGAATTCCAGATGCTGTTTGCATCGCTCAGCGAGTCTGATTACTTCGACACCGATCCCGGTAACGACAGTCATTACTTCGGCACCACCATGCTGGTGATCGAGCCGAAGTTCGTGCGTGGCCTGTATCTTGGCGCCTTGCGCGCCGTGCATGATACCGCGGATGCAACAGGTCATGGCCTGGATTTCTACCTGAGCCGCAATATCAGGACTTTTTTCGGATCCGCAGCCGGGGGCAATCTCGCGTCCGACAATGCTATTGGCGTTATCCTCGCGCGCTGGGTGCATCCCGCGAGCGGCTTCGAGGCTTATGCCGAATGGAGTCGCGAAGACACACCGGGCGATTGGGTGGATCTGTTGCGCGAGCCGGATTGGACGCAGGCCTATGTTCTGGGCGTGCACAAGGCGTTCGTCAGTGCCAATCGTCTTACACGTTTATATGCCGAGCTCATCCATCTTGGTGAATCCGCGCCGGCACGCGCAGGGCGAGGCTTCTTCTCGTACTACACGCATAGTCCGGTAACACAAGGACACACAAACGAAGGACAGCTGCTCGGCGCGGCCATCGGGCCGGGATCGGATGCGCAGCTGATTGGTCTGGATGTCTTCACCGGCAGCGGGCGCAGCGCCTTTCGCATCGAGCGCACGCGCTACGACGATGACACGTACTATCGCACATTCGCCCGGCGGTGGGGCGAGACGCGGCACGATGCTGAGATCAATTTGTCGGCGAGCCGGTTGCAGTTCGTTGGGCCGGTCGAGCTGGAGGGCGGCGTAATGCTCAGTCGTCGCTACGGCCGGCAGTTCATTCCTCTGCCAAATGAGGGCGCGGACCTGGTCGAGACGAACTGGAGTGCGCGGTTCGGGGTTTCGTGGCAGCCGCCATTTTGACCCGGAGCTAATCCGCAACCTGCTGCGGTATGCCGGCAAAGGTGCTATTGGCAACGCCCAGCTGACCACTCTGGCCGGTACCCCAGCAAAAGACCCTCTCCTCTATCAGCGCGCACGCGTGCGTCGCACCACCGGCCGCCAGAGCGGACACGTTCAACCTCTGTCTGAACAGCATGACGGGCTGCGGATGATGATGGTCCTGTGTCGAGCCGATCGCGAGCTGGCCGAACTCGCCACTACCCCAGCACCACGGCTGACTGCTTGTATCGAGCGCGCAGGTGTGACCCGCGCCCGCGGAAATTGCGCTGCCCCGTGGCAGAATATTCGAGGTGCGCACCGGTGTGGTGGCGCCGGCCAGACCGGGCTTGAATGCGCTGCCGTCACCCAGCTCGCCGTGCTCGCTGCTCCCCCAGCAGTAAAGATCATTGTTCATCGCGACGGCACACGTGTGCGTCTCGCCGCCATCGATCTGCGAGAATGCAACATTCGCAGCGACAACGGTCGGAACCGTGGCAATCACCACCCCACTCCCAATGCCGAGCTGCCCGACTTCATTGCGACCCCAGCAATACGGCTCACCCGCGCGCGTGACAGCACACGTATGCCAGCTGCCGGCGCTCAGCTGACGGAACTTCAGACCGCCCTGTACCGGTGTCGGTGCGCTCATCGTCGCCGTACTTTCGTTGCCGAGCTGGCCGTACCGATTGTATCCCCAGCAGTACGCCAGTGAATCGACGCCGAGCGCACAGGTGTGATGCGCGCCGGCACTGATGCCGATGAAGCGGCGGCCGCCCGAAACTGGTACCGGCTCGGCATCGCGCAGATCCAGCGAATTGCCGCGCTGAAAGAATGCATTCCACCCCCAACAGTAGGCAGCTCCATCCTGCGCCAAGCCGCAGGAATGGACGTCTCCCGCGGTGATCTGCTCGAATGCGACGTCGCCCACC
>JBQTID010000283.1:0-3546 GCA_052389275.1 Gemmatimonadota bacterium | reverse complement strand
GTTTCTCGAGCGGGAAATAGCCAAGCCAATCATTCGTTGGCAGGACGGTGCCAAGCTCGTCTACGAGATTCTGCCGAACAAGTACTTCTACAGATATGAGCCGCCGCCACGGGCGGACGACCTCCTTGCGCAGTTCTGGCGACTGGACAAGACGGCGGAAATGATGCTGCAAGGGCTACAAACAACGTGAACGTTCCATACATACCCAAGCACACGACGGATTCGAATTGGCATGTCGAGATTCCGCTGCATTGGAAATTGACCTCGCTCAAGCGTGTATTGGCTGAGCCCTTAAAATACGGTGCGACGGAAGCGGGAGACTGTGATGACACCACGCTTCCACGGTACATCCGTATTACCGACTTCGACAGCGACGGCAATCTGCGCACAGACACTTTTGCCTCATTGCCGGAAGAAATCGCGCACTCGTATTATTTGCGGGAAGGCGACGTTCTATTCGCGCGGAGCGGGGCGACCGTCGGAAAGACTTTCCTGTTCCGAAACTATGAAGGCCGCGCGTGCTTTGCAGGTTATCTCATCAGAGCCTCACCAGCTCGACACAAACTCAAACCCGAATTCCTCTACTACTTCACCAAATCCTCAGCCTACGAGGCTTGGAAGAACCTCATATTCACGCAGGCCACTATCCAAAACATCGGAGCTGACAAATACGCATACCTAGCCGTCTGCCTGCCACCAGTTGAAGAACAAACGCTGATCGTCAACTATTTGGATGCGGGCTGTGCTGCGATAGGTACCGCAGTGGCCGCCAAACACGAGCAGCTTGACCTTCTGCGCAGCATATGGCAGGCAACGCTCCATTCACAATTCGCTCCGATGATGCAAGGGGTTCTGGAGCGAATCAAAGACGTCACGAGTAAGATTGGCAGCGGCGTTACGCCCGAAGGTGGTGCGTCGGTGTACTTGAGTGAAGGAGTCCCATTGCTCCGTAGTCAAAACGTGCATTTTGATGGACTCCGGCTCGATGACGTCGCTTTCATTTCGGCAGAAACCCACGCTGAAATGGAGAGCAGTCAACTTCGGGCCGGAGACGTCTTGCTAAATATCACGGGTGCGTCGATTGGGCGGTGCACGTCTGTTCCTGAAGCATTTGGCGAAGGAAACGTGAATCAACATGTTTGCATCGTGCGGCCAAGCGAACGCGTCCGCACGGAATTCTTGGTGGCATTTTTGTCCTCACCACAAGGACAGTCGCAAGTCTTTTCCAGTTTTACGGGTGCATCCAGACAAGGATTGAGTCACAAGGAACTTGGTCTTATCCGTATTCCCTTGCCGGGGCTCGATGTGCAGGATGCAGTATGCGCTGGGCTTCGCACGAAGCACGCAGAACTGAAGCGCGCCGCGACCATAATCGAAGCTCAGCTGTCCACTCTGATCGCGTATCGGAAGTCGTTAATTCACGAATGCGTCACCGGCCAGCGCCGCATCACCGACGATGATGTCAAGCGAGTTTCCGCTGCACTCTGGGAACGTCCTGAGGGCCTCGTCGCATGAGCATCGCCCAGGTAATTGATACAGTCAATCAGATGGAGCAGGATGGCGTCATCGAGCGGTATGCGATCAGCGGCGCCGTTGGCGCCACGTTCTATCTGGAGCCAGTAGCTACGCTGGACGTCGATGTCTTCGTTGCATTTCGGCAGCAGCGTGAGCAGGTTCTGGTCAGCCTGGAGCCAATCATTGGCTACCTGACCGACCGAGGCGGCGTAGTGGAAGGCGAATACATCGTGATCGCGGGCTGGCCGGTTCAGTTTCTGCCCCCAACCAGCCCGCTGGTCGAGGACGCATTGGCCAATGCCGTTACAATAGACGTTGATGGCAAGCCAGCCCGCGTATTCACGGCGGAGCATCTGGCTGCAGTCGCATTGGAAATGGGGCGGGCGAAGGACAAGGCACGGCTGGTTCAGTTCGTGGAGGCGGATGTCCTCGATATCGACGCATTCGAAAGCCTGGTTGCGAGATTCGGCCTCAGCGATCGATGGCGGGAGTTCGAGCGCACATTTCTCAAGGATGCGCCATGATCTTTGATCTCAAACGAATGGTCGACAGCAAGCGGGCTCATCGGCGGCAGCTGGCCGCGCGGCCTGTGGCAGAAAAACTGGTGATGCTAGACATGCTGCGGGAGCGCACTCTCAGTATCCGCGCCGCGTCCCGAACCAGTCGCTCCAGCAGCAATGATCCTCGCAGCGGGACTTCACGAGCCCGGTAGCCGAGCATGCCGCGCAAAAAGCCACCCGAGCTGACGTTTCAGCGGCATATCGCGGATTTTCTGATGCGCGAACACGGTTACGGTGTGCTCGAGCAGACCGAAATCACCGATACCGAGCACGCCATCGCGGAAGATCACCTTTGGGCATTCCTTCAGGCCACTCAGGCCGACACGATCAAGAAGCTCAGCGACGATTACGGTGCGGACGCGCGCGGCGAGGTCTTCAAGGCCCTACGGAAGGACCTGCAACACACGCCGCTCTGGCTGATCCTCCGCAACGGGCTCAAGGTGCGCGGGCTGGAGTTTCGCCTGTTTTACCCCAGGCCGCGTTCCGCCGAGAGCGTTGCCGCCAAAAAACACGCGGGAAATCGCATCACGTTCCGGCCGCATTTCTACTTCGGCGAGACCAACCAGGAGATTGATTTCGTTTTTTTCCTGAACGGGCTGCCGATCGCCGCGCTGGAGCTAAAGCACGAGAAAAATCAGACGGTGCATGATGGAGTCGCGCAGTTTGCACGTCGTGACCATGCGCGTGCCTGCTTTCGCTATCCGTTTCTCTATCTCGCCGCCGATACAAGTGATGTCATGGCGGCGACCGACCCTTGCCGCGAAGAGAACTTCCGGTGGCACAACACTGCACTGACGAATACGGCACAGACAGAGAACGAGTACCCGGTCGAATTCCTCTACCGCGAGATGCTGTCCAAAGATCAACTGCTGGAAGCCTTGTCGTTTTTCCTGGTCCGAGTGCCGGCTCGCGATGCTGAAGAAGGCAGACCGGCGCACCCTGCGTACACGCTCTTCCCCCGCTATCACCAGAGCCGCACCGTGCGCAGAATCGCCGACGGCATCTCCCGCCATTTCGCGGAGACTGGCGACATCGGGCGCAAATATCTGGTGAACCACTCGGCAGGGAGCGGTAAGACACTGACCATCTGCTGGCTGGCCGACCGGCTGCACAGTCTCTACAAGGCGGGCACCAACGAAAAGCTGCTCGATGTCGTGTTCATACTGACTGACCGTAAGACACTGGACAAGAACATCAAAGATGACATCGGGAACTTCACGCATTTGAAAGATGTCGTCGGTATCGCGCGCAAGGCGGAGGACCTGCCGCGTTTCCTGAAGGAACGCAAAGCGATCATCATCACGACGCAGCAGAAGATTGCGTGGATACTGGATGAGATCCAACACAATGCCGAGCTGAAGAAGCTGAGAGTCGCTTTTCTGATCGACGAGGCGCACCGTTCGCAAGAGTGCCGCATGGGCGCTGCCAACCGGCTACCAATCCGCAAAGAGAACCAAACCCATGTAGAAGC
>JBQTID010000282.1:0-4819 GCA_052389275.1 Gemmatimonadota bacterium | reverse complement strand
CGGTGAAGGAAAATATCTGCGACGAGCAGCGGCGGCCGGTCTCGCGTGGCCGTCGCCGGATGATGTGACCGACAGTGCTCTGGAAGCGCGTCTCTTCCCGCCGCCGATTTCGTTCGTCGGTCCCAGGCCGCTCCCCGACCGGAGAGTCATCCACGACGAAATGAAGGCGAAGCGCCGTAGCGGCGTGATGCTTCAGTTGCTTTGGAGTGGATCAGTGCGCACACGCGCATGGTGAAATATTTCGGCGGTGTCACCAAAGCCGTGGTGCCCGATAACCTGCGCAGTGGCGTGCGGCGTGCCTGCTATTATGAGCCGGATCTCAATCCGACTTATCAGGAGTGGGCCGAGCACTACGGCACGGCCGTATTGCCGACGCCCGTCCGGCGGCCACGTGACAAGGCCAAGGTCGAATCCGGAGTGCTGCTCGTAGAGCGCTGGATTCTCGCTCGGCTGCGGCATCACACCTTCGTCGACCTCGCTGATCTGAACGCCGAGATCGCTGGTCTGCTGAAGCAGCTCAACGCACGCCCCTTTCAGAAGCTGGAGGGCAGCCGCCGCTCTCTGTTCGAGATACTCGATCATCCAGCCCTGCTGCCCCTGCCGGCTACACGCTACGACTATGCGCAGTGGAAGAACGCCGGCGTGAACATTGACTACTATGTCGACGTCCTCGGTCACTTCTACAGCGTGCCCTACCGACTGGAGCGTGCCACGATGCGAAGTTCGATCAGCTTGTCCGCCAAAAGTTGCATGGTCCAGCGCTCACGTCCCTTCAGCGGGTCCGTGCAGGCAAGCGCGACCAAAAACGCTTCCTGCTTTCCGTTGAGCAGGCACGCCTTGCCAAGGCGCGGAAGGTCACTGAGCGCTCGCTCCAGGCCGCCCTCGACGAATCGCTTGCGCGTCCGTTCGACCGTGGAGTTCCCGATGTGCAGCGCACGCGCGATGGTTTCATCCGTGCGGCCTTCATCGGCCAGCAGCAGGGTGCGGACACGGCTCACTCTGCGCACACGGGCCTTGCCGTCGCGCAGCAACGCCTTGAGTGTATCCCGTTCTTCGGTCGTGAGATCGACGATGTATTTCTTGGCCATCTGCCCTCCGAGGATGGGGTTCGACAGATGGACCACCAGGATACATCAAAGCTCACTCGTCACATCATGATGGCTAAGAACTAGTTGCACCAGCCGCTGGATCTGTGGATCGGCGTCAGCGCATGGCTGTGCAATTTGCTAATCTGAGCATGCAACAATGGCCAGGTACATTACGAGCGTTATTAAATGCTTTTGAATTCCGGATACTCCATTGAATCGACAGAATTGCTAAAAAGAAACCGCCCCCGCCGCTTACTCGGCGGGGGCTGTTTCTTTTGGGTGCCACGATCAGTTGAAGGTGTATCTCAGGCTGAACATGATCCGGTAGACGTCCAACGTGCTGACGCTCTGGTCGAAAGTGTCCGGCACGTTACCGGTGCCGAGCAGCTCGTGCTGCGAGCCAGTTCGATTGAAATTCCGCAAACGGTATGAAACGCGGCGGTCAGCGCCAACCGTGGCATTCATCAGCGGCTGCGTGGTGCGCACGCGCTGAGCGACGCCCCAGTCGCTATTCAGGAAATTCGTGAAGTTGAGGATGTCCGCGCGAATGCTGATGCCGTTGCGGCGATTCGCGACATTCGCGAACAGCTGCTGCTCGATCGCGAAGTCGGCGCGGAACACACGCGGCAGGAACACACCACCGCGCTTCATGATCTCTCCACGATGCTCGCTGAGATAGGGATCCTGCTCAATGTACGCTTCCCACGCATCCGCCTGCTCCTGCGCGGTAAACGTGCGCGCCGGCGTCCGGATCTCTCCCGTCGTCGCATCGGTGACCGCCGCCTGCGTGTAGGTTACAAAGTTCATGTCGGACTTGTCCCTAGGAATAAAAATCAAGTCATTGAAGCTCGTGCCGTCGCCGTTGATGTCGCCTGCGTACGTATAGTTAGTATTGCCGATGTTGCGGCTCTCGGCGAACAGCGAGATGCTCGTGCCGCCGAACTTGAACCAGTCCTTACGGTACGAAAGCGCGAGGAACGCGCGATGGCCGGGCGAGTTGTCCGAGAAGCCGAGGCCAGGATTATTCGGATCGCCCGGGTTCTCATTGCCGTTCCACGAGCTGAAGGCAATCGAGGATGGATCGACCGTATTCTTCGACTCGCCGTAGCTGTACGCCCCCTTGGCGAAAAGGCCGCCCGAGAACGCCTTCTCGATGGAGCCTGCCAGATTCCACGAGTAGCCGTCGTTTTGGTTCTTCAGCACGATCGCGTTCGCGACGTGGGAGTGAATGCGCGTGCTCGTCCAGCGCGGCCGGCTCACGGGGCTGGTCACCGACCCCTCGAGCGCCAGCGACTGCGGCGCCGGCAGGTTCGCGTTGATGTAGTAGATGCCGTTGACGTCCATGTTGTACAGCCCCTCGAGCGAACCTACGAAGCCCCACGGCAGCCGCCGGTCAACTGCGAGGTTCGTGCGCCAAATCTGGGGGAACTTGAAATCGCTATCCGTGAGCGCGAGCTCGTAGTTGGACGCCGGAGTGCCCGTCACGTCGGTCGGCTTGTAGTGATTCGGATCCGGGTGGAAGCCGCGCGTGTTGATCGGACAGCTCGAGCTCGGACAATCGATGAAGCCGGTCAGCATACCGGTGTTACCGATCTGGTTCGAGATCCAAACGTACGCCGGACGGCCTGTGAAGACACCCGTACCGCCGCGGATCTGGGTGCTGCGGTCACCCGTCACATCATAGTTGAAGCCGAGACGGGGTGAGAAGAGGATCCTCGGATCCGGCAGCTCGCCAGACTGATACTGCACCGGGAGACCGTGTTCATCGCGAAACGTGAGCGCATCCGCGTTCGGATTCGCAATGGCGGTGTTGCCGAAAACAGGCACGTCGAGGCGCAGACCCGCAGTGACCTTCAATTTTTCATTGACCTGGTACTCATCCTGGCCGTAAATGCCGCCGTAGAAGACCTCGAGCGGCTGAATCGGTTTCTCCTGACCCGGGATGTTGTTGTAGCGGACCTGGAAGCGGCGCGGCGCACGCGGCGTCGTCGGCCGGTTGCAATTCGACCAGCTATCGGGATTGGTGCCGCAGACCGTCAAGAAATTGTCGGCATCCGCGTAGAAGTCCGCGAGCGAGTTGTACACGTACGCGCTCTGCGAGCCGGGGAAGAACACGTTCTCCGACTCGTACCGCTCGGCGCTCAGGCCGAAAGTCCACGTGTGCCGGTCGCCGAAAATCGTGAAGTTGTCCTGCAGTTGGAAAGTGCTGTAGCGCAACTCATTGTTCGGCGTGAACGGCTCGAACCCGAAGAACGTGTAGGCGCTGCTGCCTGTCGCTCCGAGTCCGGCGCCATCCAGGACGTCGACGAACGGGAAAAGCGTGCCCTTCGGATTGCGGCTCTCGTCCTGATACGTGTAGCCGAGGATCAGGTTATTGGCCTTGTTGTCGCCGATAATTGAATTCCACTCGCCGATCACCGAGCGGATGTTCTCGAGAATGCCATAGTTCGTGTTCGCGAATCCAAGGCTGCCCGAGCCGCGGTTGCTGCGGCCGAAGCCGAGCCCGCTCGATGTCGAGGCCAGCACGTCATCCTCGGAGTCAAGGTGGGTATAGCGCAGGCTGAACTTGTTCCGCTCGTTGTAGTTGTAATCCAACTTGCCCAGAAAGCGCGTGCCCGGCGTCTCGAACGAGTAATTCTCGAACGGGCCTGGTTCGTATTTAAAGTTGTTGCTGAGATAGTTGCCCAGTGTCTCGAGGTCCGAAGCGAGCACGCGCGAGACGTTGCCCGTCTCACCGGAGGCGCGGCGCGGACGGAAAAACGAGCCGGGCTCCGTGGTGCCTTCGTCCTCGAAGCTGGCGAAGAAGAAGAGCTTGTTCTGGAGAATGGGGCCGGAGACCCAGCCGCCGATCTGGCTGAAATCGAACTCAGCCGGCACGAATTCCAACGCCTTAGCCTGCGTGCCGACGAAATCCTCATTGCGGAACTGGTAAAACAGTGAGCCGCGGAAATCGTTGGTTCCGCTGCGCGTCACCGTATTCACGCCGGCACCGACGAAGTTGCCCTGCCGCACGTCGTAGGGCGCGATGTTTATCTGTACCTGTTCGATGGCGTCGATGGAGATTGGCGCAACACCCGTGCGGTCACCGGGCTGGCCGGCGAGGCCGAACGAGTTGTTGAAGTAGGAGCCGTCTACCGTCATGTTGTTGAGTCGATTGTCCTGACCCGCGAAAGAGAAACCGAACGGGCCGCCGCTGTACTGCGGCGTCAGGCGGGCGAAGTCATCGATCCGTCGCGAAATTGTGGGTAGCGTTGCGAGCGCTTCTCTCGCGACCGACGTCGCAGCACCCGTGCGATCCGGACTCAGAATCGCTTCCTGCTCTGCTGTGACCGTAATGCCCTCGACTTCAACCGCGCTCACGCGCATGCCGATTTCGACCGGCGTCGAAACGCCCAGGCTGACGGTGACGTTCTCTCGCGTTGCATTCTCGAAGCCGATGCTCGAGACGGTAACCCGGTACGGGCCGCCGACGCGCATTCCGGGAATCGAGAACCTGCCGTCCGCACGCGTCAATGCGCCGTAGCGCGTTCCGGAGGGCCCGTGTTCAGCGACCACGTTGGCACCGACTACCGGACCCTGCGGCCCGCTCACTGTACCTGTAATCGCGCCCGTCGTCACACCCTGCGCGTTTGCCTGGCCTACCGGCAGGGCAAGGGCGATGAGCGCAAAAACGGCGAATAACTTACCGACGTACCGATTCATGCTTTCTCCACGGTTCGGGGATGACCATG
>JBQTID010000281.1:0-11841 GCA_052389275.1 Gemmatimonadota bacterium | reverse complement strand
CCCTCGGCGCGCCGAGATTCAGGATATCGATTACTCAGCCTTAATCCACAACTGTTCGAAAGTTCGTTCAAGCGTAACTTGTCGCAACTAACGGCGAAGCGTTTGACGGAGCTTGTAATTCGGCATCTAAGGAACCGCGCTGCCGACGACTTTTCAATTTCCACCAAGCAGATTGAATCTCACTGATTTCAGAAACAGAAAGCCCGATTCCCGTTAGGAGATTCTGATCTTGGCGGTCGAGAATATCGATCGCAGCAGCACCAGCGCGGCAAGCGAGGTTAAGCTCATCTAAGCGCACCGAAATCCCACACGGTAGCGGCAACAGAAGACGATTAATTTCCGAGGGCACGAGTTCAAGCACTCCACCTCCGTAATGCCGGCCCTCCAACTCCGCCGTGAGCGCCGTGACCGAGTTCACGAACGAATACACCAGCTGTCGTGCATCGATATTGCGAGGTTCAATGCGATATGCAGTATCCGTCGTATACGCCCGCGCGGAATTCAAAACAAGACGGGGGTAGTCATGGCTACGCTTGAGCATGCCAATAGAAGTACTAAAAACGGATGGAACGCTATACCATGGCGAACGAATTCGGCATTTGAATCGCTCATGCAGTCCTTGGGCCTCGCCAAGCGCTATGTAACGGGCAGCTCCGTCTCCAAGTTGGTCCCGCGTAACACCGTCAAACCACAAGAAATTCGTAGGAACCCCGCGTCGACGATTCTCCTCATGGCTTAAGCTATCATAGATCACGCCTGCAACGTGGTCACTTCGGCCGAACATTGGATGCGCATAGTTGCCGAGATTGAACGAGTCTACGACGTCATCGGGGACAAGAAAGAAGCTGTTCGCGCCAGTGACAATCCCTACTTGAACGCTCGCCGCTTCAGAAAAAGGCCGCACACCCTCTGCGCTACGGACAAACTCAAGAATCCGGCGCTCTCTGCTGGAAAGCAGTGCAAAGGTCCACTTTGATGGTAGCTCTTCCCCAGCAACGTACTCAGCTTGAGAAAAATGGTCCTCCGGATCTCCAGTGAGAAACTGCCGGCCTCTGATGCGTGTAATGGAAAGCTGGCTGAGGCTCACACGATCAGAAGAAGCACGTTTCTCTGCCAGAAGCAGAACAACACCCTGTAGCGTATTCTCGAACCATAGTTCCTCTGGATCCAAAACGAGAATCCGCGAGCACTGGTCGAGGAGATACTTCCGTGCTGAATCAGCATGCAACACATGCAGAAGTTCTGCCGGTACAACCATGCCGAGCCGTCCACCCGGACGCAGTCGATTTAGGGCACCGACGACGAAAGGAACCCATGAATTCGTGTGCTTTGTGAAGCGAAGGCCCAAGCGCCGGATAAGTAGCTCTGCGCGCTCCTGCTGCGCACTGTCAAGATACTGATATCGAATGAACGGCGGATTTCCGACGATCGCGTCGAAGTCGGGCGGAGTGTTGAGCCGCTGAATTACCCAAGTTAAGAAATCGCCTGTCCTTATTTCGGCGTTGACGCCACGAATCTGTTGAACGACCTGTGCAGCCTTATTCGCTTCATCACAATCGAGTTCGCAGCCAAGAATGTGTGTTAGGGATCGTATGGGTACTTGGTTAATCAGTGATCGGAAGAACGCGCCGTCTCCACAGCTAGGCTCGAGAAGCGATTCCGGCTCTGACGCACGAACCCAGCGAAGTAAATATTCTGTGAGTGCACTGTCGGTATAGTAGCCGCCACGCAGCTTCTCCGCGGTCTCATTTATAATGAAGTTCATGGCTGGCGCTTGTTTGTCGCGGCGTTGCCGTAGGCTGGTCTTGGTTCAGCAACAAAGAGCTGGGGCTGACGACGGTCCGCGATGTATCGTTCCGCCTCTCGGGTAAGCCAAGCCTTAAAAGTTAGACCTTCGCGCGCCAATTCCGCGTACAGATTTCTTTTGAGAAATGGGTCTAACTCGACTACCATTCTCGGACCGAGACCTTTGCTCATCATTTTCTCCCAATATGTAACATTACTAATGTAACATAACATGGGGGCAAAGCAAGAGTCGTGGGGTTGGCACTGGCTGTTTTTGGGACCCGACTCGGATGAATCGGCTCAGATACCCACTGGCTCGTCAGCAGGCGCTTCCATCCGTCGCATTCATAGGGTCAGCAGCGCGGTAAGCGAATAATATCGGCGCGAGGTGGCGGGTCGCAGCACGGTGCGGCACTGAGCGAGTGCAGCCAGCGCCGCGTCAACGTCGCCCAACGTGGCGCCGGTCCGCTCAGCAAGCTCGCTGGACTCCGCGGATGACAGCTGCAGCAACGCTGACCAAACCGATCGCTCGAATACCGAAGCGTGCCCCAACAGACCGAACGCTCCCTCGATCTCCGCAACCAGGGACAGCCGGTGGCGCGTCAGCACCTCCTCGATTGGATCGCGGTGTTCCTCGGCGAGGCCGCGCGCCAGAATGTACGCATCACACGGCCGATCAGCCGGCTGGAAGCGCTGGATCAGCTTAGCGACTACTTCGTCGGCGCAGCTGTAATCGAGCACCATGACGTTCGAGAAATCGAGAACCGAAACGCACAATCCATCCAGCTCGCCGATTTGACTCTCGATGCCGAGCCGCAACGCCTGTCCGGTCGGGCGCGTCACCAGATGCGAGTAAAGGCTCGCGACCGAGCGCTGCACCAGCGTCGACAAGTTGAACGCCACGGGGACAATGCTTTCAGGATGATTCATGCTTCCAGGCGTGCGGGAAGTGTGATGCAAATCTGTGCGCCCGGTAAATATGCGAGGTTCTGATCCATGGGGGAACCTTCATCCCATTCCGGCACGTCGGCGATGCGTGCGGTGCCGCTGCGGATCGAAAAGCGGCCGCCCCAGCGGTTGACGTTGCGGCGAATTTGTTGTAACCCCTGACCGCGGCCGGGATCGTGAAACCGCGAAAGTCCGTGCATGAAAGCGGACTCGAGCGCGGTCGCGTCGTTCCAGCGATCGGCGAAGCGGGTAGCATGCGCGCTGGTCAATGATGCCTTGAAGCCGATGCCCAAATCCATGACCGCTATGATCACGACTTTCCTGCCGCCCAAACGTTTCTTGTACGTGTAGGTCTGTGTCGCAACCCAGCCGCCGGCCTCGGCATGCTCGATGATGTTCTGGCAGACTTCGGACAGGACCATGCTGAAATGGCCGGCTTGAAGCTTCGGGTAATTCAACTGTTTGGTAAGAATGTCCGCCGCGCGGCGGTTGACACGATCGACGACGCCGTGCACGTCCTGATGCGAATTGACCGGCGTGATCTCCAGCAGGATATCCGACGAGCCGGTCTCGTCCGCACGCTTGCGCTTGACGGCGCCGTGAATTTCGAGAAGGTCGCGCGCGTGATCGAAGAAATCCATGCGCGCCATGTAACCAACGACATCGGCTTCGTCGGGCAACTGTAGAATCGCGATCTCGCCCGATCGTTTGACATGCTCGCCGACTGCGAGCAGGCCCAGCATGCCGAAGGGGTCCGCGAAGCGTAGATAACGCGCGTCCAGCAGCACGCGTTCGCCGGCTGCCGGTGGCAATCCGTCCAGCAGCTGCTCGAACGAATGCTCGTCGAGTGAGGCCGGAACTGTAATGACTCTCATCCTGCGATACGGCCTTTCAGAAACTGGTGCAGCCCGGTCGCGCCACGATATTGAACGTTGCGCGCGCCGGCGCGATTCGCTTCGATCATTGCGGCGCGCACATCGTCGCCGAGCAGCAAACGCATGAAGAAGGTGGCGCCCCAGACATCACCCGAGCCGGTTGGATCACCCTCGAGTACAGTCGTGGGCGCGGCGATTTTCTCGCTGACGACCGAACCCGGCGTAGCGAGTTTCTTGCTGACGTGCAGTCCCGGATGGCGCCAGGTAAGCGGATTGCCCTCGAAAGACGGGGCAGCGAAATACACCGCGCCGCGCGGACCGAGCGTGACCAGCAGCAATCGCAGCTCCTCGCCTACGACTTCCGCTGCAAAGCGCCACGGGTCGCCCCAGTAATATGACAGCAGCGCCAGCTCATCCTCGTTGACCTGCACGATGTCGAAGCACTGAATCCACTCGCGCCACTCGGCCAGCGGCTTCGGCACGCGCATGCCGCTCGCGTCCATGCCGAGCAGCAGCGAATGCAGGTCCGTGTAGATCGGTCCATGAAAACCGATGCGCAGGCGCTGCGCGGTCTCCAGAGACAACTCGCAGCCCGACAGGAAATTCACGTAGAGCGCGTCGATGTTCTTTAGGAGCGGCGCGATCTCATCCCAGCTCCAGGGTGGCACGCCGCCGGTCAGCCGCTCGCAGCGGCGTTCCGCATCCTGGTAGCGCAGCTCGACGCGATTGTTGGGCTCGTCGACCAGCACAAGGCCCTGCTCGAGATCGAGCGCTGGTAGAGTCTGCAAAAAATCGAACGCGCGCTGGCGCAGGTCGCGGCCGACTTTCATGATCGGAACGATGCGCCAGTTCGCCGGCGCGGCCGCCTGGAACGCGGACAGCGTGTAGGTTACGCCACCCCATTCTTCGATCGGGCCGCTGCGCATGTCGCGCGCGTAGATGCGGTCCCACACCATCGTGCCGACTACGCCGAGCCGCATTGCGCGTCCACGCTCTATTTCGCTTCAGCCCGGGAAGGGCGCTTGCGGCCACAGGCCGCGCGCGGATTCGTCGGCACGCTCAGCCAAAATACTGTTTCTTGAACACGCCGGCCGCACCGATCACGCCCGCCGTGCCGGGCAGCGTGGCCGCGGTGATCTCGCACGCGTCCATCGCGCTCTTGAACGCGCGCCGCCGCGCTTCCGCGCGCAGCGGCACGAACAGGTGATCGCCCGCCTGCGTCACGCCACCAGCGATCACGACCATTTCTGGATTGAAGATGTTGACGATGTTGGCGACGCCGGCACCGAGGAATTTGGCGGTCTCGCGCATGACTTCGTTCGCGTATGGATCGCCGAGCACGACGGCTTCGTAAACGGTGGCGGCGGTAATGTCCTCGAGTTTGCCGTGCACGAGATCCGACAGCATCGATTCGTAACCCGACTCGATGCCTTCGCGCGCGCGCGCGGCGATGTTGGGACCGGACGCGTAAGCCTCGAGACAGCCGTAGTTGCCGCATGCGCACTTGCGTCCGTTCGCCTCGATGGTCATGTGCCCGATCTCGCCCGCCGCATCGCTGACGCCGTGAAAGATTTCGCCGTGCAGCACGATGCCGCCACCGATGCCGGTGCCGAGCGTCAGGCCGATCAGAGTGTCCACGTTGCGCCCGGCGCCGAGCCACCACTCGCCGTAGGTCGCGCAATTGGCATCGTTGTCGAGCACGGCGGGCAGTTTCACCGCATTGGAGACGAGATCGCGCAGCGGAAAGTTGCGCCAGCCGAGGTTGGGCGCGTGGATGACGGTGCCGGATGGCCGATGCAGTGGGCCGGGCGCGCCGATGCCGAGACCACCGAAATCGCTGCGCGCGCCACCGAATTGGGAGACCACCTCCGCGCGCGCTTCTTCGATCAGCAACACGATCTTGTCGACGACGTACTTCGCGCCGCGCTGCGCTTCGGTCGGTTCCGATTTGAGACCGAGAACTTCGCCGGTGCCGCCATCAATAGGCAGCACGCCGACCACGATGTTGGTACCGCCGAGGTCGACGCCGATCACCCACTTCTTGTCGGTAGGTAAAGTCATGGCGGGAACATACAGCCGCCAGCGACCTTCCCAAAGGGGTCAGCATCCACGGTGCGAAGTTTATAGGGTGCCGAAGTTAAATGTGATGAGGTTAAAGCTGACGCCTCATCCAGGAAGCCACCGACCGCGTAGCGGACAAAGCGGCACCTTTAGCTGCGTCCTTGACTTCATCACCTTTAACTGCGTCACCAAAACTTCGGCACCTTTCACATCGGTTCTTCTATTGGCGGGCGGCCGTGATGATCGCGTCGGCGGTTATGAGGTGCATGCATTCCATGTATGCGCGCTCGAGCATGTAGCCTCGCCCTTTGCGCGGACAAACGTTCTTCACGCACTCGAGACACGGCAACCGCGCATCGCGCATGATCACGTGTCCGGGCGGCGGGCCCGTCTCGGCGGGATTGCCGGCGCCCCACAGCGAGATCGTGCGCGTGCCGACCGCTGCCGCGAGATGCAGCGGACCGGTGTCGTTGCTGATGACCAGCTCGCATTCGGCGAGACCGGCCGCGAGCATTGGCAGATCGGTGCGGCCACCGAGATCCATGGCGACGTCGCGCGCGACCATGCGCGTGCGCTCTGCTTCCGCCGAGCTTCCGAACACGACGACGCGCCCGTCACGAGACAATTCCTCCGCGACCGCAGCGAAGCAATCCGCCGGCCAGGTGCGCGACGGTGCGTTGCTGCCAGGCACCATGCCGATCAGTGGCGCTTCGGTCCCGAGCAGCTTGCGAAAGCGCGCGCGCATCTCGCGCGGCACCTCGAGCCTCGGAACCGGGCGTTCGCCAGGCAGATCACCGGTCGTGAGCAGCACATAGATGGAAGAGCGATGGTTGTGCGCGATCAGCGCGCGATCGACAACGGACGTGAGTAGTGACGCGCGCCGGTCGGTGTTCGTGCCGCGCCGGCTGCGCACGCGTCCGAGCCGCAGCATGAGGGCGGAGGAAAATGAAGGCGTCAGCAGCACGCCGCTGCTGAACCCGCGGCGTCGCAGGCATAGAACGGCGTTCGCGAAGCCTCGCGCGTCGCGATCGAAAGGCATGGTTGTGAAGCCAGCCATGCGCGCGAGCGGCTCGAGCCAGCGCGGCAGCAGGACGGCGTCTGGCTGCGCGGCGTAGAGGGCCGGCAGTGCCATGACGAAATCACCAAGGTGGTTGGGAGCACGGATAAGTTCGCGATGCAGACGATCCTCCAGGTTACCGCGCAAAATAAAGGACCGTGCACGAACTCGCGATGCACGGCCTTCCACTTAGCGCAGACTTTGCGTTCACCGCGGGTCTCTACGCCACTCGATTTCCCAATGAGATCTGGATCGTGTGAGGCCGATCCCATAGCCGATCATTGATCCGACCATCGCCCCGCCACCGATACGGTGAACGTAACAGCTCGCGGTGCATCCTACCTCGTTCCATACATTGTTTATCAGAATTGATAGTGCTTCAACGGCCGCTCCTCCAATTGCGCCCATCAACACCGCTGAACCGGCCGAGGAATCAATCGATCGGGGCTCGATTAACTGGAACTACTTGAAGTTGAAGTTCTGAACTTCGGACTAGAAAACCGGGTTAGAACTTCGGATTAGAAAGGCGGATTAGAAAACCGGTTTAGAACTTCGGTTTAGAACTTCGGCGTAGAACTGCGGCCGGTGTTCTAATCCGGTGTTCTAATCCGGTGTTCTAATCCGGTGTTCTAATCCGGTGTTCTAATCCGGTGTTCAATTTCGATTTCAACTCGGCCACTTATTCCCCGACTTTCAACACGGCCAGGAACGCTTCCTGTGGGATCTCCACCGTGCCGACCTGTTTCATGCGCTTCTTACCCGCCTTCTGTTTCTCGAGCAGCTTGCGCTTGCGGGTGATGTCGCCGCCGTAGCATTTCGCGGTCACGTCCTTACGCACCGCCCTGATGCTCTCGCGCGCGATGATCTGGCCGCCGATGGCGGCCTGGATCGCAACCTCGTATTGCTGCCGCGGAATCAGCTCGCGCAGCTTGGCTGCGATGGCGCGACCGTATTCGTATGCCTTGTCGCGGTGAATGATGACGCTGAACGCGTCGACCGGATCACCATTGATCATCATGTCGAGCTTGACCAGATCGTTCGGCCGGTACGCGACGAACTCCCAGTCCAGCGACGCATAGCCGCGCGTCGAGCCCTTCAGCTTGTCGTAGAAGTCGAGAATAATCTCAGCGAGCGGCAGCTCGTACTGGAACTCGACGCGCGTGGGATCGAGATAGTGCATGTGACGATACTCGCCGCGTCGCTCATGACACAGCTTCTGCACCGCGCCAATGTATTCCGCCGGCACCACAATGCGCGCCTTCACGTACGGCTCGAGCAGCTCGTCGATCTTGCCGCGGTCCGGCATCAGGCTCGGGTTCTCGACCAGCAGCTGCTCGCCGCTGGTCAGCACTACATGGTATTCCACGCTCGGCACCGTGGTCACGAGATCCAGCTCGAACTCGCGCTCCAGCCGCTCCTGCACGATTTCCATGTGCAGCAGCCCGAGGAAGCCGCAGCGGAAGCCGAAGCCGAGCGCCTGCGACGTTTCCTTCTCGTAGAAGAGCGACGCGTCGTTCAGCTTCAACTTCTCGAGCGCATCGCGCAGGTCCTCGTACTGATGTGCGTCGGTCGGGTACACGCCCGCGAATACCATTGGGTGCACGTCGCGGTAGCCCGGCAGCAGCTCCGGCGCGCGATTGTCCGCGTCGAGAATCGTATCGCCGACCTTGGTGTCGCTGACGCGCTTGATGCCGGCTATGACGTAACCGACTTCACCTGGTGACAGCTGTGCGATCGGGAAACGACCGAGCCGCGAGTAGCCGACTTCATCGACCGGATAGACGGCATCGGGCGTCGCGCCGAACGTGAGCCGCATGCCGGGCTTGAATACACCATCGACGACCCGGATCATCGGCACCGCGCCCTGATACTTGTCGTAGTAGGAGTCGAAGATGAGAGCGCGCGCGGGCGCGTCGGGATTGCCCTCGGGCGGCGGCACGCGCCGCACGATCTCCTCGAGTAGCTCCGGCACACCGACGCCTTCCTTGGCGGAGACGGTCAGCACTTCAGCCGGCATTACGCCGAGCAGCTCGACCAGCTCGGCGCGCCTGCGCTCGGGCTCCGCTCCCGGCAAATCGATCTTGTTCAGCACCGGAATGATCTCGAGCCCCGCATCCATCGCCAGGAACAGATTCGAGAGCGTCTGCGCCTGAACGCCTTGCGACGCATCCACGACCAGGATGGCGCCCTCGCACGCGACCAGCGAGCGCGACACCTCGTACGTAAAATCCACGTGGCCCGGCGTATCGATCAGATTGAGCTGGTATTCGCGGCCGTCGCGCGCGTTGTACAACATGCGAACGGCGTGCAGCTTGATGGTGATGCCGCGCTCTTTCTCGAGGTCGAGCGAGTCCAGCACCTGCGATTCCATCTCGCGGCGCGACAGCGTGCCGGTTTGCTCGAGCAGACGGTCGGCAAGCGTGGATATGCCGTGGTCGATGTGAGCGACAATGCAGAAGTTGCGGATGTGTTCTATGCGCACTGGTAATGATACACTGGCCGGACCGTTTCGATCAACCTACGTTTTTCGCATAGCAGTCCTCGGGGACTCGAGTTCTCACGCCTTGACTCCGAGATGCTCACCCCATTCCGCGGCCAGCTCGGCTCCCAGCGAAAGCAACTCGGTTCGTTCCGCTTCACTCAATGGCGCAAACGCGCGCGCACGTGTGACGTTGTCTTCCAGCTCATCCGGATTCACTATGCCGATTACGGCGGTCGCACATCCATCCAGCGACAACGCGTAGCGCAGCGCCAGCTCGTGATGCTTTTGATGCATGAGCGCCGGCGTGTGCCCGCCGCCCTGGATGCCACCATACACTTTCATGGCGACGAGGCCCAGCTGCCGCCGGCGCGCGAAAGGCCAGATCCGGTTCTCGAAGTCGTACGTATGCACATCGGCGAAATTCACCGCCGTCATGAGCACGTCGAGATCGTAATCGGCGAGTGCCCGCATGAAGCGGTCTGGACGATTGTGACCCGAAACACCGACGTAGCGCGTGAGTCCTTCCTGTTTAGCCTTCATGACGGCTTCGAACACGCCGTGCTTCGAGAAGACCACGTCGGGATCCATCTTGTCGTGTCCAAGCGAATGAACGTAGAGCAGATCGAGCTGGTCGGTATGCAGCTCTTTCAGAGTGGACTCGAGCAGGCGGCGCGCGCCGTCGCCAGCGGGCTCGAAGACTTTCGAAACGAGGAATATCTCGTTGCGGCGCGCGCGCAGTGCGCGTCCGATCTGGAGTTGAGCGCGGCCGTAGCCGCCAATGGCCGGCGCGGTGTCGATGTAAGTGACGCCGAGATCGACCGCCTTGTTGAGCAGCTGCGCAGCCACGTCATCGCCGAGGCCACGACCGATACCCGCCGTGCCGAGGCCGATGATCGGCACCCATTGGCCGGTGCGGCCGAGTTGCCTTTTCGGGAAGGTCAGCGAGCTGAGCGCAGGGATCGTCTTGTCCGCGATGGTAGCGCCACCGCTGAACAGCCGCGCGAGGAAAGCCCGCCGCTTCAGATCGCTCATCGCGCTTCAGTGATGTGCAGGTCCGGCATCCCGGCGAAAACGAATCTGAACGAAGAACAGCGCCGCTGCGATCACCAGACAAGCGCCCGCCAGCATGAACCATGGGCCGCCATGCGCAATCAGTCCATGGCCGAAGAACACTGGCACCGCCACCGCCAACACGAGCGACGCCAGCAATATGATGCTCCAGATAACTTTCATTGATGTGTTACCTCGTTAATGACCGTACTTCTCTCAGTCCCTGCTCGCTCCATTTCGGCGGCTCGCGGCGGCTCGCGATCTGGTGGGCAACATAATACGCGAGCGTAGCGATGCGCGCAGCCTTGTCCGCATCGATCTTCGCGACCTCGTCCGAGCGGCGGTGATAATCCTCATGAACGCCTGAAAAGAAGAAAATCGCCGGAATGTCCTTCTTCGCGAAGTTGTAGTGGTCGCTCCGAAAGAAGAAGCGCTCGTTCGGCCAGATGTCGCGAGACACGGTCAGCCGCAGCTCCGGGTGACTGCGCACTACCTCCTGCATGAGCGGACCAAGCGAGCTGTAATCCTGGCCGATCGCTACCACGGTGTCGGGCGCATTGCGCGAGATCATGTCGATGTTGATGTTGGCGACGATGCTCGCGAGCGGCACAGTCGGATTATCGGCGAAATACTGCGAGCCGAGCAAACCCTTCTCTTCCCCGCTGACCAGCAGGAACATGACCGAACGCGCAGGCGGAGCCGGCAGAGCGGCGAGCGCCTCCGCGATTTCGATCACGGCGGCAGTGCCGGACGCGTCGTCGTCTGCGCCATTGTAAATGGAATCACCCTGCGCATTGGGCTGGCCGACACCCACATGATCCATGTGCGCGCTGAGCACGATGTACGTGCTGCGCAATTCCGGGTCGCTGCCGGGCAGCACCGCCACGACATTAGGCGGCCGGTGTACGACTTCGACTACCGGCGCCGCTATGTGCGCGGTAGTGCCGGTCAGCGCGACCGGCTCGACTGGACCCTGTTTCGCGCGCGCCACCACTGCATCGAGATGCTGTCCCGCCTGACGAAAGAGATCGCGCGCGCGGTCGTAACGCAGAAAGACGGTGGATACCACCGGCGCGACCGTGGCGCTCGTCAAAGCTGATGCGGCGCGCCGGCGGATGTCCGCGTCCGTGATCGCCGGATCGAGAACGATAATCAATGCACTGGCCGATGTTCTCGCTGCGTGGCGCGCGTTGTTGACCGCCGTTCGCCAGGCGCGATCCATGGCTCCGCCGACATAGACAATGCGAACATGCCCGCGCGGTAAAGTTGCGTGGCTCGTTTCCGGGGTTCGTGCGTCGACGAAGTAGAGGTCGCCGGCCGCACGGGCCGGCGTTCCCGCAGCCAGAAAAAAGTCGGTCGCGACCCGCAGCATGGTCGCTTCACCACGCGTTGTAACGGTCAAACGCGCGCTGTCGGCTATCAGCCGCCGAACGGTGTATGGATAGCGCTGAAAGTAGGTGCCCTGGTCGCCGCGCGGCTCGAGCCCGAGCCGCTGAAACTCGCTCGCAATGTAGGCTGCGGCGGCTTCCAGTCCCTGGCTCGGTGTATCACGACCGCGCAAGGCATCGCTGGCAAGAAACGCA
>JBQTID010000280.1:0-26816 GCA_052389275.1 Gemmatimonadota bacterium | reverse complement strand
GGAATGCGGCAATTTTCGAGATCATTGCCCGGTCGCTGCGCGTGTCCGGAGTTGCCGTGCTGCTCGCGGTACTGATCGGCATGCCGATCGGCGCGCTGGTCGGCGCGCAGCGATTTCGCGGCAGAAGTCTGGTCATCGCACTGATCCACACGGGCTTCGCGTTTCCGCCAGTCGTGATTGGCTTGTTCGTGTTCATGTTTCTGTCGCGCGACGGTCCGGCCGCGCAGCTCGATCTGCTCTTTACACCCCAGGCGATGGTGATCGCGCAGGCGATCCTCGCGGCGCCATACGTTGCCGGCATCACCCTGGCCGCGGTGCAGGCAGTGCCAGCCGACGTGGCGCTTCAGGCGCGCGCGCTCGGTGCGAGCTGGCTGCACGCGCTTTACATGCAAGTGCGCGAAGCGCGGCTCGGCTTGATCGCCGCGGTGGTTGCGGGTTTCGGCGCGGTAATCTCGGAGGTCGGCGCGGTAATGCTGGTCGGCGGCAATATCGCGGGCCAAACGCGCGTCATGACCACGGCCATCGTGACTGAGACGCGCAAGGGTAATTTCGCGACCGCGCTCGCATTCGGCCTGGTTCTGCTCCTCATCGCCTTTGCCGTGAACATTGCGCTCACGTATGCACAGCAGGGCCGCCTGCGGGCGAGCGCTATCTCGCGGCCACGTCCGGTTGCATGAGCACGGCGTTGATTCATGCGCAGTCGCTGCGGCGATCGTATGGCGGGCAACCGGTCATTGACATCGATGAGCTGGTAGTGCGGCGCGGTGAAGTGCTTGCCATACTGGGGCCGAACGGCGCCGGCAAGTCGACTCTCTTTCGCCTGCTGCTGCGCATCGAGCGACCAGACGCGGGCCGCATCAGCTTCACGGGGAGCACGATGGCGGGTGTCTTTCAACGGCCGTTTCTCTTTGCCGGCAGTGTGCGTGACAACATTGCCTTCGGCCTCAGGAAAATGGCAGATCGTCAAGCTCGCATCGCGAGCGCCGCGAATGCATTCGGTCTCGAAGCAATACTCGACGCATCGGTTCGCACATTGTCCGGCGGCGAAGCGCAGCGCGTTGCACTGGCGCGCGCGATCGCACTGCGGCCGGATGTGCTGCTGCTGGACGAGCCGACCGCGAATCTCGATGTTCTGATCAAGCGGTCGTTTCGCGAAGATGTCGAACGGGCCGCGCGCACGCATGCCGGCGCGGTCGTGCTGATCACACATGATCCGGCTGAAGCGTTTGCGCTCGCGGACCGGATCGCGGTCCTGGACAATGGCCGCATTGTTCAGGCGGGCACACCCGAGGACATGCTCGATGATCCGCGCACGCCGTTCGTCGCCTCGTTTACAGGAGCCGAGCTCTTACTGGATGGCGTAATCACGACGGTTGCGGAGGAGCTGGTGCAGGTGGCGGTTGGCAGCGCGCTATTGTGGGCGACGATGTCACCCGCACACAAATGGAGCGCGGCGGCCGGCATGCGCGCGCATGTCAGCTATCGCCCCGAGGACGTGATGATATCGGTGCTCGAGGCCACGACCGCGGAGGTAAGCGCACGCAATCAGTTTCGTCTGCGCATCACGGCCATGAGCGGGTCGGGCGGGCTGGTTTGGCTGCGGCTGGACGGTGCGTTGAAGTTGAGCGCTTCGGTGACGCGGACCAGTGTCGAATCGCTTGGGTTGCGGCCCGGCAGAGATGTGATTGCGCACATGAAGGCGACGGCGCTGCGCGTGCTGAGGTCGGCATGAATGGACCGATGGTGGAAGAGCGAATCGTGCGGCTCGTGCACAATGGCGAAACGCTCTACGAGTGGCGTTGCACGCCGGCCGACCTCGAGGCCATGGCAGCCGGCCGGCTTTACGCGGAAGGATTCACCCCGAGCCCGGACCGGCTTCCAAATTACGATAGAATGGCCGATCCCATTATCGTCTCGCTCACAGCGCCGCCGGCTATCGCCGCAACGTCGCGGCCGCGCCCGAAAGGCAGCCAGCTTCCAACCAGCGACCAGTTCACGGAGCTGTATCGCGCATTGTTCGCGGGCGTGGATGCGCGCCACGAGCACGGCGGCATGCATGCGGCCGCGCTCGCGAGGGACGGCAACATTGCGTATCAGGCCGAGGACGTCGGCAGGCACAACGCCGTCGACAAAGCGATCGGCATGGCGGTGTTGGACGGCGCCGACCTGACACAGTTCGGCATGCTGATCAGCTCGCGCGTAAGTGGTGAAATCGCGCGCAAGGCCGCGAAAAGTGGAATTGCATGGCTCGCGAGCCGGTCGATCCCCACTAGCCTTGCGGTGGCGATCGCGCGCGGTGCGGGGATGCCAATAATCGGGCGCGCTGCCGGCCGGAAGGCATACGTCTATTGAGCACGGACCAGCTTGCAACTTCCAATATTCTGGGCGTTGTGATGGCCGGCGGCCGCAATACGCGCTATGGCGGCCTGAAGGCCTATGCCGAAGTCGGCGGCCAACGCATTATCGACCGCGTGATATCAGCACTGGAAGCGGTTGCGGACGACGTCGTCATCATTGCCAATGACGTTGATGCCTACGCGCAGCTCGGTTTGCCGATGCGGCCGGATCAGGTCGAAGCCGGCGGCGCGCTGGCGGGACTGCTGACCGCGTTGCGCTGGGCAGAGGAACGCGGGCGCGCTGGCATTCTGACGATCGCGTGCGATATGCCGTTCGCATCTGTGCGATTGCTCGAGCGGATGGTGCAGCTGACCGCGCACGCGGATGTCGTGTCACCTTCCAGCGGTGGGCGACGCGGCGTCGAGCCACTGTTCTCGTACTACTCCACGCGCTGTGTCGCGGCAATCGAGCGCGCAGTCGCGCGCGGCGATCATCGCATGATCAGCTTTTTCGACGATGTGCGCGTCACAGCGATACCGCTCGACGAAGTTCGTCATTTCGGTGATCCAGCGGTTCTTTTCATGAACGTCAACACGCCTGACGAATTGGTGAGCGCGCAGCGCATTGCGCTGGAGACAGGATCATGAGCGAGGTAGCGCGCGCTGCGGACTGGATCGGGCTCGCTGCTGCGCTCGAACAGATCCTTGCTGCGGTAGCGCCCATGGCCACCGAGGCCGTTGCAATCGACGAAGCGCTGGGCCGCGTCCTCGCCCATGACGCAATTTCGCCAGTCGATTTACCGCCGTGGGATAACAGCGCAATGGATGGCTACGCGGTTCGCAGCGAAGACATTGCGGGTGCGTCACGCGACGCGCCCGTTCGTCTTGCGCTCATCGAACGGGTGCAGGCCGGCGGCTTCCCTTCTCTCGCGGTTGGCGCAGGTGAGGCAATCAAGATCATGACGGGCGCGCCGATCCCGTCAGGCGCGGATTCGGTAGTGCGGATCGAGCACACGAGTGAGGAAAGTGATGTTGTACACGTGCGCGCGGCCACCGACGCGCGCCGCAACATTCGGCCGCGCGGCGAGGATGTAAAGGCGCAACGCGTCGCATTGCAAGCGGGTGCGATTCTGCGCCCGGGCGAGATCGGCTTGCTCGCATCGATCGGCTGCGCTAGCGTGCGCGTGCACAAACGGCCGGTCGTCGCGATCCTGTCAACCGGCGATGAGCTGGTGGATCTCGATGATTTCGATCAGGTGCTTGCAGGGCGACGCATTGTAAACTCGAACTCGTACGCATTGGCCGCGGCCGTCCGCGCGGTCGGCGCGGAGCCGCTCGTGCTGGGCATCGCGCGTGACGATGAGGGCGACTTGCGAAATCATCTCGAGCGCGGCCTCCAGGCCGATGTACTGGTGACGTCGGCGGGCGCGAGTGTGGGCGAGCATGATCTGGTGAAGGCTGTCCTCGAGGAGCTCGGGGTCAGAACCCACTTCTGGCGCGTACGCATTCGGCCGGGCAGTCCATTTTCATTTGGGTCGTCGGACCAGGTTCCGATTTTCGGATTACCGGGCAATCCCGTATCTGCGGTCGTCACGTTCGAGATTCTGGTGAAGCCTGCGCTTCGCAAAATGCTGGGGCGCACCGCTCTTTACTCGCCGGTAGTGACCGCGCGGCTCTCCGAGCAGCTGATCACCAGTGCGGGGCTGACGCAGTTCATGCGCGTGCGACTCGGGCTTAACAACGGCGTGCTGGTCGCGCAGCTGACTGGCCCTCAGGGCTCGGGCATGCTCAGCTCGGTAGTCCGCGCGGATGGGCTGATGGTCGTGCCGGAGGATGCGAACGAAATTGCCGCCGGAGCGGAAGTAAGTGTTGTGCGCCTCGTCGCTCAGGACGATGCGCAGATGGAACCTGGATTCCAGACACGGATGTCAAAGTGAGCAACGGATTGCCGATCATTCCGGCGCGCTATCAGCCGCCACTGCCGTTAGACCGTCTCATTCTCGAGCAGCAGCCCGACGCCGAGAGCGTCGAGATGGACGTCGTATTCGTTGGTGGCGGACCCGCCGGGCTGGCAGGCGCGATTCACCTCGCCCGCCTGGTGCAGAATGACAACGATGCCGGAGGCGGCCTCGGCGAAATCACGATCGCGGTACTCGAGAAGGCCGAGTCACTAGGTGAGCACTGCCTTTCCGGCGCCGTCGTCAATCCGCGCTCGTTGCGCGCGCTGTTTCCGGAGTTGAGCGATTCGGACTTGCCATTTCGCGGCGCCGTCCAGAAGGAGCGCGTCTTCGTCATGACGAAGAATCGATCGGTGCGCATTCCGACGCCGCCGACGATGAAGAATCATGGCAATTACATCGCTTCGATCTGTGAGCTGGTGCGTTGGCTCGGCGAAAAAGCCGAGGCGCTCGGTATCAACGTATTCACCGGCTTTCCGGCTGCATCCCTGCTGGTCGACGGTCAGAAAGTCATTGGTGTCCGTACCGAGCCGAGTGGTTTAAGTCGAAATCGGGAAGTTGGGCCCGGCTACAACCCACCGACCGACATAGTTGCACGAGTCACCGCCATAGCGGAAGGAACGCGAGGCACGTTGTCGCAGGCGTATTTGGCCTGGCAGAACATCAGCTCGCCAAATCCGCAGATCTTCGCGCTGGGCGTCAAGGAGATCTGGGAAACCAGGCAGCCGCTCGATGCGATCGTGCACACCCTCGGCTGGCCGCTGCCGCGTGATGCATTTGGCGGCAGCTTCATGTATCCGCTCGAGCGCAACGTCGTCGCGCTTGGTCTGGTCGTTGGATTGGATTATCGCAATGCTCATCTGGACGTGCACAAGCTGCTTCAGCAAATGAAGACGCATCCGCTCTTTCGCGAGCAGCTCACGGACGGCGAGATGGTCGAGTGGGGCGCCAAGACGATTCCGGAAGGTGGCTACTACTCACTGCCGGCCCGCCGGCACGGCGACGGTGTCGTCATTCTCGGCGATGCTGCCGGTTTCGTGGAAGTCGCTTCGCTGAAGGGCATTCATTACGCGGTTCACTCCGGCATCGAAGCGGCCAACGCGATCTTCGCGGCCTTGAAGCAGCGTGACACGACTACCAACACATTGAAGCAATACGACGACGCCATGAACGCGAGCTTCGTCGTGGACGATCTGCGCAGGCGCCGTAACATGCGACTGGCATTCAAGGAAGGCTTTTTTACGGGTGGTTTGAAGGCCGCGTTGATGACGCTGAGCCGTGGCGCAGTACCGGGGCGCAAGATCGATACGAGCGCGGACGCTGACGAGCCGCGCGAACATGGCGATGAGATTCAGCTCACGCCGGACAACCAGCTGACCTTTCGCAAACTCGACGCGGTCTTCAGATCGGGGAATGCTACACGCGACGATATCCCTTCCCACCTGCTCATCGGTAAGGATATTCCGGCGGCTGTCGCGCACTTCTACTCGCACGTTTGTCCGGCCGGCGTGTACGAACGCGATGGTGACAGGCTGGTAGTCAATGCGCCGAACTGCATCGACTGCAAGGCTACCGATGTCCTCGGGCCTCGCTGGACACCGCGTGAAGGTGGATCGGGCCCGCGTTATCGGAGGATGTAGCGATGGGAGCGATGAGTGCGATGAGTGCGATGAGTGCGATAAGTGCGATGAGTGCGATCAGTGCGATGAGTGCGATCACACCTTGCGATTTGTTGGCGCAATCGCAGCCGGGTACCGTCATCCTGGTGCGGCATGCGGAAAAGGCGGCAGAGCCGAAGAACGATCCGCCGCTCTCGGCGGAAGGGCGAGAGCGCGCCGCAGCGTTGCTGCCATTGCTTCGTGATTCGGGCGTCGACGTAATCTACGTCACCAACCGGCTGCGCAATCGGCAGACGTCGCAGGTACTCGCCGATTCACTCGCCATTCCGGTTATCGAAATACCAATCACGGCTGCGGCGCCGTATGCTCGCGACATTGCCGAGCACATCCGCAGGAATGGCGGCGGTCGCGTCTCGCTGGTGATCGGCCACAGCAACACCTTCGGGCCCGGGATCAAGGCATTCGGCGGACCGGAGATCGAAGAAATCGCAGACGGGCGCTATGATGATGTTTTTGTGCTGACGGTGCAGGATGGAAAGCCATTACGCATGATTCGCGGAAAGTACGGGACTCGATGGGTTGAATAACTCACCGGCTCTTTTTTCACGCAGATTACGCAGATTTTACGCAGATTTCGCTGAGCGCGAAGGAATCGTAGAATGGACGCGTGAGCTGCGGACGCGAGGACAAGAAGATTGGAATTTACTTTTGTTATCCTCGCGCTCGCGAATTCACCGTGCAGCCTCAGCTCCCGAACGCTCAGCGAAATCTGCGCAAATCTGCGTAATCTGCGTTACCTGCACTGCTGCTTGATCTCCTCCGCCAGTTTCGGCAGCACTTCAGTGACATCACCGACAATGCCGTAATCGGCGATCTTGAAGATCGGTGCATCGGCGTCCTTGTTGATGGCGACGATGGTTTTCGCGCTGCGCATGCCTGCGAGATGCTGCATCGCGCCGCTGATGCCGATGGCGAAGTACAGCTGCGGCGAAACAGTTTTGCCGGTCTGGCCGACTTGCTCGCCGTGCGGACGCCAGCCGGCATCGACAACCGCGCGTGATGCGCCCAGGGCACAGTTAGGGCCTAGCGCATCACGCAGTGACTCGAGCAGATGCCAGTTCTCGGGACCTTTCAGGCCGCGGCCGCCGGAAATAACAATAGGTGCCTCGCCGACATCCAGCTTCGCCCCAGCCGCTGCTTTCAGCTCGCGCACTTTGACTCGGCCCGGCTTGACGTCGGCCACCGCAATCTTCTCGACCGCACCTGCCGCCGTGCGCGCTTGCGCACGAAACACATTTGGCCGCACCGACACGACGTTTGGTCGAGCGTCCAGGACCACCTTCGCGATCGCACGGCCCGCATATACGGGCCGCGAGATGACGATGTTGGAGCCGTCGACGTCGATGGCCGTGGCATCGGTAGCAAGCGGCACATCCAGCCTGGCCGCAACGCGGGGCGCCAAATCCTTGCCGAACGAGCTGCCACCGAAGAAAACGGCGGCGTAATCGCCGGCCTGCACCAGGTCTGCAACCAATTGCGCCAGCGCTTCGGCATCGTACTGCTGGAGCGCGGCGCTCTCCGCAACCATTATTTTTGCGGCGCCGAAACTGCCCAATGACGACGCCGAGCCCGAGATGCCCGGTCCGCCGGCAAGGAACACGTGCACGTCGCCGCCAAGTTTCTCGGCCACCGATGCGGCCGCCGTAACTGTCTCTTCTGAAATCTTGCGCAGTACGCCGTCGCGCTGCTCCGCTACTGCAAGTATGCCCGCCATCTTTACAATACCTTCGCTTCTTCTCTTAGCAGCCTGACGAGCTCAGCTACCGCGTCGACGCCCTTACCAACGACCTTGCCGGCGGGCCGCTCCGGCGGATTCGTGATCTCTCTCACTGTCACGCGTGATGCCGCCAGCTGCGCGTCCTTTTCCTCGAGCGGCTTCTTCTTCGCGGCCATGATGCCCTTGAGCGAAGGATAGCGCGGCTCGTGTTTGCCTTTTGTCATCGTGATCACGGCAGGCAGCGGCACCTCGACGATTTCGACGCCACCTTCGACCTCTCTGTGCGCAACGGCTTTGCCATCCTCGAGCTCGAACTCGGCGACGACGCTCACGACCGGCATACCAGTGAATTCGCCAAGCATGGTGCCGACCTGCTGCTGATCATCGTCAACAGCCTTCATCCCGGTCAGCACGAGATCGGGCGCGCTGCTCTTTATTTCCGCCGCGAGCGCTTTCGCTGTGGCCGAGCCATCGAGCGTCGGCTGACCCCTGAGCAGAATCGCGCGATCGGCACCCATGGCAAGAGCGGCACGCAGCTGCTCCGCGGACGCGGCGTCGCCAACCGTGATGGCTACGACTTCACCTTCGCCCTTCGCCTCCTTCAGGCGCAGCGCGGCCTCGAGCGCAAACTCGTCGTACGGGCTGATGATGTATTTGATGCCGGCGGGATCAATAGACGTCTTGTCGTCAGCGATCTGGATGCGTGCCTCGGTGTCGGGCACGCGCTTTATGCAAACAACTATTTTCATTGCTGCTGTCTCTCTAGTTGGTAACAACGCGCACAGGCGTTCTCCAAACTACGCTGTGCCCCCAATCCGAGATATAGAGGAAGCCGAATGGTGAGACTGCGAGGCCGCTGGGCGCTGACAGCGCTGTCTCGCCCGCGGGGCGGCCATTGCCGGTGAAACGCAGCGCGCCCGTGCCGGCGAACGTCGAGATCAAACCGGTCTCGAGATTGACGACTCGAACGCGATGATTGAGCTGGTCGGCAATGAATACGTTTTCTCCGGAGGCGGCGACCGCCCATGGCGTATTCAATCCGGCGCTGACCGCGGGCCCGCCATCGCCGGAAAAGCCGGCGGAGCCTCGCCCGGCGATCAGCCGGATCGTGCCGCTCGTGAGGTCGATTGCGCGCACGGTATGGGTGAGCGTCTCGGTGACGTAGAGCATGTTGTCGGTAACGGAGATTGCGGTCGGATTGCTTAATGGCGAGGCGGCCGCCTGCGCGCCGTCGCTCGCCTGCCCGGCGGTGCCGGTGCCGGCAAACGTTCGCAAAATGCCATCGGTCCCGATCACGCGGATCTTGTGCGCGTTGCGTTCCGCGATGAGGATGCGACCATCCGGCAGCACCGCCACGCCGGTCGGACTCGCGAGGGAAGCCTGCGCCGCGGGTGTGCCATCCGGCGCGACCGCGTTCTGGCCGGTGCCCGCAATGGCGCGCAGCTCGCGATTCGCAATCGTGAGCCGCCAAACTTTGTCACTCATGTCGTCGGCAATCAACAGCGCGGTGCCTTCGGCCGTGAGCGCGACACCCTGAACGCGTCCGAGGCAGCTTTTCTCGAAACAACCGACCGCACTGTGAAGCACGGTCAGTCTGCCGGCGGATGTCACGCTGAAGATGCGTGAACTTTGATCCCCGAAATACAGCACGCCGGTGTTGCTGACCACGAGTCCGGCCGGCCTGGTCAGACGCGTGCGCAGCGCAATCGAATCGACGCGCGTGCCGATCGAATCACCAACGCCTGCGGTAATGCGCATGAACCCCGGCAGATCGCCAATGAAGACGATCGGATCATCGCACGCGCCGAGCGCAGCAGCCAATAAAAATGCTAAAAGGGTGCGACCCATATGTCGTAATTGCCTTTGGGATTGGTTTCGGTGCCGGCCTCAATGCGACGGGCAAAGCTGAGAAAACGCCCATCGCGTGAGAGCGCGGGCTCGAATGCATTCAGTGTATTTGGAATCTGGGTGCTGGTACCGCTTTCGACCGAGATGCTGAACAGGCTGAGAGCGCGATGCGCGATGATCGCTCTGCTGTCAGCTGTCCAGGTCGGCGCATCTCCTTCGCCGAGCGAACGCAGACCGGTGCCGTCCGGTCGAATCAGCATGAGTTGCGAATTTTGGCGTGTGAACGGATAGACTGTGCGTGTGAACGTGGCAGCGGGCAAAACCTGACCATTCATCAGGCCGAAGCATGTGAAGCTCGAGGCTGTCCCCCGGAACGGTTTCGAGAAGGCGATTGCCGTGCCGTCCGGACTCCATGCCGGCATGATGCCATCTTCCGTGCCGGGCAGAATGACCGAGGCCGGCTGACCAATGGTCCACACGCGTATGTTGGAGCCATCGCTGTACGCGAGCCTGGTCGCGTCCGGTGACCAGCTTGCGCGGAAAATCGGCACGCCGTCCACCTCGAACAGGCGATGGAAAGGATGCGCGGTGTTCTGGATATCGCCTGTCTCGGAGTAGGTACGCCCCGCAACGGGCACCGTCAGGCGCGCGGCATCACTTGCGCCGCCGCTGTTCAGCGGCCGCACACGCAGAACTGCTTCCATTAGAAACGAGTGAGTGCCGATCGTATCGCGCGCCGGGGCCGCCGGCGGCCGTGCACAGGAGATAAGGTCGAACTCCTCGTCTTTCACATCGGTCAATTCGAAGAACGCAACGCTATTGCCGTCGGCTGAGATTACGGGCGCGGCCAGCCACGGCTGCCGCGGCAACCCTAGCTGAACCGCGCTCAGGATGGGTTTCGTTGTTCCTCCCCTGCGGGGCACGCTGAGGAGCATGCCCTTCGCGGGCGGCAGTCCCGGGAAGGTCGGCGCGCTGTAGTAGAGCGAATCACTGTTAGCGTTCCACGCCGGCGCGTGATCACTATTCACATTGAACGTGAGGCGGCCGCTGGTGTCGTTCTCGAATGGACGCTCGACTGTGAACGGGCCCGGCGCTTCGCGGCACGCGCTGGCGAGCATCAGCGCACCGACCAGCACTCTGCGCATCAGAACGCCACCTCGAAGCCGAGACGCAGCTGACGCGCTTCACCGAAGAACAGGGTCGGATCAAAACGGTCGAGCGCTGCTGCAAAGCGCGCAGCCTGCGCTTCCTGTGGCGTAATGATACCGTCGCGATCCAGATCCAGAGTCAGCACGTAAGCCGGCGATTCGCGCGGAATCGATGCGGGCGGAATCGGCAGCGCATTGGCCAGCAGCTGCACTTCACCCAGTGTTGGACCCACAGTGCCGGTGTTGGTGCGCATGGCGAGAATGTTCTTGCGGTTCAGAATGTTGCGCGCATCGAATACGACACGCCACGAGCAACGCACGCACATCGGCAGGTCACCGAAATCCCAGCTTGCGCGCAGATCCGTGATTGACGTCCATGGCAGATACTGCGTGACTTCGCGCCGGCCGCCGGTCCCGCCGCCTGCTTCCGGACGCAGGAGCGGATAGCCGCTCTGCACGGTCGTGGTGAGCGAGGCGGACCACGCCTTCTCCAAACCGGCTGCGCGGCCGAGAAACAGCGAGATATCCCCCGAGTGACGGCGATCGAAGGCCAGCGGAAACTCAGTGCGCGCCGGATCAGCGCCGACCAAGGTCGAATCGTTCTCGTTGCCGGACGAAAGACCCGTGGCTTGCTGGAGGGCCCAGCCCGCGCGCAACGAGATGCCGCTCCAGCGCGCACGCATTGTGATTTCGACGCCCTGGACTTTGCCGAAATCACCAGTTGAGAAGCGACCCGCTTGCCCGACATCACCGAGCTGAAGATTGCCGCTCACCAGGTTGTCCAGTGTTTTGCGGAATCCGGCGAGCGTCATCGCAACGTTGTCGCTGAACAGGTGATTGATGCCGCCCTCGTAAGTCGAGCCCTTCTCGAACGCGAGGTTCGGATTGCCCTGCCGCCGGATGTCGGTCCGCAGCGAATCGCCAATTGTGGAGTCGAGGAAATATCGGAAGTCCGGTGGCTGCGCGACGCGGCTGTAATTGAAGCGGATGCCGCTGCGCCCCTGCATGCCGGGAATCGGAAACGCGGCGCCGACGCGCGGCATCAAGCTGACTTTCCATGAGCTCGACAGCACCGGTGACAGGAAGTCGCTGCGGTCGGCCTGGAAATCAATGCCCGAGCGGAATCCTTCGACGCGCAATCCGAACTCGAAATGCATGCCGTCGTCAGTTTGAATATTGGCTTCGCCAAAGGCGGCGAGTGTGGCAGGATAGAAGCGCGCATAATTCGGCATCGAGCCCGCGAGGTGCGCAAGTGCGCGCTCATACGTTTCGACGCGATACAGCTTCGCCGTGGTCCCTGCGCGGTACATGCTGCCACCAGGCGTGTAGCGCGCGGCCGCGATGTCGGTGCTCAGCACATCGGAGCGGCTCCAGCTCGCGATGGTCGGCGTGCCTTCCGTGAAGAAAATGCCGGCACCGGCCGTCCCGAACGGCGAACTCGCGACACCGCCGGGCACTACGTAACCGGGAATCGCGGAGCCCAGCGAGATCTGCTCGATGATGTCTTTGCGCGCGAAATCCTCGCCAAGAAACTTGAACGATTGCGGCCGAAAACCCGCGACATCGATGCCGTCGAATGTTGACGGATCGACCACGCCCAGGTAGCGGTCGAGACGCATGAGCGCCGTGCGCACGGAGAAGCTGGTCGAGCCAGTCGCTTTCTGCGTGAGCCACTCCGCGTTGACATTGGCGAGCGTGCCATTGAAGCGCTGGCCGAGATGGTATGTAGGATTGTACTTGAATTCCGACGTGTACAATTCGTTCTGCGTGCGGTTCCGCAGCATCGACGCGTTCAGGTTCAACTTGCCGATCGGTTTGTCGAAACGCGCGAATCCGATCAGCTTGTCGCCGCGCTGGTTTGGAATGATGCTGCTGCTGAACGGACAGTACAGATCGCGTGTGCCCGCGTCCGCCGCCAGGTTCTGAATCGCGGCGGCCAGCTCGGCGCCGACGTCATCGGGTGTGAGACAAGTCAGACCGCGCGCGCGGTTGTCGGCGTCGAGCATGCCTTGCGCGAGCACGTCGGCGAACAGCGTCGCGCCTGGGCCGAGAAACGAGACCGGCCCGCCACTCGATAGTGAAAGGCCGGTGAAGCCACGGAACCATGAAGCCGGCGCCCAATGGTCCGTGGTGACCGCTACGCGCGATTCCCAGCGCTCAGGATTGCCCCGCCGCGTCGTATAACTGACAACGCCCGACAATGCAGATCCGTATGCCGCGCCGAAGCCGCCGGTGATGACGTCGACTTCCTCGAGTGAAGATGGCGAAAGCTCGAGCCCGAATCCTTCGCGTGAAGCCTCGAGCTGGTTCTTCAATTCGACGCCGTCCACGACATAGACTTCCTGTCCGATACGGCCGCCACGAAAATGACCGCCGGAAACGCCGGTCGTCAGCTCCAGCACCTGATCGAGCGCGTCGACCGGCAGCTCGCGCAGCTCGCGGCCGACGACGGTTTCATGCGTGGTGCTGACTTCCGGCTCGATCAGCCGTTGGCGGTCTGCTCGTACCTCGATGGCCGCGACTTCGACCGGCGACGCTTCGAGCGCGATGTTCACATCGCTCGACCGGCCCGGCCGCACCTGCACGCGGGTCAGTAGAATCGGTTTGTAGCCGATGTGCGCGATACGCAGATCGCGTTCACCCGCGGGCACGGCACCAATTACGAAGCGGCCATCGGCACCGCTTGCCACGCGATGCGGCAATTTATCGATGCGAATGTCGACGCCCGAGAGCGGGACGCCGGTCTGCGCGTCTACGATCCGGCCGATGACGCTGCCGGTGGTCTGAGCTTCAACGCCCGCTGGAATGAAAAAAGATAGAACGACGAATGCTGCAAGCGTGCTGGTCCGGGATTTCGCGCTCAGGAAGTCTCCTTGGGTAAATCGGCCCAGAGAAAAACGATTGCCCCCGAGCCATCATGACGCGGGGAATGTAGGAATGATGTTGTCAGGGCACTCCGACCGGGAGCGCCGGCTCGTCGTACTCGCGGCTTGGATCGTATGGCTCCGGCATCCAGCTGGGCTGGTCTTCATCAGGTGACGCGGAGTGCTCCTCGTCGGGCTCGTACTCCGGCTCTATGCCCGGCGCGCCTGGTCGTGGAAGCGGGCGATCGGGATCGGGTCCGGGGACTGTTGCCATCGTTCTCACCTCTTATGACTGCTCGGCGTACAGAGAGGCAGATGGTGTGCCATTACGGGTGCTTGCGGGATAGCCACTCGCTGCCGCGCACGCAGAAGCGGAGTGGCCAATCGGCTGCCCGGCTGATCCCAATGCGTGGAGCGCACACTATTGCCTGCTTCGAAATGCGAGCACCGACTTCAATCCACAGCGGCGGCTGGTTCAGCGGATGGCCATCGAGCTTGCCGGTTATGCCGAACGCTTCCGCGAGTTTGCCTGGTCCGCTCGCGAGATCGCGATCGCGCAGCTGCGCGCCGCGGCGGCGGCGCATGATTTCGATGCCATCGAGTGGCTGAATCGCCCGGATGAGGACTGCGGCGGGAAAATCCGGAATGTGGGTTACGGCATTCAGGCACCAATGAACGCCGTAGATGCGGTAGACGTATGCGATGCCGGGAGGACCGAACATCGATTCATTGCGAGCGGTGCGCCCGATGCGTTCCGCGCCGTGCGACGCAGGATCGTGCGGCCCGATGTAGGCTTCGGTCTCGACGATCAGTCCGCTGACGCGCTTGCCGCCGACGGTTGAAACCAGCGTGGTGCCGAGCAGCTCGGGCGCGACCCGCTCGGTATCACGCGCATAGAAGCTCGGCTGCAACGGCCGCATTGCTAGCTTTTAACCGCGCTCTTATTGCGACCTTTGCCACCGCGCGAGCCGCGCGTGCGCTTGCGTGCTTCGCCCGCAGTTTTGCGCGCGCCACTTCCGCTCCTGACTCCATTCACCGATGGCGTGCCGCCACCACCAAATCCTTCGAGCAATGGTTTGGCCTGACGAACACCGAGGGTTTCGCGCACACGCTCAGGCTGGTGCTGCAACACGTTGAAGACATCGCCCGCGCCGAATGCATCGACTGCGGCTTCCGCCGTCTTGCGACCAACACCTTTGTGACTCGTCAGACGCGCAATGATGGCCGCGTGGTCGACTGCCTGCTGCGGTGGTGTCGGCGCGGAAAGGGTTTGGCCAGGCAGAAGCGGCGGTGGCGCTTTGCCGCCGGGGCGACTGCGAGAGCCGCCGCGGAAGCGGAGCGAGGCGGCGGACTTCTCCGCGGGCGCGGGCGCGGGCGCGGTCGCGGGTTTTTCCGCGGGCGCGGTCGCGGGCGCGGCGGTGAGGTCCAATGCGCGAGGCTCGCGTTTCTTGCGGTCGCGATCGCGGGGCGGTTTGCGAACTTCATCCGTCACGCGGGCATCGTCCGGCGCGCGATCCGCATCCCGCCCCCTGCCACGGCCGCGACCACGACCACGACCACGGCCGCGCTTCTCGATCGACAACTCAGCGCCCTCTGCGGCCGCGACCGGCATGCCGGGAAGTGTCATCTCGTAATTGCCGTTGTCGAGTTTGCGGAGATTGATGACTTCCGCGTCGTGCGCCTGGCGCAGGAAGCGGCTGAACTTGCTGAAGCCCAGCGCGGGCTCGTGCCAATCCGGCTGCAGCTCGAGGATGCGACGTTTGACATCCGAATCGCGCGCTGCCTTACCGGCAGCCACGTCTTTGACGGCGCGCTTGAGCAGATCGTATGCGGCGGGCAGATCGAGCGGCGCGGGTGGCTGCGGCTTTGCGACTGGCGGCTTTGCGACCGGGGGAATGGCAGGCTCGGGAATGGGCGGCTCGAAGGTCGTTGCGCGCGCTGCAGCCAGCTCGTCCTCGTCAGCGCCAATCGGCGCTACCTCGAACTGACCATTCTCGAGCTTGTTGAGATGAAGCAGACCGCGTGTTGCCGCTTCCTGGAGGAAGCGATTGAACTTGGTGAAGCCGAGTGCCTTCTCGTCGAAGTTCGGATCCAGCTCGAGAATTACCTGCTTCAAGCGATCCGAGCGCATGACATCGTCGTTCTCGGCCATGCGCTGCACGGCAATCTCTACGCACTCCCATGGATCCCATTTCCTGGTTTCCTCATCGCCCGCGCGCGTAAGGCCGGTCAGCGCCGAGTACGAATAGTACTCGTCGCAGTTCTGCACGAGCAGGTCCGATGCGCTTTCACGGATACCCACACCGATCACGTACTTGCCGTATTCTTTCAGCTTGAGCACGAGACTGCTGAAATCGGAATCGCCAGAAAGGAGAATGAAGGTGCCGATCTCGGGACGCGTGAAGACGAGCTCGAGCGCATCGATACTGAGGCGAATGTCGGTCGCGTTTTTCTTCGAGCTGCCATAAGCGGGCGCGAAGATGAGGTCGACCGAGTTTTCAGCGAGCGGCACGATGTATTGCGGATAGCGGCGCCAGTCCGCATACGCGCGCTGCACCGCGACTTTGCCCTTGATGATGTCGCTGTTGAGGAGGTTCTTCAGCTCCTTGGTGAGATCACTGCGGATCCCCATCGTGACGTTGTCGAAATCGATGAGGAGTGCTGCGTGCGGCGCGGTATGAACCGGCGGCGTGGGACGGCCCGCCACGTGGGGCGCCCTGGCAAACTGTGCTGTCATTACTCTCTACGTTCGTTGCGAGTGTGGGAGTGTGGGAGTGTGCGAGTGTGGGACACGACGGTCGCACACTCTCACATTCTCACAATCTCACACCCGCCAGTTACGGTCGGCGCGAAGATTCCTCCGCGCTCACCATTCTGGCTAGCTCCACGCGCCTCACTTTCCCACTGCCGGTCAGGGGAAATGAGTCGAAGAACCGCACCAGATCTGGGACCTTGTAATCCGCGAGCGCGCCGTGACACCAGTCCTTGATCTCTTCGCCGGTGATGATGGCGCCCTCAACAGGAACGATGCACGCACACACCACTTCGCCGAGCACCTCGTGCGGGAGTCCCACGACTGCCACATCGAGCACGGCGGGGTGAGCGTGCAAGCGGTCCTCTACTTCGCGCGGGTAGACGTTGAAGCCACCACGAATGATGAGTTCCTTGCGTCGCCCCACGATATGGACGAAGCCCTCGTCGTCCACGATGCCGAGATCGCCCGTGAGGAAGAAGCCGTCTTCGTCAAAGGCCTGGGCGGTTTCACCCGGCTGTCTGTAATACCCCTTCATCACGCCTGGGCCCTTCACGGCAATCTCACCCAGGCTTTCGACGGGCAGGATCGTGCCATCCAGATCGAGCACGCGGATTTCGGTACCGGGCAACGGCTTGCCCACCGTGAATATCTGCTTGTCGAGCGGATCGTCCGGCTGCGTCAGCGCGACCGTCGACGCGGTCTCGGTGAGCGAATACGCGACTTGCACGTTCGGACACAAATCCTGCCGAATGCGCCGCACCAGCTCATCGCCGATGGGCGCGCCCGCTACTATTCCTACCCGCAATGATGACAAATCGTGCTGCGGCCGCTCCGACTCGCGCAGCTCCGTGATGAAGACGGTCGGCACACCGTAGTGCACCGTGACCTTGTGCTTCTCGATCAGCGTGAGCGCTTCCGCCGGCTGGAACTGCTCCTGAAGCACGAGACATGCGCCCGCCTGCACCGTGCCGAGCACGCCGGGGCCGAGTCCGAAGACGTGGAAGATCGTGGTTACGCCGAAGACGACGTCGTCAGCTGTAACACCCACGGCAGCCACCGTTGCGGCTGCGGCACTGAGCAGATTCGCGTGCGTGAGCGCGACACCTTTCGGCTTGCCCATTGTGCCGGACGTGTAAAGAATCGCAAAGGTGTCGGTCTGCGGATTGATCTCCGGCGTGGGCAGCGCGCGTCCTCCACCGCTCGAGACCAGGTCCTCGAACTGGTAGATGCGGTCGTCATGCCACAGATCTTCGTCGCCGACCGTCACGAGATACTGAAGATCGGGCAGCGTCGTAAGAAAACCCTCGAAAAGCTGGAGGTAATCGACGCCGTTGAAGTTTTCGGCCGTGACCACAACAGTTGCTTCCGAGTGCCGCAGCATGTACTGGAGCTCGGGCACGGTATAGCCGGGATTGAGCGGGACAATGATCGCACCGAGCTTCGCGGCTGCGAACATCGAGATGACAAACTCGGGCCAATTCGGCATGTCGACGGCAATGCGATCGCCCGGCTCGATGCCGAGCTCCGCCAGCGCGGCTGCGAGCGCGGTCGCCCGCGCATCCACCTGCCCGTATGTCAGACGCTTCTCGCCGTAGGTCAGGAAGACACTGCCAGACCGTTCCCTGGCCTGCGCTTCGAGAACCTGCGCAACTGAGTGTCCTGCAAAGCGCTCGGCGAGCGCCATCCCGCCTCCGGGTGACGTGTGGCTATACACAGCGGAAAAAAATAGCCCTTTGGCTACATTATCGAAAGTCGCGTCAGCGCTTCTCTTACGACGTCGTCCGGAAGCGCTCTGGTCCATTTCCCACTGCTGTCTTGAGCCACCTCGCCGAAGCGCGCCAATAGCGTGTAATGCTGCTCGCCGCCACGGCTTTTCTTGTCGGTGCGCGTCGCCGCGATCACTTTCGCAGCGTCGAGCTTCGGCGGCACGGCGGGCAGGCCGAGGGCAATCAGAACCCGCTCGAGCTGCTGAGCCGTACCCTTCTCAGTGACGCCGGCCGACTCGCCCGCAACTGCTTCAACGATCATGCCGACAGAAACGGCGTGACCGTGTGGGATCGTGTAGTTGCTGGCATGCTCCAAAGCATGCGCAATCGTATGACCGAAATTCAGCGCCGCGCGTGCGCCGGCCTCATGCACGTCCCCGGATACGAAGCGCGCCTTGATCTCGGCCGACCGCCGGATCAAACGCTCGAGTGTATCCGGATCACGCGCGAAAAGCCGCTCTCTTGCTTCGGCGATCCAGTGTCCGTAATCGGCGTCAGCAATCGCGCCATGCTTGACGGCCTCGGCCAAGCCGTAGCGCAACTCGGCGTCCGGCAGCGCACGCAGCACGTCAGGATCGATGGCGACGACGTGCGGCTGATGAAACGCGCCGACCAGGTTCTTGCCGGCGTCGACGTCGATGCCGGTCTTGCCGCCGATCGACGCGTCGATCATCGCGAGCAGCGTGGTCGGTACCTGCACCACCGGAATGCCGCGCATGTAGGTAGCTGCCACGAAGCCAGCCAAGTCACCCGTGACGCCGCCGCCCACTGCGATGATGCACGTGTCGCGGCCGGCACCGGCCGCCAGCAGATCGCTGATCAGGCGCGACCAGGTGCGTTCGTTCTTGTGCTGCTCGCCCGCCGGAAACGTCAGGACGCGCGCATTGCGTAGCTGCTTCTCGATTCGGGACGCGTAGAGCGGAGCAACGTTGCTGTCTGCGATGATGGCGTAGGTGTGCGCGGGCGGGACCACCTCATGGAGGCGGTCCAGGACGCCCGGCTCGATCAGGATAGCGTAGCTCTGGTCTTGTGGCGTTAGGTCGACGCGTACGCGGTTCACCATGGTATCACACAGATTACGCAGATTTGCGCAGATTTCACAGAGCCGGAGGCCTGAAGAAGTTACGGGCGAAGGTCGGACGCAGGACAATAGTGAAAGTTACTTTTTATAGTATGTTCCTCCCGCCTGCACCTAACGGATCATTTAAGGTGTCCCTCGCGCTCTGTGAAATCTGCGCAAATCTGCGTAATCTGTGTGGAACCTTTGGAGCGATCATGCGCAAATCAATCCTCGCAATTTGCCTGACCGTGCTAACCTCCGCGCCCGCTAGAGCGCAGCCGGATCCGCGAATCACGTCCCTGGTCGACGCCATCTCTGCGGACACCATTCGCTCGTACGTGACCAGCCTGGTCGGCTTCGGCAGGCGTCACACGCGAGTGGTGTCGCGGCGGTGATGGAGATCGCGCGCGTCTTCAGCGGCGAGCCCGACGATGGCCCCTCGCGCCACCCGACAGCCTGCGCATGCGCCGCACCGAAGACGGCGGCGGTGGCGACTGGAGGTTGTCTGGAAGGCCGCGCGCGTTGCGACACCAATCGTGGGCTACGAGATCACTATCCGTGCGACAACCGAGACCATGGTCTCGCGCGTGGTGCCGGTCGGCAACGTGACGGAATATTTGCTAGCGAACCCGCAGGCCGATGACCTGTGGATCGGGATTCGCTCAGTGGCTGCCAACGGTGGACGGTCATTGGTGAGGTCGTTCCATGACGCGGACAGGCTGCCAGGTGTGATTAGATTGCGGCCTTTGTTCGAGGCTATCCGCTAGTTCAAGCGAGTTTCTCGCAGATTACGCGGATTTGCGCAGATTTCGCAGAGCGCGAGCGCCGTGTATGGAGCCGAAGGTGACCAACGCGAGAAAAACCAAAAAATGTTTCACTGTGTTTTGTCCTCGTGCTTATCCTGAATCCGCGTGATGGCGAGATCCTCGCGCTCTGCGAAATCTGTGTAAATCTGCGTAATCCGCGTGAACCTCGTCAGGGTAACACCCGTACCGCGGGCGCTTGCGCGCCACGAACGTCAGTTCCGGCCGGTGCATCGAAGACCACTACTCCTTCGCGCCCCGATACGGCCAAGCGCTGCACTCGAATCGCGCGATCTGCTCTTTTCACCGCAACCTCACCGTACGCCGCGGCGAATCGGTCCGCCGCAGCCACATCATCCCAGACCGACACCCACACGAGCATGCCGTTCTCGAGCAGCTGATACCGATCGCCGTCCCAACCGCTCGCGGCCGAATCCGAGCCAAGATACTCCATGAGCAGAATTCCGATCTCCAGTTCGCCGAGCGTGTTTTCGTAAACCACATCCTTCGTGTTCGCGAATCGAATCTCGGTTGGCTCATCGCGAGCGCGCACAAACTTCTCCGTTCCGTGCAGCACCTGCTCGGTCGATTGCGGCAACAGCGGGCCAATAGGCGCTACGAAACCTTTGGCCTGATTCGCGACCCAGATCTTCTGCACGAAGCCGGCGCCACCGACGTACGGAAAGACCATGGTTTCACGAATAATGCGCGGCGCGCGCCGAAACACCGGGAACTGTGAGTTTTGCGCATCGAGCGCGGGCGCGAGCTGCGCGCTGATGTCGGGCAGATCGCCTGGCCGGATTGTGCGGCCGGCCGCTTCCTGCGCGAGCAGCGCAAACATGACCAGCGTAGCATGTCCTTCGATCGCGGCCTGCGCGGCGGTTTGGCGATCGTTGCCGCGCTCGCGCGCAATCAATGAATCCAAATCGGCGTGCTGATCCTGCAGCGCGTGAACCAGCTCGTGGGCAAGGACCGGCCGCAGCATGCCGATCGGCATGCCTTTGACCAGGTAGAACTTGTCGCTGGTCGGATCGTAATAACCGGCGACCTGCTCCTGATACAGATCGAGCAACAGCGTCTTGATGTCCAATGTGTCGGGAATCAAGCCGAGCGCGATGTACGTCTTCCGGATTCCTTCCAGCTCTTCGGGCGGCAGCTCTTCAGCCAGCCGCTGCTCCACGTATTTGCGCAGGTCTTCGCGACTCTGCTCCGACAGTGTCACCGGACGAAGCTTCTTGAGACCGGACAGCACTTCCAGCTTGGGCAGCATCGAATCCACGGTCGCTGCCAGCGCGGGATTGATATCCTGCCCTCGACACGCGGTCGCAATCAGACTCAACAACAGCATCAGCGGAGCTATTTTTCGCATAACCTCTCGAGCATATCGGAGTAACGTTCGCCAGTGCGTGGATCGGTCAGATCCGGCGCAATCTCGACGAGTGGCTTCAAAACGAACGCACGCTCACCCATGCGCGGATGCGGAAGCTCGACTTCGTCATCGGCCTGCACGACGTCGTCATAGAGAAGGATGTCGAGATCGATGATGCGCGGCGCGTTGCGGAAGCTGCGCTGACGGCCCATGTCCTGCTCGATTGCGATCAGCTCCTTCATCAACTGGCGGGCCGGCAAGTCGGTCGAGATACGCGCGACCATGTTGAGAAACAGCGGCTGGCTCGGGTAGCCCACCGGCTCGGTCTCATGCACTGTCGACGTTGCTTCGACGCGCGCGATGCTGCCGATCCGACGCAGGGCTTCGTCCAGATTGCGCGCACGCTCTCCGAGATTCGTGCCCAACGCGATGTAGCCGGTTACGGCTGCGCCTGCCGGCAGGTTGAAACAGGCGGCCTCGCCGCCCTCAGATGCGCCCGTAGCGATCCTCCAGCCGGACAACGTCGTCGAGATCGGGTGTCGATGCCTCGAGAATGTCGACGTCCGTCACCGCCTCCATTCTGTGCACAGTGCCGGGTGGGATGTGGTAGCTCTCGCCTTCGCGCAACGCGACTTCACGCAGATCGTCCTTAATAATGCCGACAAAAAATCGTAGCTGGCCGCGCAGCAGGTAGATCGTTTCATCCTTGCGCTCGTGATACTGCAAGGACAACGAATGGCCGGCTTCGACGTGCAGGATCTTGCCGATGTAGCGATTGGTATGGGCCCAGATGAGCTCGTGGCCCCAGGGTTTCTGGACTTTGTTAGGAATTGTCAATGTCGTGCGTTCCTAGGAAGGATGGGATTGCTGCGCGGCAAGTTAAGTGAAGGTGTCAAACAGGCGCAATTAGCTGTCATTGATATTTGCGACCATTCGCTCGAGCGCTTATACTGCCGGTCCCACCTTTTAGAATTGTGGTGGCTAGATTTCCCAGTTGATTTCGTTATACATTGCGGCCGCGGCGGCCGCAGCAACCCCGGAGCAGAGATGTCCCACAGATCCAGACTACTCACGCTCGCAGTGTTGCTCCTGGCGCCGGTAACGGCGTGGGCGCAGAATGCCAGCGTGACCGGCCGTGTTACGGACGCGAACAACCAACAGGCCATTGCGGGCGCGCAGGTATTCGTGGTCGGTACAACGCGCGGCACACTCACGGACCAGGAGGGGCGGTACCGCATCAGCGACCTACCAGCGGGTCCAACTTCAGTGCGCGTAGTGATCATCGGCTACGAGTCGCCGACGCGCGAGGTCACTCTGACCGCGGGCGCCACGGCCACGGTTGATTTCGCGCTTGCGACATCCGCGGTCGCACTTGATCAGGTGGTCGTGAACGCCATCACGGGGCAGGCTGAGCGGAAGCGCGAGGTCGGCACGAACGTGTCCACCATTCCGGTGGCGGAGCTGAACAAAGGAACCATCACCAGGTTCACGGATGTGCTGACAGGCCGCGCGACCGGTCTGAACCTGCAAAGCGTCGCCGGCACGACGGGCACGTCCCAGCGGGTACGGATCCGTGGTGCCAACAGCCTTTCGCTCTCCAACGAGCCGCTGATTTATGTAGATGGCGTGCAGTTCAGCAACTCGAAGGGTCTCGCGTTGGGTGTGGGCGGCCAGGACGTCTCGCGTTTGAATGACATCAATCCCAATGACATTGAGAATATCGAGATCCTCAAGGGACCGGCTGCTTCGGCGCTGTACGGCACGGCCGCGGCCAACGGCGTGCTGCTGATTACCACGAAGCGAGGCAAGACTGGGCGCTCGATCTGGAATGCCTATGCGGAAAGCGGCGTTATCGAGGACCGCACCGATTATCCGGACAATTTCCTGGCTTATCAGCTCAACACCCCCGGCGCGCCAGTGTTTACCAGCGCCGCAACTCCGGCTTTCGATCGCGCGGCCCGCGCTCCCTGTTTCAATTTCCGCGCGGCCACCGGAGCCTGCCGGCAGGACTCCACTTTCGTGTTCAACACGTTGCGGGATCCACGCACGTCGCCATTTCAGGAGGGAGACCGCCAGAAGTACGGCATCAACGTGTCCGGTGGTGGCGATGCACTGACGTATTTCCTGTCCGGCGACTTTGAAGACGAGATCGGCGTTATCGATTATAACCGTCTCGATAAGGCGAGCTTTCGCGCCAACCTGAATGCTCGTTTGCGGGAGAACTTGCGCGTTCAGGTTACGACTGGCTATGTGGACAGCAAAGTCGACCTGAACTCTAACGACAACAGCATTTTCAGTCCGCTGATCAACGGGTTGCTGGGGGGTGCCGTGTTTTTTCCCAACGTGAATGACACGACGCTCAATTTCCGCAACTACGGCTTTAACTTCAGTCAGAAGGATTTGCGCGAGTACATCACGGAGCAGGAGGTCGATCGTTTCACCGGCGGTGTAAACGCGAACTATCAACCGCTCTCGTGGCTGAACATCAATGCCAACGCCGGTCTCGATTACGTCAACCGGCACGACCTGCGGACGTTGCAACCGAACCGACTGCCCATTGCACAGTCTTTCACGGTGGGCCAGCGCAGCTCGAACCGCAGCAACACATATCTCTACACGCTGAACAGCTCGGGATCTGCTATTTTCAGCTTGCGTCCGGATCTCATCTCCACCTCTACCTTGGGCGTCAGCTATCAGCGCAACCTGTTCGAGTCCACCAGCGGCTTCGGCGCGGGCATTGTAGAGGGGACTCGTTCGTTGGGTGGTACCACGCAGCTTTTTAACGTGGATGAAGACTTCTCCGAGATTATTACCATTGGCGGCTTTGTGCGCCAGCAGTTGGCCTGGCGCGACCGCGTTTTCCTCGGCGCTTCCGTGCGCGGCGACGATAACAGCGCATTCGGCACCGATTTTGGTTTCATCTACTATCCGTCCGTAGACGTGTCGTGGGTCGTCGCGGATGAGGAGTGGTTCCCCGATCTGCCTCAGCTTTCGACCCTGCGGCTGCGCACCGCTTATGGTGAATCGGGTCAGCGGCCGGACTTCCGTAGTGCTCAAACCTTCTTTACGACTGTCGCGGTAACCACGAATAACGCCACGACGGCCGGTGTGACGCTGTCCGGCACCGGCAACGTGGATCTGAAGCCTGAGAAGACTCGCGAAATCGAGCTGGGTTTCGACGCCGGGCTATTCAACGATCGCCTTTCGTTCGACGTCACCTACTACAACAAGCGGTCTCGGGATGCGCTGATCTCGCGGCGCTTGCCACCTTCTTTCGGGCTCACTAGCTCCGTATTCGCCAATCTGGGCAGCATCAGAAATTCCGGTACGGAAATCGGCGTGATGGCGGACGTAATCAATCGCGGCAACGTGTCTTTGAATCTCCGCATCTCGGCGACCACGGTTGACAATGAGATCGAAGACATTGGCGAGGGGATCGAGCCAATCATTTTCGGCCGCGGCACGCAGCGCCATCAAAACGGCTTCCCCGCCGGTGCGTTTTTCCAGGCGCCGATCACGATCAATGACGCGAACAATGACGGTAAGCTCGCGCTCGACGAAGTGACGGTTGGCGACACCGCCCAATTCATTGGCCCTTCATTGCCGACCTTCAACCGGTCCATCTCGGGACAGCTCACCCTGTTCCGCTACATCACAATCGCCACGCTGTTCGACTGGCGTGGTGGCAACTTCCAGTTGAATTCTACCGAGAGCTTCCGCTGCGGCCGTGGCTTCGCAATCGGCGAGCGGGGTTGCGCGGCGACGGGTGATCCTAACGCATCACTCGAAGAACAGGCGCGCTTCATTGCCGCTATCTTCAAAGGCTCGAATGCGGGGTACATTGAGGACGCGGAATTCGTGAAATGGCGCGAGTTGTCACTGACACTGGGCACGCCGGAATGGCTTGTCGCCCGCATCAACGCGCTGCGTGGCGCCAGCCTCACGCTGGCCGGACGTAATCTCAAGACCTGGACCGATTCCAGTGGTCTCGAACCCGAGATCAATGAAAGCGGCGGTGACACCAACTTCACACAAAATGAATTCAATACGCAGCCGCCGGTGCGGACTCTGTCCGCGCGCTTGAACTTCGTCTTCTAGACTGCACGGAGAATAAACTAAATGCGGAACAAGTTATACTTTACGCGCTCGCTGCTGCTGACGGTGTTCGCTACGGCGTCGCTGCTCGCTGCGTGCGATACCGACGAGCTGCTCGAGGTGGATGATCCGGATGTGTCGCTGCCTACCACGCTCACCGGCGCGGAAGCAATTCCGAACCTGGTAGCAGGCGCGATCGGCGACTTCCAGGTAGGCTTCAGCGTGGGAGACACCTACTTGACCAACGTCGGGAATTTCACCGATGAATTCCGAATCTCCGATACCTTTATCACGCGGCAGGCCACCGACCGCCGCGCCCAGCAGCCGCCGTCTAACGGCAACACTTCAGACGCCGCATTCAACAACTTGCAACGTGCGCGACGCAGCGCGCGCGTGGCGGTTGATGCGATTCGGCAGTTCGGCTCGGCTACGGACCCGCGCATTGCGGAAATCAAGAGCCTCGAGGCTTACACGTACCTGCTGATTGCAGAAGCGTTCTGCCGACATGTTCCATTCAGCGACGTGAATACCGCGCAGGATCCGGCGGGTCCCCCCCTCGATCTGGAGCAGATGCTGGGCGCGGCCGTGGCACGCTTCGACACTGCTCTGACGGTCCAGGCCACCAGTAACCTTGCCAAAATTGGCAAAGGCCGGGCGTTGCTCAGTGCCAACCGGATCGCGGATGCGGCCGCGGCCGTGGCTGGTGTGCCGACCACGTTCATTTACTTCCTCCAACAATCGGATAACACGCCGCGCCAGGAAAACGGTGTTTGGAATCTGAATATCTCGAATCGCCGCTACACGGTGTCGGAGCTGGAAGGCGGCAATGGTCTGCCGTTCCGCTCGGCCAGCGATCCGCGGGTACCCTGGCGGGATCAAGGCCGCAACGGCTTTGATGGCGTAACCCGGCTCTTTGAGGATCGGCGCCATCCGGATCGTGGCTCGGACGTGGTGCTGGCGGATGGCATTGAGGCTCGCATGATCGAGGCGGAAGCGGCATTGCGAGCCAACAATGGCGCCGGCATGATCGCGATCCTGAATACGCTGCGTGCGAGCGTAACGGCGCTCATGACGGCTCGCGTCGAAAACTTCGCGACCACGGCGTTTGCAAGCCGGACACTGCCGCCGCTGACAGATCCCGGCACTGCGGCAACTCGCGCGGATTTGCTGTTCCGGGAACGCGCCTTCTGGTTCTATAGCAACGGGACGCGTTTGGGGGACCTGCGGCGCCTGATCAGGCAGTACGGGCGGTCTGCCAGCAACGTCTTCCCGGTCGGCGATTACCACAAGGGCGGCGAATACGGTCCGGATGTGAATTTCCCCGTCCCGTTCGACGAGGAAAACAACCCTAATTTTAACCGCTCTCAGTGCGTGGTTACCGAGGCGTGAAGTTAAGGAAGCACTAATGAGGCGGTAGT
>JBQTID010000279.1:0-4014 GCA_052389275.1 Gemmatimonadota bacterium | reverse complement strand
GACATGCGCGCGGGTGGCAGGCCGGTCGATCAGGGTTTCGTGCGGCGTGTCATTAACCGGATTCGATAAACCCGTGAGGTACGGCAGAGCAATCCGGTGCCGGTAACTATCCAGGGCTGAGAGTGTGGGAGTGTGAGAATGTGAGAATAATCACGCTCACACTCTCACACTCTCACACTCTCACACTCACTTTTCCGGCACAAGACTCACGCGCACGTAATTATCCTTGCGCATGAGCGCGGCAGCACCCTGAATCTGCGCTGCGCTGATCTTCTCGAGCCGCGCCGGGAAGGACAGCAGATCCGCAACTCGCTCGCCGGCCATTTCGCGGCCCACGATCTGGCCGAGCCAATAGCCATTCTGCTTCAGGCTGATTTCCCAATCACGACGCTGTGTTTCCTTTACTTTCGCCATTTCATCCGCGGTCGGTCCGCCGGTATTCAGCTTGTCGATTTCAGTGAAGATTCGCGTGGTCAACGAATCCAGGCGCGCGGGATCGGCGCCGAACGATACCATAATGGCGTACGAGGGCGTCGGTTCGCGCTCGGTCGAAAAACCGACCTCGACGCCGTAGGTCCCGCCCAGATCCTCGCGTAACACATCGCGCAGCCGCATTTCCAGCACATCCCGCATGAGGCTCAGCGCCAGACGATGCTCAACGGTGTAGACGAGCGGCCCGGTAAACGCGAGTTGGGTAACGCCCTTCTGCTCGACGCCTTTGCGCACGGTCTTCTCGACAACGCCCTTAGGCGGACGGATACCATGATCGCGCCACGTCTCCTGCCGGCGCGAGGATGGTAGACCGCCGAGATAGCGCTCCACCAGCGGCCTGATCGAATCGACAACGATGCTGCCGACGAGCACGAAGGTGAAATCACCTGCATCCGCGAAACGATCACGGTAAACCGCGAGCGCACGATCGAGACTCAGCTCATCGAGCAGGGCAGCGTTGAAAGGTCGCGCGCGGAAATGATGCTGTGCGAGCGTAACATCTAGTGTATCGCCAAAAGCTGCCTCGGGACTCGCGCTCTTGTTCTCTAGCACCGCCGCGAGCCGCGTCTTCAGTGATGCGAAGGCAGTGGTGTCTCGCCGAGGCGACGTCGCATGAAGATAGATGAGCTGAAACATTGTCTCGAGATCTCGCGGCGACGCCTGCGCGCTGAAGCCCTCGTGGCGATCGGCAATGTAAGGGGTGACGCGCACGGCCTTGCCGGCGAGCGACTTGCCCAGCTCGATCGCGGAGTGCTGGCCGATTCCGCTCAGGCCGATTACCAACGTCGCGGTCGAGGCCGATACGAAATCCTGGTCTGCTACCAGCGAATGGCCACCCGGACTGAACGCACGCAACAGCACTTCATCAGCCTTGAAGTCCGTCGGCTTGAGCAGAACGCGCGCGCCATTCGAAAGCCGCCATTCGGTGATGTTGGTCGCACTGTCGCGTCGCTCGGACACGATGCGTCCCGGCAGTGGCAAATTCGGAATCAGCGAAGCGTCCGCCACGCGATCCTCGTACGCCCTGATGTCCTTGGCATGTACGCGCGCGAAGGTCTCGAGGACATCGGTTGCGGTCGGCACCTTCACCGTTTCCTGGTCCGGCGCTTGCACCACGACGACGCGATTGCGATCCGTGATCCACTCCTTCACCAAAGCATTCACCATCTGCACCGGCAGCTTGGGCAACAGCGACTGCGCCAGCTCGTACTCGACCTCGATGCCTGGAATCGGCTCACTCTCGAGGAACGAACTCACGTATTCGTCCGCGTAGCCCGATGATTCGGACTTCTCACGCTCAGCGTGCGCCTGCTCCAGACTACGCAGCAGATTCTGTTTCTCGCGCTCGAATTCCGTCTCGGTAAAACCGTGGCGCCGGATGCGCGCGCCTTCCGTCGCGATCGCCTCGAGGCCGCGCAGGATGCCGTTATCTTTAGTGGCCGCGGAAAGCACGAATGCATCCTTGGTGCGAATCAACGAGCCTTGCCCGGTCGATGCGCCAATGAATGGTGGGTTTGCCTCCTGCGCCAGCTCGTGCAGACGCGCGTTGAGCATCTCGGTGAAGAGATGGCGCGCAAGCATCAACCGATAATCGCCGATCGTAGTTTCGGTCTGCGCAGGCAGCTTGTGATAAACGGCCACGCTCGCGACCGTCGCTTCCTTGTCGGCAACGATCGAGACGAGCGTTGAATCGTGATCAGGTACTGGAAAGTTTTCGCGCGGCCTGCGGCTGTGCGGGCCGAGTGCACCGAAATGCTGCTTGATCAGCGCCTCGACTTTGTCCTTGTCGAAATCTCCGACCGCGATCACCGCCATCGCATCCGGCCGGTACCAGTCGCGGTAATAGCGAATCAGATCAGCGTGTTCGAATTTCTCGAGATTCGCCTTCGTGCCGATCGGCAGGCGCTCCGCATAACGCGAACCCGCAAACAGCACCGGGAAATACTGGTCGCGCATCCGCTCTTCCGCGCCCTGGCCGAGACGCCATTCTTCGATGACGACGCCGCGTTCCTTGTCGATTTCCTGCGGATCGAACGTCTGCTTGCCGGCCCAGTCTTCCAGAATCTGGATGCCCTGCTCGAGCGCCTTACCGGTGTCGGTAGGGACCGTAAGCATGTAAACGGTTTCGTCGAATGACGTATACGCGTTCACGTCCGCGCCGAAACGCATGCCGATCGATTCGAGGTAACTGACCAGATCCTGTTTCGCGAAGTGCTCGGTGCCGTTGAAGGCCATATGCTCGACGAAATGAGCCAGCCCGCGCTGCGCATCGTCCTCGAGCACGCTGCCGGCGTTCACTGCCAGCCGCAGCTCCGCCCGTGCCTCAGGCTTTTGGTTCACCCGGATGTAGTAGGTCAGACCATTCGCCAGTCTGCCGATGGTGACCTTCGGGTCGACCGGCAGGGTGTCGGTGAGCTGCTGCGCGGCCAGCGTTGCAGGGGCGGCCAGGAATACCAGAATGACAAGAATTCGCTTAATCATAGGCTATTCTACCGCTCAAATGGCTGGAAGATCATTGACACGGCCCAACTCCAAGACTAGCCTGCACTTCTCTTCTGTGAGCAACCCCCTTTCAAGACCGCGGAAACTATGGAAGTCGGAGCCCCCAACAAAGTCGATCGTCTCGAGGCCGCATTTGCGGACCACGAGGACGGCAATCTTTTTGTCCAGCTGGCAGACGCGTACCGCGAAGCCGGCGATCATGAGCGCGCTTTGAACGTGCTGCGCAAAGGGCTCGAGAAGCACGCGAGCTACCTGCCCGGCTACGTGCTGCTCGGCCGCATTCTGGTCGAGCAGGGGCGGTTTCCGGAAGCGCTCGTGACCTACGAGCGGGTGCTCGAGATCGACGCTGCGAATGCCGATGCTCGCGCGGCGCTCGATGTCATCATGGCGCAGCTGCGGACTGCTTCGGTCGCGGTCGCGGTCGCGGGCGCGGGCGCGGGAACCGTTCGGGACGCGGGCGCGGAGCCGCGGGCCGCGGTCGAGGCCCCGCCAGAACCGCCTAGCCTCACTGAAGCCGCCGCCGACGTTATGCCTTGGGATGAGCCCGCGCCCCGAAACGGCACCGCCCGCGCCCAACCCGCGCCCGCGACCCGCGACCCGAATCCCGCGACCGGGTCTGTTCCCGCGCCCGCGACCGCGACCGCGCCCGCGCTATTCTCAAATGACGCCTTCGCAATGATCCCGCAGGACGAAGTCGAGATTCGCGACACGACCGGCATCCAGCGCGCACAGGAAATCATCACACAGGCCGGCCATCTCGATTCGATGGCGGTGAGCCTCGCCGATCTGCTGGTGGGGCTGCTCGAGTATCGCGATCCGTTCTTCCGCGGCGGTACCAGTCAGACGCGGCTGCTCGCGACCGGCATCGCGAAGGAGCTCGGCATGAACAACGAGGAGGTCCAGGCCATCGCGCTCGGCACCGTGCTGCGTGACCTCGGCCAGGTGCCGCTCAAGGGATTGATCTCGAAGCCCGGCACGGAGCTGGGCGAAGAAGGACGTCGTCGTGTCGAAAATCACGTC
>JBQTID010000278.1:0-19911 GCA_052389275.1 Gemmatimonadota bacterium | reverse complement strand
GGCGTCACCGAAGGCGCGCTTCCGCTTTTTCTGCTGGGTCATTCGATGGGCGGTCTGATTGCAGCGCGCTACATCGAAGAGTATGACGGCCGCTTCACTGGCGCGATCATCACATCTCCCTGGCTGGCCACCGCCATGCCGATTCCTCGCTGGAAAGTTCTGGCGGCGAGCTTTCTCAATAAGGTGTTGCCCGCGTTGCCGATTGATGCGGGGATTGATGAGCGGTATCTCAGTCATGATGTCGGTGTTGTCACGCGGTACCGTGACGATCCGCTCGTTCATGGCAAGATCACGCCGCGCCTGTTCGCGGAGGCCAGCATGGCAATGGGAATTGTCATGCACCGCAGCGACCGCATCCGTATTCCCATGCTTTTGCTGCTGGCGGGAGACGACCGGCTCGTGGACACGAAAAAGTCCGAGGCGTTCGCGCGTTCGTTGACCAAAGCGGACGTGACCATCCGCGTGCTGGACGACTACTATCACGAGGTCTTGAACGACCATGACAGGGCGATTGTGCTTCATGAGATTCGTGACTGGGTTCTCGACAGACTGCCGGAACGGCAGAATTAGCTGGTCTTTAGCTTGCTCTCAGAGAGTGGCATGACGGACGAAACCAATACCAATACCGACGACATCGAGAACGCGATTGCGGAAGAGGAAGCCACGGCCGAGGCGATACATGCGCGGCTGGGCGAGCTGGAGAGTGAGCTCGCGGCGTCGCGCGATCGCCATTTGCGGCTGGCAGCGGAGTTCGACAACTATCGCAAGCGCACGGCGCGCGAGCAGACGGAGAGTGTCGCGCGCGCGCAGGCAGGACTGATTGCGCGTTTGGTGGACGTGCTCGACGATCTCGATCGTGTCGCGCATCACTCGGAGAACTCTAGTAAGGAAGCGTTACTCGAAGGTGTGGAGCTGGTGGAGCGCAAATTCCGCAATGTCCTCGAGAGTGCCGGCCTCGAGCGTATCGATCCCACTGGGCTGCCGTTCGATCCGAGTATGATGGAAGCACTGACCACGGTTCCGGTCGAGAATCCGGAAGAAGATCATCAGGTTGCCAGTGTCTTCCAGCCGGGCTATCGGTATCAGGGAACGCTGGTGCGGCCTGCGCGTGTCGTCGTGAAGAAGTACGAGGGCTAATGGCGACGACGGGCGCCAAAGACTATTACCGCGTGCTCGGTGTCTCCGAGACTGCAACGCCGGACGAAATCAAGAAAACGTACCGGCGTCTTGCCAAGCAATACCATCCCGACGCGAATCCGGACAACAAGGAAGCCGCCGAAAGATTCAAGGAAATCGGTGAGGCGTATGCCGTGCTGTCTGATGCTGACAAGCGCAAGCAGTACGATGAGATGCGCAAGAATCCGTTTGCCGGATTTCCGGGTATGGGCAGGTCCAGGGGACCGGGTGCGGGAACGGGTGCGAGTGCGGGCGTTCACTTCGAGGACCTCAGTGATCTGGGCGGGCTGAGCGATCTCTTCGAATCGATATTCCAGCGTGGTGCGCGCAAGAAGCCGGGCGCGCGCGGCGCGCCGCAGCGGGGCAATGACATCGAGTACGCAGTCGAAATTCCATTTCAGACGGCGGCGCGCGGCGGCAGGATCACTATTACCGTGCAGGTGACGGAAGAATGCGCGACGTGCAATGGAAGTGGTGCCGCGCCTGGAACGAAGCTACAGACTTGTCCGGAGTGCGGCGGTTCCGGTCACATACAATTCGGTCAGGGTGGTTTTGCGGTCTCGAGGCCGTGCCCGAATTGTCTGGGGCGCGGCCAGGTGCCAGTCACGCCCTGCACGGTGTGTCACGGCAGCGGTCAGCTACGGCAGGAGCGCCAGATCGCGATCACGGTGCCCGCCGGTGTCGACACCGGCTCAAAGCTCCGCGTTCCGGGGCAGGGCGAGCGTAGCGCGGGCGGTGCGGGTGATCTGATTGTCAATTTCAGAGTGCAGCCGGACCGGTTCTTCACGAGGGACGGACTGGACGTGATCAGCATTATTCCCATCAACGTTGCGCAGGCAACGCTCGGCTCGAAGGTCCGCGTACGCACGCTGGACGAAAGGAAGGTCGCGCTCAAAATCCCGCCGGGCACGCAGTCCGGCACCAAATTCCGCATTCCGGGACAGGGCATCGAAAAGAATGGCCGGCGCGGGGACCACTACGTGCAGGTGAAGGTCGAGGTGCCGGAGCAGCTGGACGAGGAGCAGAAGCGGGCGTTGGAGGAGTTTGCCGCCAAAGCAGGATTGCGGCACTAGCGCCGGGGAGCGTGGGAGCAGGGGAGCATGGGAGCATGGGAGCATGGGAGCATGGGTAGGACGTTTACAGACGATAATCTGCTAGTTTGGGAAGCGTATCCGTCTGCGGGCAGCAACGGCGAGACGGAGAATCCGAATATCGTGTTCAATTGCTTGTCGGACCGATTGCGGCGGCCGCGCGAAGTTGGTTGTGAGGGGGATGAGGCTGATGCAGAGCGGGTAGTTGTGGATGCGTCAGAGAAGGGTTTGCTAGAGTTGTTCAGGCGGTCTCGGGAAATCGATTAGAACACCGGATTAGAACACCGGATTAGAACACCGGATTAGAACACCGGATTAGAACACCGGCCGCAGTTCTAAACCGCAGTTCTAAACCGTAGTTCTAATCCGTAGTTCTAAACCGTAGTTCTAAACCGTAGTTCTAATCCGTAGTTCTAATCCGATTTTCTCAGCGAATCCGCCCGCCACCGATTAGAACATTACTCCGATAAAGCACGCCCGACTGCCCGGGCGTGACCGCGCGCTGCGGCTCCGCGAGCTCGAGCGTAATCAGCTCGTTGCTGATAGTGCGCACCGTGCCCTTCACCGCGCGCGCGCGGTGCCGCACCTGCACCATCACTTCCTCGCCTGTCGTGGGCGTCGTGTCCAGCCAGTTCAAGTCACCGATGGCGACATCGCGCTTCAACAGCTCGCTCGCTTCGCCCACCACGACTTCGTTGGCAGCGGCGTTCACGCCGAGCACATAGAGCGCGCGGCCCCGACCGCCACCAAGTCCCTTGCGCTGTCCGACCGTGTAGCGCGCATAGCCACCATGCTCGCCGATCACATCACCGGTCGAAGTAACCAGCGGGCCGGGCGTGAGTGCAGCGTGCTCGCTGCCAACGCGCTTTGCCAGAAACTGCGCATAGTCACCGCTCGGCACGAAGCAGATCTCCTGCGATTCCGGCTTATCGGCGGTGACGAGGCCGAGCTTGCGGGCGGCATTACGCACCTGCGGCTTGGTCAGCTCACCAACCGGGAACACGAGGTGAGGCAGGACGGCAGGCGGCACCCCCCACAGGAAGTAGGACTGATCCTTGTTCAGATCCAGCCCACGCGCCAGCCGAACCGGGTCCGTCTCCGATGCGCGCAGACTGCGCGCATAATGCCCGGTCGCAATGGTGTCCGCGCCGAACGCGCGCGCGCGACGCAGCAGATCCGGAATCTTCGTGTTCGAATTGCAGCGCACGCACGGATTGGGCGTGCGTCCCTCGATATACTCGTGCACGAAATCGTCGATCACGGAAGCCGTGAACGCTTCCTCCATGTCGAAGACGTAGTGAGGGATGCCGAGCCGATCCGCGACGTTCTTCGCGTCCATAATGCCGTCGAGGCCGCAGCACGTTCGGGTAGGACCGACGTTTTCTGAATAACAGAACGTCTTCATCGTGACTCCCACGACCCGGTAACCTTGCTCCACGAGCAGGGCCGCCGCGAGTGAGGAATCAACGCCTCCGGACATTGCGACTACGACTGTCTTCATGCTTTTCAACTGACGTTTACGTTCGTTATGTGGTCACCCTGCGAATAATCTCGGGGATAACAGCTCCCGCCCGATCGATCTCAGCATCTGTGGTTGTGCGCCCCAGTGATACCCGCATGACGGCCGCGTTTTCCATGCTCTTGCCCATCGCCACCAGAACATGTGACGGTTCCGCGGCGCCGCTCTGGCATGCGGAAGCGGTGCTCACGGCGACGCCTTCGAGATCGAGACTGACGAGCAACGCATCCTGATCGGCATCAGGCACCGACACATTCAGAATGTGCGGCACGCGCGCGGCGCAGCCACCATTCACCACCAGATCCGGCACCGCATCGGTCAATGCCTTCTGGAGTTTGTCGCGCAGCGCAGCGAGGCGTGCGACTTCGGCAGCGCGCTCCTGCGCGGCGAGCTCGACCGCGGTTGCCAGGCCGACCGCGGCGGCGATGTTTTCCGTGCCGGGACGCAGCCCGCGCTCCTGGCTGCCGCCGTGCTGGCCGGCAACCAGCGCAACACCTTCACGCACGAACAATGCGCCAATGCCTTTCGGCGCGCCGAGCTTGTGGCCGCTGATCGAGAGCAGCGAGATGCCGTCCTGCGCGTGCACATCTAGTCGCCCGAAGGCCTGCACTGCGTCGGTGTGAAATATCACATCGGCAGCCGCACACCGTTGCGCGATTTCGGCAACCGGCTGGATCGTGCCGACCTCGTTGTTGACCCACATGACCGAGACGACGGCAGGACGCTGCCTAAGCGCTTCATCGAGCGCCGCGAGATCGAGCCGGGCCTCGCCGTCCACACCAATAAGGATGACTAGCGTGCCCTCGGTTGCCGCGTGCCTCGCTGCCGAAAGCACGGCCTTGTGCTCGACCGCCGAACAGGCGACCGACGCGGGGCCATCCTGGCGCAAACCGCTATGTACACGTCCCAGCACCGCCAGATTGTCGCTCTCGGTGCCGCCGCTGGTGAAGAAGATCTCGGAACGCTTGGCGCCGAGCGCCGCCGCGATTCGGTCGCGCGCGGCTTCCAGCCCGGCGCGCGCCGCACGGCCGAAGCCATGCGCGCTGGACGGATTGCCGAAGCGTTCGCCGTAAAAGGGCAGCATCGCTTCGAGCACTTCACGGCGTACCGGCGTCGTAGCCGCATGATCGAGGTAGATCGGCTCCATCGCTCCCATCGCTCTCATCGCTCCCATCGCTCCCATCGCAAAATTTACCCCTTTTGCGCATTCCAGTGCGAATTTAGCTTGGAATCATGGCGCGAAAACACGCCCCACCTCTCCCGGCGCACAGCCCCGAATGCTTTCGCTCGACCGTGCATGGCACCGTCTTCTGCGAGCGCTCCAAACATCTCGACCGCATTCACGTTGGCGACGAGGTGCTGCTGATTCCCGGCCCACCGATCGATAATCCGCCGGGTATCTGGGTCCATCTTCCCGGTGGTGACTTGCTCGGCCATCTGCCACCCGAAATCGAGGCATGGCTTGCACCGTGGATGCTGAAAGGCGGCCACGCGACCGCGAAAGCCGTAAAGATCGAGGGGGAAGATGTGCCCAGCTGGCGCAGACTGGTGATCGAAGTAAACTGCAATTCGGATTAGCTACAAGCTGCGTACTTCCATTCCCACCACATCGTCGATCAACATTGTCTCCCTGGTCCAGAACGGCTCGCCGTAGTCCTTCCTGATCAGCGAACCGTAATGCGCGTGGTGCGCGAGAATATGTTCGCGCAGCGGCCGCGTCTCACTACCCATCACATCGCCCATCGCAACCTTATCGGCGAACTGCGATGAAAATGTCATGATCGCATCCAGCTTGCGAGACATTTGCTTCGTGATGTCGACGACGAAGGTCGGCTTTACATCGGTTTCCTGGTAAGTGAGCGCGTAGAGTACCTTGGCCGGTCGATGATGGCCGCCGATGCCGGCAACGAAGCATGCATCGCGACCCATCACGCCTGCCGCGCGATGATCAGGGTGGCGCGCGTCCGGCCAATGCAGAATGACAGTGCGAGGCTTCAGCTCACGGATGATCCTGGCCACCGCGTTACGAGCGGTGATAGTCGGTTCGAGCGCCGCGTCCGGCAGCGCCGCGGTTCTGCGCACACTCACACCGAGAATGCGGGTTGCCGCGTCCGCCTCGGCTGCGCGCGTACTGCGATCGCCGAACGAGCCGCTTTCGCCCGCGGTGAGGTCGAGAATCCCGACCGAATGCCCCTGGTCGACGGCTTTCGCCAGCGTGCCGCCGCAGAGCAGCTCCGCGTCGTCGGGATGAGCCATGATTGCTAGCAGATCGATTGCCATAACGTGTGCGGAATATTACTGCGGGCGCGGCCGCGGTCGAGGGGCGCGGGAAACTTGCGGGCAGCGGGCCGCGGGCTGCGGGACCCGCGACCCCGACCCGCAATCCGCAAAATCCCGCGACCGCGACCGCGACCACGACCGCGCCCGCGTCAGTTACTCATATCGTAATGCAACCACAGGATCCATCCGTGCAGCGCGCCACGCGGGCCACAATCCAAACAGCACACCCGCGACCGTTGCCATGGCGAGAGCGGCGAGCACGCCGCCGAGCGGAATGCTCGCCTGTAGCGGTGTCAACATGCCGATCAGCAGCGCGAAGGTCGCGCCGAGCATCATGCCGATCGCGCCGCCAATGAGGGTTACCGTAACGGACTCGAACAGAAACTGGAACAGGATTTCGCGCTGCGTCGCGCCCAGCGCCTTGCGAATGCCGATCTCACGCGTGCGTTCCGTCACCGAGATCATCATGATCGCGATCACACCGACGCCGCCGACCATCAGCGCGACCGACGACAGCGCAATCATCACCATGAAAAAGACGCCGGTGATCCGATTGAACGTGCGCAGCATCTCTTCCTGGCGGACCAGCGCGAAATTGTCCGCGTCGCCGGGCTTCATGCCACGCGTTGCGCGGATCTGTGCGCGTACCTGATCCATTGCGTCCTGCTGCGTCGCGCCCGGCTCGGTTACGATCAGGCCGCCAATGTTTTCATCAGAGTAATTCAGATGCTTCATGCCGGCGGTGTAGGGAAGCACACCCCAGTGCTTGACGATGCTGGCGAAGATGTTGTTGGACTGCTTGAACACGCCTACTACCCGGAACGGCACATCCGGTGGCGCGTCCCACACCGCGATGTTGGTCAGGCGTACGGTGCGTCCGATGGGATCGAGCGGCCCGAACAGTTTTTCCGCGAGGTCGGTAGTAATGACGATCACTGGATTGCCACTCTCGACGTCGCTCTGAAGAAAGTTGTGGCCGGCGACGATGTTGCCCGTGGTATACGCGTTCCACTCGGCGCCGCGTCCCGGAAACCCGACATTGGTGATGCGTTCCTTGCCGAACTCAATGACGCCGTTGCCATCAACACCGGGAATCGCCTTCTTCACCGCCGGCAGCCGCTCGAGCGCTTTGACTTCTTCGATGGTGACTTTCGGATTATTGCCCCAGGGCGGGCCGTCATCGCTGATGCGCACATCGTTCCAGTCGAAGCGGCCAAAGAAAAAGTTCTTTGGACCGGCCGCTTCCAGCTCGGTCATGATGCCGCCACGAATGCCGGCCACGATCGAGCTCATCGCCATCACGGTCGCAACTCCTACGACGATGCCGAGGATGGTCAGCGTCGAGCGGAACTTGTTGGCACGCAGCTGATCGACGGCGAGACTCGCGCCCTCGGCGAACGCTTCGAAGCGGAGCCTACTCATAGCGCAGCGCGACTACGGGATCGAACTTCGCCGCACGGTTGGCGGGGTACGCGCCGGCACCGATGCCGACGGACACGCCCATCAGCACGGCAATCGCCAGCCACAGCGGTGAAATCGCGGCCGGCAGCGGCGAGATTCTTTCGACGACTTGCGCCAGCACGACACCAATGCCAATACCGATCAGCGCGCCGACACCCGACAGCGTTGCCGATTCCACCAATACCTGCACCATGATGTCTTTGCGCTTCGCGCCGAGCGCTTTGCGAATGCCGATCTCGCGCGTGCGCTCCATCACGCTGACCAGCATGATATTCATGATGACAATGCCGCCCACGACCAAAGCGATCGAGACCAGCCCCGGGAACGCGACCAGTAGAATGTTGCGGATCCTGGTCCAGAAGCTGAGCGAATCGTCCGCGGTGTCGATCGCGAAGTTGTTCTCGTCAGCGGGGTGCAATCTGCGCCGCTCGCGCATGATCGCCTCGACTTCCATGCGCGCGGCCTCGAAATCAGCAACGTCGAAAGGTTTGACTTCCACCTGGTCGACCTTGCCGTGCGGCGCGACGAAGCGCGCAATCGCGGAGCGCGACGGCGCAATCGCCTGATTGTCGAGCGACATGCCGAACAGCGTACCCTGCTTCTTGAGAAGACCGATGACGCGGAACGGAACGCCCTGAATGCGCACAGTGCGGTTAATCGGCTCCAGCACGCCGAACAGTTTCTGCGCGGCTTCGGCTCCGAGAATGATCACCGGCATGCCGACGCGGGCTTCCGGGCCCGTGAACACGCGCCCATGCTCGACGTCGTAATCGTGGATGCGGAAGAAATCCTCCGAAACGCCCTTGATCCAGACATTAGTCACTTCGACGCCGGTTTCGCCGACGATCGTGCCGCCGCCGTCGCTTTGCTCGGCTACCAGCGCGGGTATGGCAAGGCGCCGCCGAATCGCGTCAGCATCGTCGAAAGTGATGCGTGGCCGGCGCATCCACTCGCGCCAGACTTCCGGATCGGATTCGAAGGTGATCTCGGGGATGCGCCGTACCATCAGCGTGTTCAGCCCCCAGACCTGACGGGCGAAGTCCTCTTCCATGTACTTGTTGAGGCCTTCGACGACGCTGACCACCGTAATCAGGAACATGGTACCAATGATCACGCCCAGCACGGCGAAGAAGCTCTTCAGCTTCTGCGCGCGAATCTGTTGCAGCGCGAGTATGGTACCTTCCCGAATATACATCAGGCTGATGCGATGGCAGGCTCTCGCAGGACGTCGCTCGAGATCACACCGTCACGAAGCGTCACTGTGCGGTGCGCGTGTTCGGCAATGTCGTGCTCGTGCGTGACCAGCACGATGGTCTGACCGGTGCCGTGCAGCTCATCGAACAGCGCCATGATCTCGGCGCCGGTTTGGCTGTCCAGGTTACCGGTCGGCTCGTCCGCCAGCAGAATTGATGGACTGTTGATCAGCGCGCGCGCGATCGCGACACGCTGGCGCTGGCCGCCGGACAGCTCGGCCGGCCGATGGTGCATGCGGTCGCCCAGACCGACCTTGTGCAGCATCGCTTCCGCGCGCGGCTTGCGCTCCTTCGCCGGGACGCCTCCGTAAATGAGCGGCAGCTCGACATTGTGCAGAGCGCTCGCGCGTGGCAGCAGATTGAAGGTCTGGAAGACGAAGCCGATCTCGCGATTGCGGATGCGGGCCAGCTCGTCGTCGGTCAGCTGCGCAACCGCCTGGTCATTCAGCCAGTACTCGCCCGAGGTCGGCGTGTCGAGACAGCCGATCAGGTTCATGAACGTCGACTGGCCCGAGCCCGACGGCCCCATGATTGCGATGTATTCATTGCGCTGCACGACCAGGTCGACGCCGCGCAACGCGTGCACGGTTTCTGCCCCCAGTTCGTAGTTCTTGGTCAGTGCATGCGTGCGAATGATCGGCTGACTCATTATTTTGCCTTTGCTTCCGTCTTCTTGTCCTTGTCGTTCGCTGCGGTATTCATGCTGCGCAGCGCTTTGCCTTCTGCCAGCGAACGGATCGCTTCGTAGGGACCAGCGACTACCGTGTCCCTGGCGGTCAGTCCTGCCACGATCTCGAAGTGCTCGCGACCCGTGATGCCCGTCTTCACCTGAACGAAATGCGCTTTGCCATCCTTGAGGATGAACACGCCTTCCTGATCTTCGCTCTTGTCACGTTCGGCTTCGACCGCGGCAGCCTTTGCCTTCTTGTCCTCGGTCGGCAGCGCCTTGACGTTGCCGCGCTCGCGGACGGTAAGCGCAATGATCGGTATCGACAATACGTTGCGGCGGGTCGCGGTCACGACTTCAGCCGTAGCCGACAGATCCGAGCGCAGCGAGGCCGGCGGATTGTCGAGCTGGATGACGATCTCGAAGTCGACTGACTGCGTGCTCGCGCCGCCCTGCTGCTGCATCTGTGCAGGGTTACGCGTCGAGCTGTGGCTGATCTCGGTGACACGGCCCGTGAACTTTTGATTCGGAAACGCATCGATCTCGACACTCGCACTGTCGCTCAGCTTGAGCTCCGGCACATCGGTTTCGTCTACGCGGATCACTGCTTCCATTGTACTGAGATCGGCAACCGTGAGCAGCAAGCTGCCCGGATTGTTCATCGTGCCGATGATGGCGCTCTCGCCTTCCTCGACTTCGAGACGGGTCACGACGCCGCTCATCGGAGCGCGAATCACCGTCTTGTTCAGACGGTCTTCTTCTTCGTTGACGGCCGCCCGCGCTTGCTGCACGCCGTACTCCGCGGCCTTGTACAATTCCTTCTGCACCTCGAACTGCGTCTCGGCGTCTTCGAGCGCCTGCTTGCTGATCAGACTCTCGCCCTGACTGGCGAGCGCGCGGGCACGCTGGTAGCCACGATCCGCCTGGATCAGACTAGCCTTCGCCTGAGCCTGCCGCGCGAGCGCCTCGCTCACCATCGCGCGCCTGCGCGCAACCGTTGCCTGGTACTGCGTCGGATCGATACGCAACAGCACCTGGCCTTTGGTGACAGGGTCGCCTTCGCGCACATTCAATTCGACGATGCGCCCCATGACATCGGCCTGCACATCGACTTTCCGGTGCGGGCGAATCCAGCCGCTCGCGCTCACGATCGCGACCAGGTCGCGCTGCTTGACCGGCTCGAGGCGCACTGCCACGCCATTGCCGCTCCTGGCTTTGACCGCCGCGCCACCGCCGATCAGCACGACCACACCGAGGGCGGCGATACCAACGATCGCCTTGGTACGTTTCTTCATCTTCTGCTTCTCATTTGAGTGAGCGGCCGACCGCGCTCTCCAGCGCGGCCATGCTCTCGTGAAACGAGTACACTGCCATCAGATATGCGCGATCCGCGCGTGCCTTGATCGTAGCGGCATCCTGTAGCTCCAGAAACGATGCGGCGCCCAGGCGATAACGCTCGCGCGCAAGCTTCAGCTGATCCGCGGCCAGATCAGTGTTGCGCTGCTCCAGACCGACACTCTGCCGCGCGGTCGTAGCATTCAGGTAGGCGGTAGCGACATCGGCGCGCAGACGCAGCTCTTCAGCGCGCAGGCGGTAACGCGCATCCGCGGCGCCGGCCCTGGCTTGTTCGAGCTGCAGCTCGCGCGTGAAGCCCTGAAAGATCGGCAGCGAGATCTGGAGCGATGCGCTCAGTGGCTCGCCAGTGTAGCTGAATGGGAACACGTTGTTGCCGGAAATAATCGCTCGCTCCTGCGCGGCCGTGAGCGTGCCGGCCGGACAGCTTTGCGGATAACCTGGAATTGGCTGCGCCGAGCCGGCTGCAACCGCATTGAAGAATTCACACTGCTGGCGCGCGCCCAATGCGCCTGCTTGCGCCTGCTCGAGCAGATAGGCAGAGCTGCCCGCCTGTCGCGTGTAGCCGGACAGACCGGCATTGAAGCTGAGCGACGGCAGATACGCGCTCTTCGCCATTTTTACCGAAGCATTACCGGCCTGCTCGTTCGCGCGTGCGGCGAGCAGATTGGGATGCTGCTGCATTGCGATATTGATCAGCTCTTCCTGCGACCACGGAATCTCGCCGATCGTGAAGTCGGTCGTCAGCTCGACAGCCGTATTCATGTCGATGCCGAGACCCTGCATCAGACGCAGCCGCTCGGTTCTGACCAGGTTTTCACTCTGGAGCAGGGTGACTTCGGCGCGACCCTTTTCGACTTCTGCCTGTTTCAGCTCGATGGGCGTCGCCGCGCCGACCTTCAGGCGCGCGTCCGCCAGCTTGCGGTTGTCTTCCGCGCGCTCGAGCTCCTGCTTCGCCAGTGCGACGCCGTCCTGCGCGCGCCGCACTGCCAAATACTGACGCGTGACTGCCGCGGCGAGCTGGAAATCGGCGGCCGCGATGTAAGCGTCAGTCGCGTGGCGCGTGGCCTTGGCGCGTCCCGGCGCGAGCAGCGAAGCGCCGCTCAGACCATAGTTGATGCCGACGTAGTAGTTGGAGAGGTAGTACGCGGGCGTTCCGGTGACACCGAGATCGGAGCCGCTGATAAAACCGAGACGCGGTGTGCCGGCTGCCTGGTACTGGAAGGACGTGCTTGCGGATGCGCCCGGCAACAGACCGCCATACGCTTCGCGCACACCCCATTCCGCGACTGCCAGATCGTTCTTCTGCGCAAGAAAATCCGGATTGTTGCGCCGTGCGAGCGTAATCGCTTCAGCCAAAGTCAGCGTGGCCACTGCCTGCTGCTGCGCATGCACTCCAGTTGCGAACGTCGTGACAATAATCAGCAACATGCACGCAAGCCGGCTATTCGCTAACACCGCGATATCTCCTAACAGTTCGGAATGGTGGTGGATAACTCTACGATAAGACAGCTAAACGGTTTTCAATGTTAGGGAGCGTCCACGCGTTGTGCTACAAAATTGACGCTCGGAATTTCCACGCGTAAGACACGGCCCTGCTGGTCGACCCATACAATGCGCTCCGCGCCACCCGCCGGCTTGATCGAAATTCGCCTGGCCTCCAGCGCCTCGTTGCCCACCGTGATCCGCTCGCTGCCCGTGACCGTCACCTCCGCAGTCACTTGCCGGCTCTGGCGCGGAATGATCACCGGAATACGCGCGGTACCGCTATCGATCCGACGCGCCAGGAAATAGTAGTGATGCGCCACTCCGTCATCCGTCAGGACGGCGCCGTCGCCCGCGAGGTATTCGCGCATTGACTCGCCGGCGGGCGAGACGATCTGCGCGCTGAATCGGCTGCCGACGACGCGGCCGGTGATTCGCTCGGCGGCGTCGCCTTGTACACGAACTTCATAGGCGGCCGGACGAAGGGTGCGGCCACCAACCTGAAGCTCCGAGCTGAGCTCCTGCGGCCCGCTCTCCGCACCCAGCACAACGCGGCCAACCGCAATTATAACAGCCCCCTCGCCCGATCCATTCTGCCGGATCGAGAAGGTCTCGGTGCCGACTTCCTTTCCGCCGATCGTGATCCGGAAAGCGCCCTCATCCAGGGTGGTCGTCTGCGCTTGTGCGCCGAGAGGCAGTGCGGCTGAGATAACAACAAGAGCGATCGTTGTCCTGAACAATTTAGCCCTCTTTCAAGCGAGATTGTACTGTAGGCTCAATACACCCCAGAACGGGGGTAGTTCGGAGCATGAGATCATGGGATCATGGGTGATGGGAGGGCAGCGGTGTGGCGCTGGGGACTATTGGGGATTTACAGCATGTATGCTGTAAACCTGTCATTCGAGCAGAACGGTTGCATCCGCTGCCCTCCCCGTCATGCTCCCATGCTCCCATGTTCCCATGCTCCCATGTTCCCTAGATCGTGTCGCTCTCGGCGTCCCTGGGCGCGACGAAGACCGCGTCGCCGATGACGTGCAGCATGCGCTTGTAGATCGATTCGCCCTTGGCCGCGCTCGCCGCGGTGGGGTGGCCGACCACGCCGCCCCCTCCGGTGGGGGGCACGACCAGGCGGCCCTTGAGATAGCGCTTGTACTGCTGCTCGCTGAGCTCGAAGTCCTTTGCGCGATCCATCTTTACGACTTCCGGATACAAGTAGAGCATGATCGAGGTTTCGGCCTCGTCACCGTGCAGTGGACCGGGCTGCGTCTCGATCAGGTCGGTGATGTCGACATCCCAGGCCGATACCACGCGCAGCCGGGCGCGGCGGGTGATGAGCGTGGCCAGCGCGTCGAGATGCGGCTCGTGGCGATGTGCGGTGATGGCGATGAATTCGGTGACGCCGTGAATCTCCCACGAGGCGAGCAGCTCGTTGAGCGAACGGTGCAGCGTTTTTTGACGGAGTGTTGCGGTGCCGGCGTATTGTTGCGCGCCTTTCACGTTTACGCCGTAGTATAGTGTCGGCGCGCGCAGGATGTCGAACTCCAGCGAGAGATCGACCGCCAATTTGCGGGCAATGAGCACGTTGGAGCCGAGCGGCAGATGCGGACCGTGCTGCTCGAGCGCGCCGACCGGCACAATCAGGCGCGGATCTCGCGCAATGTGCGCGGCGACGTCGACCCAGCTAAGCTCGTCTAAACCGACATTCATGATGACTTTTCAAATTCTCGAGTTTTTCAGTTCGTGGCAAAGCCGACTCGCGTAACCGCGATTGCGGCGTGGGTAGCCGTTTACGCGACGCTGGTCCTCGGCCTGCTCTGGAGCCGCCACGTCGAGACACCTTATCTGGTCGCCGGTCTTGCGACCTGGGCCGGCACCTGCGCGTTGCTGGTGCGCGCGCGCCTTTCACGTCTGGTCTCCGTGCCGCTGATCGCCGCGGTGCTCGTACTCGGCCTCTCGCTCATTGTCCAAAGCTACGCGGCATGGCGCATCGCGCGGATCGGCGAAGACTGGCCGCAGCTGCTCGCTGACCGTCACGTCAACATGCAGGCCATGCTGAGCCGGCGCATTGGCAGCGTAGTCGATGACGCCACCCAGACCGCGGCACGTGCCGCAACCATCAGCGCGACGCACGACACCATGCAGATCTTCGGCGGCTTTGCGGCGCTGCGCGGGGGTTCCAAGGTAGACGCGATTGCGCTGTTCGGCGAGGCGGGCGATTTGGTGGCCTGGGCGGGAGAACACCGCGCTAAGCTGGCGCAGAACGTTCGGCTCGGGACCAGCGGACCGACTTTCGTCGAGCAGCCACTCTATAGCTACCTCTACATTCCGACGCGAGTTGAAGGTACCCGATCGCACGTGGTGAGCATGGTGCTGCTCGCTACCGCGATTCACGAGCACGCGCACGATGTCAGTGATCGCAGCATTGCGCATGTGACATCGCATCTCGGCGCCGTGTTTCGGTCGGGCAAAGGCCCGCCGGACGCGTGGCCACTGGTCGTGAATGGCGATACCATCGCGCATGCGCGATTGGCGCCGATCACGCAATCCGACTATCGCGATGAGGCAATCGCGCTCGAGCAGCGAGCGATTTGCGTGCTCGCCGCAATCGCGCTGGTATTGCTCACCGTTGCATGGCTGCGCCGCCCCAATCTGCGCTTCGGAACCACGGTGCCGTTGCTCGGTGCGGCGGGCGCACTGGCAGTCGCGCCGCTGCGCGCGTTCGGGCTCGAGGAGCTGTTCTCGCCCGCCTTGTTCCTGCTGCCACTGCCCGCGGAGATTTCGCTCGGCACGCTGCTAAGCATTTTGCTCGCGCTCGGCGCACTCGCCGCGAGCGTTCATGACAAAGTGCGCATTCCGCGCTGGCCTACGGTGCTGGTCGTGCTCGGTGGTATGGCAGTGATATTCGCGTATCCAGGCGCGATCCGCTTGCTGGTCGGACCAGGCGCGAGCGCCGCGAGCGATGCGGTGCGCGCATCGGGCACGCAGCTTCTGCTCGGCGGTCCGGCATTGTGGTTCGGCTTGCAGATCGCGGCGGTACTTCTGCTCGGTGTCGTGACCGAGCTGGCATTGCCGCGCTGGCACTGGTTCGCGCAGCTGGAAGGCTCGAAGCTGCGCACACCATGGGTCCTAATGCTGGTCGGCTCGCTCGCAACCAGCGGTGCGCTCAGCCTGCTCATACTGCTGCTCAGTCAAACCAAACAATCGGTTTCACCATGGCTGGCGGCGGCATGGGTGCTGCCGTTTCTGCTGGCGGCATTCGCGCTCGCCGGCTATCGCGGTGCCGGCCTGAGATTGATCCGCTGGCTGACCGCGGGCTGGCTCGCGACCACCGCCGTGCTGCCGTATTTGTGGATCGCGCACGTAGATGAGCGCCTCGCAGGTGCAGAGCGTCAGGTCAGCACGCTCGGCGCGAACCCTGATCCATTTCTCGATTATCTGCTTATGCAGTTCGCGCGCGAGGCGCGAGTGCGTGCGCAGAGCGGTGAGACCGGATACCTCCTGTTGTATCGCAGCTGGGCGGCCAGCGGCCTCGCGCGCGAGAGCTATCCCGCGCGGCTGACGATCTGGTCGAATGAGGGGTTGCCGGAAGTGCCGCTGCCGCTCGGCAACATTGTCGACAACGTGTCCGGGCGCTCGCAGACGCTGCCGCCATACCTGGAAGCGGCATTCGCGCGTGCGCGCGAGAACCGTGACAGTGTCGAGCTGATGCGCGTGCAGGGCATCCCGAACGTCAACGAAGCTCTCATTCTGGCGCTCGGCCCCGATCACCTGCTTACGGTGGAAGTGCCGCCGCGCAGATCGCTCGAACATCGCGACATTCCATTCCTGGCAACCGACACTGACGAAGACGTGCAGGTAGAACTGGTGCGGCCACGTCCTGGCGTGAGCATGCCGCAGATGTGGCAGCCGGCAGAAGACGGCTGGCGCTATGAAAAGCCGGTCATGTTCGCGGACGGCGAGTACCATGCCCACGTGGAGGTGCGCGTGCCCGGCATCGGTGTTCGCGTTGCGCGTGGCGTGCTGATGCTCGCGCTCAATCTGCTGCTGTTTACCTTCCTTTGGCTGCTCGGACGCGCGGCCCGCGGCGAGCATCTGCAACTGCGCGCGGCATGGCGCGGCTGGCGCGGCAGCTTTCGAGCGCGGGTCACGGCGACGCTGTTCTTCTTCTTTCTGATTCCTACCGCTGTCTTCGGCTGGGTCGCATTCGGTGCGCTCGCACGCGAGGTCACGCGTGCCACGCGCATCGTGGCAGAGCATGCGGTCCGTCAGGCAGTCGTCGAATTCCAGGAGACCGCGGGCGATCTCCGGGAATTGGCGGCGCACGCGGGTTCGGATGTGCTGTATTACTTCGCGGGTGAATTGACGGGCGCATCGTCTCCGGAAGCGCTTGATCTCGGCGTGTATGGTGCCTGGATGCCATCAGAAATATTCCTCGCACTGACGCGCCAGAATGAGGATGCCGCGGTGGCTACGCGGCCAATCGCCGGGCAGCAGGTGCTGACCGCGTATCGCTCACTCATGCCGGCTGGCACGCTCGCGGTGCCCATGTCGCTCGAGTCGGGCGAGACCGCCGTGCGCCAGCGCGAGCTCGCGCACCTCATCTTGTTCGCGGCGCTCATGGGCGGCCTGTTGTCGCTGCTGTTGTCGGTCGTGGTTGGACGCGCACTGACCGGGCCGATCGGCATGCTGCAACGCGCGGCCGCGCTGGTCGGCGCGGGCAATCTGCGCGTGCGTATGCCGGAGCATACCGGTGATGAGTTCGGACAGCTGTTCGAGACGTTCAATCGCATGGTGCGCAGACTCAGGCGCGCACGGACGCAGGAGATCCGCACCGCGCGCGTGCTGGCATGGGGTGAGATGGCGCGCCAGGTCGCGCACGAAATCAAGAATCCGCTGACGCCGATCAAGCTGGCGGTGCAGCACTTGACACGTGCGCACGCCGATCGCAAGCCGAATTTCGGCGAGGTGCTGGATGAGAACGTCGAGCAAATCCTGCTCGAGATCGATCGCTTGAGCGAGATCGCGCGCGCATTCTCACGCTACGGCGCGCCGCAAGCGAGTATCGGTCCGCTGGAACCGGTCAATGTTCGGCAGGTGATTCACGAGGCGCTCACGTTGTACCGGGCGGGCGATCCCGACGTCGAATACAGAGATGAGATCGAGCCTGACGTCGCGAATGCGCTGGGCCGTAGCGGTGAGCTCAAGGAAGTGCTGCTCAATCTGCTGGAGAATGCGCGCGCCGCGCTCGATGGTGCCGGCGGCCGAATCCAGGTTTCCGCGCGCACGACCGATGACGCACGCATCGAGATCGCAGTCACCGACAATGGACCAGGCATACCGACCGATTTCCTGCCACGCGTGTTCGAGCCGCATTTCTCGACACGCAGTGCGGGCACCGGCCTCGGCCTGGCCATCGTGAGAAGATTGGTGGAGAGCTGGGACGGCAGTGTAACCGCCGAAAGCGAGCTTGGCGCAGGCACCACGATCCGCGTGACCCTGCGCCAGGCTTGATCGTTATCGGATGCGGTAGTTCACGATCGTATCGTAATTGCGGTTGCGGCGGCGTACGACAATGGTGACCGTGTCGCCCGGCTTGAGCGAATCCGCAATCCGTTCGAGATCGCTCAGCGAATCGATCTCTCGATTGTTGACGCGCCGGATGATGTCGCCGGCAAAGATGTTGCCGAACGCGGAAGAGAGCTGATCCACGTCATCCACGACCACGCCCGAGCTGATGGCGGATTCGAGCTGACGCGCAATTTGCGGCGTGAGCTGTTGTACGCTGAAGCCAAGCAGTCTCTCGGTGCGCGGACGCTCCGCCGGCTGAGTGCGGCGGGCTGGTGCCGACTCGAACTCGCCGAGCGTGACATCCTTCTCCAGCCGCTGACCATACCGAATGAGGCCGAGGCGCACTCGCTCGCCTGGGCGCCGGCGCGCAAGCTCTTCCATGAACTCGGTCTGCGAGCGAATCGGATCGTTATTCAACGACACGACAACGTCGCCCATCTGAATCCCGGCGCTCGCCGCTGCTTCACCCGGCTGCACTGCCGTAATCTCGGCACCGGCTACGCTCGGCAGCTTGTAGACTGCCGCATCAGCCGCTGTCACCTGCCCCACTTCAACACCGAGGCGCGGCCGCCGCACGTGACCGAACTCGATGATGTCGGTCGCGACTTTGCGTGCGAGATCGATAGGAATCGCGAAGCCGTTGCCCGCCCAGAAACCGGTGGGTGATTCGATTGCGCTGTTAATGCCGACCACATCTCCGGTCAGGTCGATCATAGGCCCGCCGGAATTGCCCGGATTGATGACCGCATCGGTCTGAATGAACGCCTCGAGACCGGTGCCCTGATTGGTCTGATCGAGAATACCGAGGTTGCGGCCCTTGGCGCTCACTATGCCGGCCGTCACGCTGAACTGCAGACCCAGCGGATTGCCGAGCGCGATCACCCAGTCGCCAACGTGCAGCTCATCGGAGCTGCCGAATTCGACGGCCTGAAGTCGCTCGCCGCCGGCCGGGTCGATCTTGATTACGGCGACGTCGGTATTCGGATCACCGCCGACCACCGCTGCATTGTATTCGCGTCCATCGACCATCGTGACGAGCACGCGGTCCGCGCCTTCGATTACGTGATTGTTCGTCATCACGAAGCCGCGCGGGTCGAACACGAAGCCGGAGCCCGAGCCACGCCCACCACGCCGCTGCCGCGGCGGATCGTCATCAAAGCCGGGGAAGCCGGGAAAGAGCCGCTCGAGTGGGCTCGGCAGACCGCGCTGTCCGTTCTGGGCCACGCGCGGCTCGGTAGTAACGCTCACGCGCACGACCGCTGGCAGCGCACGCGCCGCCGCGCCGCGGAAAGCGGCCGACAAGCGATATGCTGTGGTCGTATCAATGACGGCTGGAGCGTCACCGAGCTTTTCACGAATCTGCTGTTGAGTGCCGCTGGTTTGTGCGTTCGCGTAATCGTCGCTACAGGCGGCGAACGCGGCGGAGCAAGCCAGCGCAGCTATCTGCATGAAGTTGGTCACCCGCGACATACTTGCGCCTCGTTTAACAGTGAAACGAATTGACCAGGCTGCATGGGACATGCCCAAAGCGCAGCCAAATTTGGCATCCGTTTATACGCTCGCAAGGCGAAAAGGGTTGCCTCGCGGCCAATGAAGGCTAGTTCGTAGTGGTTGAGGGAATGCCTTTTTCCTCCAGCTCTCTCTTCATGGCTTCCTGCACATCCCGCTGCTCGCGTTCGACGTCCTGCCCTTCCATGCGGATACGAATCGTGTCTTCGGGCGTCTCCTCGGCCTGAAAACGTATTTACCGAGCTGCTTCCTGTTCATTAGGCCCTCCCGTTGGCTAGTCGCGGGCGTGCAAGACCCATGCTCCCATGTTTCTGCCCGAACGAAGCCGCTTACGTGGATCATGCTCGCGACCGTGCTCAGCAGTGCCGTCATTGGTATCGATGCGATTCTGGTCGAGGTGGAGGTCGATCTGGCCAGCGGTCTGCCGTCGATCAGCGTGGTTGGATTGCCGGAAGGCGCGGTGCGCGAGGGGAGGGAACGCGTGCTTGCCGCATTGCACAATTCCGGCTTCGAGCTGCCACCGCGCAGGGTGACAATCAATCTCGCGCC
>JBQTID010000277.1:0-14027 GCA_052389275.1 Gemmatimonadota bacterium | reverse complement strand
GTGCGGTGGCGGCGGCGCCAAACCCCAGACCGGGCAGGTTGGGCAGACAGTGCCCGCATACGGCGCCCCCACGATGGCTGGCGATTCCATCCAGCTCGCCAGCCTGCGCGGCGTCCCGCTGCTGCTCAACGTCTGGGCGACCTGGTGCATCCCGTGTCGTAAGGAAATCCCCGAGCTTCAGGCGCTGCATGAGCAATACAGCGGACAGGGACTGCGTGTGATCGGTATCAGTGTGGACGCAAGCGATGCCGAAGCCGACGTCGCAGACTTCGCCAGAAACTTCGGCATGACCTACACGATTCTTCGTGACCCGGGCGAGAGTGTATCGATGCTGTTCGCCATTCCCGGCGTGCCCGCCTCTTTTCTCGTGGACCGCGAGGGCGTAGTGCGGTGGCGTCATCTCGGGCCTTTCAAGGCCACCGATTCCTCTTTCGCTGCTGTGCTGAAGACTCTGCTATGAAGCTCGCGCGCGGGTTGCTGGAAGCTGGAATTCTCGATCGTGAGCACCTCGTGAATCGCGTGATCCGGTTCACGGAAATCGACGGCCGGCGGCGATCCGGCGCCTGACGATGACAGGATTCTGCGCCTGATTCCACCGTAACCTTTTAGAACTGGAAGCGATAGGTTATGCCACCTTCGTAACCAATTCCTTTAAACGTACTGACACCCGCCAGCTCATCGCCGTAGCGAATCCACTGGTAACGCCCGCTCGCCTGAAGACCCAACGCGCTGCCGATATGATACTCGATGCCCGCGCCACCCTTGAAGCCGAAGCCGGTGACGATCGATGTGCCGCCACCACCAATCGCGTTTTCGCCAACATCATCGATGCCGAGTGCAAAGCCGACACCGGCCGTCACGAAATGCTCGAGCGCGTTGTCAGGCGTCGTGAACGGATACAGCTTCAACGCAGTAAACAGCGGGACCACATATGTCCTGGTTTCAACATCACCGCCGAACGTCTGCCGCGCTGTCGTGGTCCGACGCCAGACCGCGGCCGAGCTTTCGAGTGCGAGGTGCCGGTCGAGGCCGCGTTGAAAGTAGCCCTCGAATAGCGGCGATCGCGTCGAAGTCGTGTCGCCGGCCGGCCTCTCGACAGCCCACACACCAACGCGAATGCCGGCACCTCGGCGCGCCAACCGCGCGTCGCGCTCGACATCCGATTCCGGTTCCTGCGCCCAGGCGCTGGACGAGAATACCATCATGCCCAGCGCCGACACGCGCACTGCATCTCGAATGTGCTTCACGGTTCCCATTATAGCGGAGTGCTGTGTACATTGAAACCAGTGGCCACACATCTCGTTATTAACCGCATTGTTTTGCGTGAGATACGGCTTCCGCTGAAGGAACCGTTTCGCATCTCCTCGGGCGCGGTCGCAGAACGGCGCATCCTGTTGCTCGAGTTGCGGCATGCAGATGGTGTCACAGCATGGTCCGAATGCGTAGCCGGTGAGTGGCCCTACTATAGTTCCGAAACTATTGATACGGCCTGGCATGCGATCACGGCATGGATCGCACCCAGGATCATTGAGCGCGTGTTCAGTCATCCAGGCGCTGTCTCTGCCGTTCTTAATGAAGACATTCGCGGCCATGAGATGGCAAAGGCCGCAGTCGAGATGGGGCTGTGGGCGCTGTACGCGGAACTCGCAGGCCAGGCACTCGCCACGCTGCTGGGCGGCACCCAAAGCCGCGTGCCGGTCGGCATCTCGCTCGGCATTCAACCCGATCCGGCAGCGCTGGTCGAGCGCGCGACCGCCGCGCAACGCGCCGGCTACCGAAAGATCAAGCTGAAGATCGGACCGCATGCGGACCTCGCATACGTCGCTGCGGTCCGCGCAGCCTTGCCGAATGCGCATCTCATGGTAGACGCGAACAACGCGTATACACTTGCGGACACCGAGCTGCTCGCGCGGCTCGACGATTTCGATCTCATGATGATCGAGCAGCCGCTCGAGCGCGATGATCTGGTGCGGCACGCGCAATTGCAGAAACGGCTGCGCACTCCAATTTGCCTCGATGAATCGATCACGTCGGCCGCGCGCGCCGAAGACATGATCGCGCTCGCGAGCGGCAGGATCATCAACATCAAGCCGGGACGGGTCGGCGGCTTTGCAGCGGCGATCGCGATTCACGATGTCGCCCAACGTAACGGCATTCCGGTGTGGTGCGGCGGCATGCTCGAGAGCGGCATTGGCAGAGCGTACAACGTTGCGCTCGCATCTTTGCCGAATTTCACGCTGCCGGGCGATCTCTCGCCGAGCTCACGATATTGGGAGCGCGACGTCGTCAAACCGGAATGGACGATGTCGCATGATGGGTTCGTGGCCGTGCCATCCGATAAGACGGGTCTCGGCGTCGAGGCCGACCGCGACCGCATCGAGGACTTGACCGTCAGAGTGCAAACATTATGACCGAGCTGCGGCGCGTGCTGGGAGCCCGCGATGTGATGCTGCTCACGATAGGCCTCGTGATCGGCTCCGGCATTTTTATTGTTCCGGCGGTAGTGCTACGTGCGACCGGCGGCAGCGTTCTGCTGTCGATGTTGGTATGGTTGCTGGCCGGCGTGTTGTCACTCCTCGGCGCATTCACATACGGCGAGCTCACGGCGATGCAGCCGGAAGCCGGCGGGCTGTATGTGTTCCTGCGCGATGGCTTCGGGCGCATGGTTGCCTTCCTCTATGGCTGGACGCTGTTCTTCGTGATCAGCAGTGGCGCGGTTGCAACCTTGTCGGTCGCGTTCACCGGGTATTTGGGACCGCTCGTCGAGCTCGGCCCGATCGCCGCCAAGCTGGTGTCGGTCGCGATGATCGTGCTCGTCACCGCGCTCAATGTGAAGGGCACGCGTGACAGCGCGAACGTTCAAAACGTCACGACTGCACTCAAAGCGGGGCCGCTGTTTATCCTCAGCGTGTATCTGCTTTTCGCAGGCGGCCAGTTCGCCGAAGCGACCGCCGCGCCAATGCCTGCCCTGTCCGTCTCGCTTTTATCCGGCGTGTTGACCGCAATGATCGGGGTGCTGTGGGCGTATGAGGGCTGGCAGTACGTCACGTTTCTCGCCGGCGAAATCGTCGAGCCGCAGAAGACCTTTCCGCGGGGATTCGCGATTGGTACCGGTATCCTGATTCTGTTGTACTGCCTTGCGAACGGCGGCTACGTCGCTGCGCTCGGAGCCGAGCGCGCGATGAACAGTCCGCGCATCGCGGCGGATGCCGTCACCACCGTTTTTGGATCGGGCGCAGGCATACTCATCACCATCCCCATTCTGGTTGCGATGTTCAGCGCGGCAAATGCGATTACGCTGACAACGCCACGCGTATTTTACGCGATGGCGCGTGACCGTGTCTTCTTCAGCCGCCTGGCGTACGTACATCCGCGCTTTGGCACACCCGCGGTGTCCATCATTGCGATGAACGTGGTCTCGATCGTGTTCGCAATTTCCGGCACCTTCGATCAGTTGCTGACCTACGTCGTATTCACCGGCTGGCTCTTCTACGCGCTGGCAGCGGCGAGTATTTTCGTGTATCGCCGGAACCGACCGGACGCGGCGCGTCCGTTCCGAACGCCGGGTTATCCGATCACGCCTGTGCTCTTCGTGCTCGCCGCAGGCGTCATCGTCGCGAATGCGCTGTTCACGCAACCGGGTCGTGCGCTGGTCGGCCTCGCTATCGTGCTTGCTGGTGCACCGGTTTATTTCTTCTGGCGCAAGAAAGGCGATGCGGACCAAAAGGAGGAACAGGCGTGAGCGAACTCGAGGTCGATGCGCACCCCGCACTGCGCGCGCGCGCGTTCGTCACGAAATTGCTCGCACCGCTCGGCGAACTGGTATCGCCGGATTGGCTGACTGCATTGCTGAAACTCGATGCGGACGCGCCCGTCCGGCGCTCGGAGGAGCTGCGTTCCGCCGTGCGTGATATGCTGCGCCACGGTGGTTACAAGCCGACCGGCCGCGGCAAACCCGCGTCCGAGTATCTGGTGCGCACGGCGGAAGAGGCAGGCATTCGCTCGATCAATGCGGTGGTCGACGCGTGCAACGTGGTTTCGCTGCACAGCGGCTTCCCCATCAGCGTGGTGGATGTCGACTGCGCGGCGCCAGCTTTCAGGATCGCGATCGCAGCCGCCGGCGAGAAGTACGTGTTCAATGCCGCCGGCCAGGAGATCGACGTGAGCGGACTGGTTTGCCTGTTTGATACGGAAGGACCGGTGGGCAATGCGGTCAAAGACTCTCAGCGCACGAAGACGAGCGATTCGACACGCAACACGCTGTCCGTCATCTGGGGCGTCAAAGCTTACGCAGCGCAGCTCGACGCTGCGTACGCTTGGTATCGCGAGCTGCTCGAAAGACTGGGCGCGATTACCTCAGCTGCTCGAACGTGAGATTGATGACGGTATACCTGCGCCAGGCCTTGTGATCGAAGTGCCACCACTCGTTCTCGTAAACCGTGAATCCTTCCGCTTCCAGCGCGCGCCGCAAGAGATCAAGATGCTCGCGCTGGCGGCTGGTGCCACCCATGTGATCAGGCAGCAAGCCGTATCCTTGCGAATTCAGCTTGCGATGCGCGCGCACGCGTGCGAATGAAGGCGCGCTCTCTGCGAATTCAGCGGGCTCTGCGGTGAAAATATCTCTTAATCTGCCGCTGACTCGGCTTTGATCGGAATTGCTTTCGGCGCAAACTGCGCCGCCTCGGTTGATTCCGTCAATGCCGCTGTCGACCCTTCTCCGGCAGTCACCGCCATGAGCACCTGGTCGAAATAGCCGACGCCGACTTCGCGTTGGTGTTTTGCCGCGCCATAGCCTTTCGCTTCGAGAGCAAATTCGCGCTCCTGCAGATCGACATATGCAGCCATCCCGCGCTCGGCATAGTCGGTCGCCAGCTCGAACGTGGCGAGGTTGTTCAGGTGCCAGCCTGCCAGCGTAATGAACTGAAATTTGTAGCCCATCGCGCCGAGTTCCGTCTGGAACTTTGCAATCGTCGCTGCATCCAGGTGCTTCGACCAGTTGAAAGACGGCGAGCAGTTGTAGGCGAGCAGTTTCTCCGGGAAGCGCCCGTGGATCGCTTCCGCGAACTGCTTCGCTTCAGCGAGGTCGGGCGTGCTGGTCTCGCACCACAGGACATCCGCGTAAGGGCCGTAGCTGAGTGCGCGAGCAATCGCCGATTCGAGTCCGGCCTTGATGCGAAAGTATCCTTCGCCTGTGCGGTCACCGGTTACGAATGGCCGGTCGCGTTCGTCAATGTCGCTGGTCAGCAGCGTGGCCGAGTGCGCGTCGGTGCGTGCGACCAATACGGTCGGCACGCCAAGCACGTCCGCGGACAGGCGCGCGGCGACCAACGTGCGAATGAATTGCGACGTCGGCACCAGAACCTTGCCGCCAAGATGGCCGCACTTTTTTTCGGCTGCCAGCTGGTCTTCAAAGTGTACGCCCGCGGCACCTGCGCCGATCATCGCCTTCATCAGCTCGAACGCGTGCAACGGACCGCCGAAACCTGCCTCCGCATCGGCCAGGATCGGAATCATCCAGTCACGATCGTGGTTGCCTTCCGCCCAATGAATCTGATCCGCGCGCAATAGCGCGTTGTTCAGCCGCTGCACGAGCGCGGGCGCACTGTTGCTGGGATAGAGGCTCTGATCCGGATACGTGTGGGCCGCAAGGTTTGCATCGGCGGCAACCTGCCAGCCGGACAGGTAAATCGCGTCGAGCCCGGCATTCGCCATCTGCACCGCTTGCGCGCCGGTAAGCGCGCCGAAGGAGCGCACGAACGGCTTCGTATGCAAGTCATGCCACAACCGCTCCGCCCCACGCCCTGCGAGCGTGTATTCGATGCGCAGAGAACCCTGCAGCTTGATGACATCTTCTGCGCTGTATGGCCGCTCGATTGCCGACCACCGGCGATCAGTGTTCCAGGTCACTTCGAGCTGCCGCGCCGCACTTTGTTTTCGAGAGGCCGGCATGGTGTTCTCCTATGCAAGCTTGCTGTAGCCGGGGATGGTAAGGAAAGGTACGAATTCATTCGCCAGGACCAGCGAGTCGAGCAGCTCGGCCGCGGTGCTGATCTCTGTCGCGCCCTGATCCCGATCGATTTCGGCAACCTCGCGATCGCGAATCTTCTGGTACAACTCCGCATCGACGACTCTGCCATCATCAAGCTGAGCAGCATGCACGCGCCATTGCCAGAGTTGCGCGCGCGCGATCTCGGCGGTTGCGGCGTCTTCCATGAGATTGTAGATCGCGACGGCGCCGGTGCCCTGCAGCCATGCGTCGATGTAGCGCAACGCCACCGCAACATTGTTGGCTACGCCTTCGTACGTGATCCGCCCCCCCGCAATTCGAGTATCCAGCAGGGGTTCGCCGCTGATATTCACTTCTTCACGGTTTACCTGCTTCTGATGTGGCGCAGTGCCGAGCACGCGATCGAAAATCTCCTGCGCAACCGGCACGAGATCGGGGTGCGCGACCCAGGTACCGTCGAAGCCCTGACCGCTCTCGCGGTTCTTGTCCGCTTTCACTTTGGCGAGTGCGCGCTCCGTGACCTCGGCATCTTTACGATTTGGAATGAATGCAGCCATGCCGCCAATCGCGTGCGCACCATGCCTGTGGCATACCCTGACCAGGTGCTCGGCGTATGCCCGCATGAACGGAACGGCCATAGTGACCTGGACGCGATCGGGTAGCACAAAATCCGGATCGTGCGCGAATTTCTTGATGATGCTGAAGATGTAGTCCCAGCGGCCGGCATTCAGCCCGGCTGCGTGCTCGCGCAGCTCGTAAAGGATCTCCTCCATCTCGAAAGCGCCTGGAATCGTCTCGATCAGAACCGTCGCGCGGATGCTGCCGCGTGGTATCTCGAGCGCGTCCTGCGCGTAATCGAAGACATCGTTCCAAAGACGGGCCTCGAGATGGCTTTCGAGCTTCGGCAGATAGAAATACGGACCACTGCCGCGGTCCAGCAGCTCGCGCGCATTGTGGAAGAAATAAAGGCCGAAGTCGAACAGGCTCGCGGAAATCGGCTCGCCGTCGATCTCGACGTGTTTTTCCGACAGATGCCAGCCGCGCGGCCGCACGACGAGCGTCGCCAGCTGGTCTTTGAGCTTGTATTGCTTGCCCTCCAGCGACGTGAAATCGATTTGCTTCCGAATCGCGTCCTGGAGGTTGGCCTGACCTTCGACGACGTTCACCCAGGTCGGCGAGAGCGAGTCCTCAAAATCGGCCATGAAGACCTTCGCGCCCGAGTTGAGCGCGTTGATGATCATTTTTCGGTCGGTCGGCCCGGTGATCTCGACTCGGCGGTCATTCAGATCCGCGGGCGCGGCCACGACTTGCCAATCGGAATGACGGATGGAAGCGGTCTCCGTCAGGAATATTGGGAAGCGGCCTGCCCGGATTTCGCGCTGCCGAACTTCCCGCAGCTGTAGCAGCTCACGACGACGTGCCTCGAACCGCTGATGCAGTTGCGTCACGAAATCGAGCGCCGCCGGCGTCAGTACGCGCTCGGCGCCTGCCACTTTGTCACCGGCGACTACGGCCATTGGGTAAGTCAGATCCAAACCAAAGCCCCCAGTTTCCGATATTACGGCGAAACTGGGGCATCCGGAGGCAGGACCCGTGCCAGTTGCAATACTTTCGAGGGACCTGCACGATATTTGCTCGCTTGACGGCTCCTGATTGCTTTCGGGAGAATCCATGGCGGAACAAGCTCAAGTGCAGTCCGCCCGACTCCAGGTGGCGGGTGCAAAGCCGCAGGATGTCGGGACCGGTACCGCTCGTATCAGTCGGAAAACGTTCCAATATCTGAATCTGCGCGAAGGACAGGTTGTCGAGATCGTCGGTAAGCGAACCACCGCCGCGATCGTTCTGCCACCATATCCCGAAGATGAAGGCCTCGACGTCATCCGCCTGGACGGACTCCAGCGCGGCAATGCAGGCGTCAGCATTGGCGACTATGTCGATGCGCGGCGAGCAGAAGTTCGCCCGGCGAAGCGCGTCCAGCTTGCGCCTGCGCAAAAGAATTTGCGGCTGGTCGGTTCGGGCGAAATGCTGCGCCGCACACTCTTCCAGCGGCCACTCGCAGCCGGCGACGTCATCTCGACCTCCATTTACCAGCGCGCCACGCAGCAGGCCGGCCCGGGTCGCGACAATATTCCCGAAGATCTATTTCGCATGTTCTTCGAGCAGCCCGCGTTCGGCCTTCAGGAAATACGTCTGCGTGTGATCTCTACGGCTCCGCGCGGCGTTGTGCAGGTCGCGCAGGACACGGAGATCGAGTTGTTGCCGGAGTTCGTGGACTCGGAGGAGCCGCGTCGCTCCGACATCTCGTACGACGACATTGGCGGACTTGGTGACACCATCGATCAGGTTCGCGAGATGATCGAGCTGCCACTCAAGCATCCGGAGTTGTTTCAGCGGCTCGGTATCGATCCGCCCAAGGGTATTCTCCTGCATGGCCCGCCCGGGACCGGTAAGACACTGCTCGCGCGCGCGGTCGCCAACGAGGCCGATACCCGCTTCTTTCACATTGCGGGCCCCGAGATCATGGGTCGCTTCTACGGTGAATCCGAGCAGCGGCTGCGAGAGATTTTTCAGCAGGCATCACAACAGGCGCCATCCATCATCTTTATCGACGAGATCGATTCGATCGCGCCGAAACGCGAGGACGTAAATGGGGAAGTCGAGCGGCGCGTGGTCGCGCAGCTGCTCACACTCATGGATGGCCTGGAGCCGCGCCAGAACGTTGTCGTGATCGGCGCGACGAATCGCGTCGATGCACTGGACGAAGCGTTGCGCAGGCCCGGTCGATTCGATCGCGAAATCGTGCTCGGCGTTCCGGATGCAAAGGGCCGCCGCGAAGTGCTCGGCATTCACACGCGCGGCATGCCGCTCGCCCAGGATGTGGATCTCGAGGAGATCGCACGCGTCACCTACGGCTTCGTAGGTGCTGACCTTTCGGCACTGGGGCGCGAAGCCGCCATGGAAACGCTGCGTCGTCTGCTGCCACAGATCAATCTCGACACGCGCGAAGAAATTCCCGCGGAGGTACTGAACAATCTGCGCGTGACGCGCGACGACTTCCTCACCGCGCTCAAGCGCGTGCAGCCGTCCGCGTTGCGTGAGATCATGATCGAGGCGCCCAATGTGACGTGGACGGACATTGGCGGACTCGACGAAGCCAAGCGCGAGCTGCGCGAAGGCATCGAACTGCCGCTCAAGCACGCGGATGCGTTCACGCGCCTGGGTATCCGTCCGGCGAAGGGCTTCCTCTTGTTCGGTCCGCCGGGCACCGGCAAGACATTGCTTGCCAAGGCAGTCGCGCGCGAAGCGGAAGCGAACTTCATCGCGGCGAAGTCATCCGATCTGTTGTCCAAGTGGTATGGCGAATCGGAGCGCCAGGTGTCGCGTCTGTTCCAGCGCGCGCGCCAGGTCGCACCGACCATCATCTTCATCGACGAGATCGACTCACTTGCACCCGAGCGCGGCGGCGGCATTGGTGAACCCGCGGTAACGGAGCGCGTGGTCAATACGCTGCTCGCGGAAATGGACGGGCTCGAGGAGCTGCAGGGCGTCGTCGTGATCGGCGCAAGCAACCGCCCCGCCTTGATCGATCCCGCGCTGCTTCGTCCTGGTCGCTTCGATGATCTCGTGTATGTGCCGGTGCCTGATCGCGAAGGCCGCCTCTTGATTCTGAAGATTCATACGAGCAAGATGCCGCTCGGATCCGACGTGAGTCTCGAAGCCCTCGCTGATCAAACGAATGGCTATACCGGTGCCGATCTCGAAGATTTGACCCGCCGCGCCGGCATGCAGGGGTTGCGCGAAGACATCAATACGACGTCGATTCCGATGCGAATGTTCGAAGCCGCGCTGAAGGAAACGCGTGCATCGGTAACCGAGGAGATGGAGCACGAGTACCGCGAGCTTGCAGAAACGCTCAAGAGTGAGAGCCCGCGTGGACGCAAACGGATCGGCTTCTCGGTCGACCGGCCACGGCGCGAGATAGCCGCGGCGGACTGATCGCGTTCATCTCATCATGCCGTCCGCATCCAGCGCGCGACTTCCTTCATGGTAGGCCGCTTGCCGGTAGCGAAAATCCCGATCCGGTAAACCTTGCCCGCCAGCCACAACATCAGGAATGCCGTCGCTATCAGCAGCACGACCGCGAGCAGGATCTCGAGGATGGTCGCCGAGCCGAGCACGGCACGCACCGGCATGACCAGCGGCGAGGTGAAAGGAATCAGCGAGCCGATCACCGCCATTTGCGAGTCTGCGTTGCGCAACGCGGTGTTGGCTATCAGAAACGCGATGATCAACGGCATGATTGCCGGAAAGACGAGCTGCTGCGCTTCCTGGTTGGTGGTCGCGATCGAGCCGATCGCGGCGTACAACGTCGCATAGATGAGAAAGCCACCCATGAAGAAGACCAGGAACACCACGCCAACGGAGAGCGGCACCTTGGGAATCGATGCGGTCAGCGTGTTGATCATGGTGGCTCGCTCGGGACTCAGATTCAGAATCGTCGCAATCGAGCCTGCATAAGCGATGACCAACCCGACCGACACTGCCCAGACCAGCATCTGAAGAAGGCCCGCGCCGCCGATCCCCAACACTTTGCCAATCAGCAGCTGCGGCGCGCGGATCGAGCTCACAATGACCTCGACGATCTTGTCTCGCTTCTCCTCGAGCACGCCATTCATGATCGCGGCACCGTAGAGCGCGATGACTAGATAGATCGCGAAGCCCATCAGCATCGCCATGATTTGCGCGGCCGCCGCGCCGCCCTTCATGCCACCGCCCGTGGTCTTTTCCGCCTTGAAGGGCACATCCGCCAGCGCGCCCACGACCTTGGCCGGATCGATGCCCTCGCGGCTGAGGCGCGCTGTCTGCACGACATTCTGAATCGATTTCTCCAGCAGACTGGTCAAATCATCATTCGTAGCGTTCTTGCCGTAATAGTTCACGGTCTCGCCGGCGAGCACGCCTGGTGGCAGCACCAGGTAGCCGCCCACCGAATCCGCGCCGACGCGCGCGTCGAGTGAATCGCGCACGGCCTGAAGGTTGGCAGGCCGTTCTATCCTCGACAGTTTGAACGTGACGGGCTTGCCCATGAAGCCGCGCGGCGTCTCCAGAGCTGTCTCGAGCTGCACGCCGATGCGCTCCGCGCTCTGATCGACGATTACCATCCGGTACTCGCCGCCCCCGCCACGCGTAAGAATAAAGATTTCCAGCCCGATGAACGCGGCAATGAGGAGCGGGCCGAGTACGGTCATGACAATGAACGTCTTGGTCTGCACGAATTCCAGAAACTCGCGCTTCATGATGATCAATGTCTTAGACATGGTGCTCGGCTCGTATTTCGTTCACGATCTCTTCCGATGCGCCCACTCGCTCGAGGAATATCTGCTCGAGTGACGGTTCGGTGCATTCGAAGCGTTTGAGTCGAATGCCCGCCGCGACCAGCTCATGCAGCAACTGTTGCGGATCCGCATTTCCCCGCATGCCGACTTCGAGGGTGGTGCCGTTCTCGCGCAGGCGACCCACGACGGGTGAGCGTCCGACCGCGGCAACCGCGGCCGCGTTCCAGTGCTCGAACGCGATAGCGACATACGCGCCGCCGTGATCGAGCTTTACCTGAGCAACTGTGCCGTCCACCACCTTCTCGCCTTTGGCGATAATGCAGACGTGATCGCAGATGCGCTCGGCATGCTCGATGATGTGTGTGCTGAAGATGATGGTTTTGCCGGCGCGCTTGAGATCGACAATGATGTCTTTCAGCAGCTGCTGGTTGATAGGATCGAGCCCGCTGAATGGCTCGTCCAGAATCATGACATTCGGCTCGTGCAAAATTGCGCTGATGAACTGAACCTTCTGCTGGTTGCCTTTCGAGAGCTCCTTTACTTTGGATTCCGCGCGATCGCCAAGCTCGAAACGCTCCAGCCAGCTCATGATCCTTGGCTTCGATTCGCGCGCCGGCATGCCTTTCAGCTCAGCGAAGAAGCTGAGCAGACGGCGCAGCTTCATGTTCTTGTAGATGCCGCGCTCTTCCGGCAGGTACCCCACGCGGTCCAGCGCTTTCGGCGAGAGCGGCTCGCCGAACAGGCGAATCGCGCCCCTGTCAGGATCGATGATTCTGAGAATCATGCGGATCGTGGTGGTCTTGCCCGCGCCGTTCGGCCCCAGTAGACCATACGTCGAGCCGCTCGGAATGCGCAGGTCCAGCGCCTTGACTGCCTCGACGTTATCGAACGATTTATCGACAGCAGCCAGCTCTACAACTGGAGACATGTCAGGCGATTCTCCGCTCCGGCGTGAGTTTGTGTGTCAGTCGAGGTCCCGCGACGTAGGTCCAGCAGGCAAACCCGCCGACTTCGGCGCCGACGCGGCGGAAGAGTCCATCATCGACACCTTCGTATGCGTCGAGCGAAGCAAGCAACTCATTCGGACAGCGCCAGATTTCTCCCGCGACCGGACTCGTTCCGTACCTGACCAGCGCGGGATACTGCCCATCGATATCGTAGAGCACACCGCCGATCGTGGCGGTGCCGATTCGCTCACAATCGCGCAGCAGCGATGACGCGGCTCCTTTCTCGCGCAGCGTGCCGTACGCGAACAGATGAAAATGCGTGCGCAGCGCCGTCATTCCCTTCTAATTCTCCCCGGCTCCAGGCCGCCGCTGCTGAGGATTTTCGCTTCGATGCGTTCCGCCTGCTCGTCGACGAATGACTCGACCGCTCTGATGTTCGAGGTAGCCTGATCGAACTCGGCATGCGGAAAATCATTACCTTCGACGCTGCGCAGCGCGCCGGCCACCGCGTCCAGTTCGTGCCGCGTTTTTTCCAATGCGCGGCGCAGCCGTGTGAGCGCCTTGCGCGCCTCTGATTCGACCGATCGACTCATTTGAAGGGCAGCTCCACGACCCTGGCTTCGTAACCGTTCATTTGTACGACTGCGGGCGGCTCGACTTCACGCCTGACGTACGCAAGTGCGATCGCCTGGCCGAAACGCGGCGAATAGACTGCACTCGTTACCTTGCCGATCGTTTTGCCGTCGCGCAAAAGCTCGGTCCCAGCCGCCGGTACTTCCGTCGAACCGGTCATGATTCCGCGCAGATGGCGATTGACGTGCCCGCGATGCAGAATGCGAATGATGACTTCCTGTCCGGTATAGCAGCCTTTGCTTTGACTAATGGCGACATCGCGCAGCCCGGCCTCCAGTGGAATTACATCCTCCGTGAGCTCCACCCCCCACTTTGGCTCTCCTGCTTCGATCCGCGCCACCTCGTCATCGGTGGTCATTGCGGCCGTGGCGGTCATGGCGGTCTCGGCGGTCTCGGCGCTCACGATTGCCGCCGGCATATCCGGGCTGAATGGCTTCGTCAGGGTGGCCAAACGCGACACCGAGTCCGGGGCATCAGCGACAACTGCGTAGTCGGTGAACTCGAACTTTGCGAACAGGGGTGGCACGGACTTCTTGAGATTCGAAGCGATATTGTCCGCGGCCGCTGTGTCGGCCTCGATCCATATGTCGCCGTCCGGACGACGAACCACGCGCGCGTCACCGATCAACTTGCCTTTGGGCGTGAGAAACGTCGTGTATACGGACGTGTTCTCGGGCGCACCGGCTATGTCGTTGGTCGCGAGCCCCTGGATCATTTTCAGAGGCTCGCGCCCGTACATGCGGATGACCACGCGGTCCTGCCTGCGAATCACGACAACTTTTCCTTCGCCAGCTCATCGATCAGCATGCGCACGCGCTCGGCGTCCGCGGCATCCGGCGTGAGCTGCAGATAACGTTCGAGCTGTGCGATCGCTTCTTCCGCCAAGCCGCGCCGCGCGAGAATCATCCCATAGTCGCGCACTTCATCGGTCGAGTCCGGCCGGATCAGCAAAATGCGCTCGACAGCCGTCAGCGCACGCTCGTCAGCGCGCGAATTCAGAGAGATGGTTTTCAGATTCGAAAGCAGGCGCACGAGAATATCACGTTTGTTTGCGGCGCGAAGATACGTCTCTTGCAGTTTTACCGTGCCGCCATAAACGCGGTC
>JBQTID010000276.1:0-28652 GCA_052389275.1 Gemmatimonadota bacterium | reverse complement strand
GCCGTTTGCGCGTAACCATACGCGCCGCGCCGGTGATTGTTTTTGGGGTTCGAACGGATCAATATCTTCGACGATGCGAAAATCAATCGGCCGGTCCTGCGTCAGCAACGTACGGAGCTCCGGCGCGAGGTCTCGTGGCGCGCGCTCGCGGATGATGTCCAGCTCGGAACGAAGCGATTCCGGCGCTGGCACGTCTGGCAGCGCGGCCTGATGCTCCAGCCCGGCTTCACGCACATGAAATGAAATGGACAAGTTGAAAATCGCGCGACCGTGCTGAATTGCCGTAACGCGGCGGGTCGCAAAGCTCTTGCCATCGCGCAGACGATCCACGAAGTAAACAATCGGAACATTTAAATCGCCGGGCAGAATGAAATAGCCGTGCAGTGAATGCGCGGTACGCTGCTCGTCGACCGTGCGTTGCGCCGCGACCAGTGCCTGCGACAAGACTTGTCCGCCGAATACGCGGCCGGAGCCAATGTCGCGGTTCCGGCCGCGGTAAATGTTGACCTCGATCGGCTCGAGATCGAGCAGGCTGAGTAAATCGTCGACGTTGTAAGGCATCGGCGAAATCTGGCGGCGTCAGTCGTGCGCGAGCAACCGGTCGACCGCAAGGGCGCCACTGCCATTTACGACGTCTGTCGCTGCGATGACAAACCGAGTGCCGCAATGCGGCCGCCAGGGAGCCCGGCTGGAAGTATCTTGAAACGCAAATTTTCTGCGAAACACCGGAAGAATTACGCAGTTTTGGCCAGTCTGTCGCGTACGCCTGTTTGCGTAAGCGCATATGTCATAAATGATTAAGCCCTAAACATGAGTTTGTAACCAATCCTTGCCAGCATGATCAGCCAATGCTGGCGAACGCTCCCGTATCCGTTCTGCTAGTTGAAGAAGACGAGTTCACGGCGCGCCACATTCAAGGCGCTCTGTTAGCCGAAGGCAGTTTCCGAGTCGACCACGTCACTTCCGTTCAGGCCGCCGAACGCCTGCTGCGCGCTACCCGCTACGCGGTCACACTGCTCAGTCTCTCCACCCCTGATTTTCCGGGTTTGTCTTCGGTCGCCGTCGTCCAGGCAGCGGCGCCTCGGCTGCCACTGATTCTGATTGCGCATGGGGCCGACGAGCCGATAGCGCTCAAAGCCGTGCACCAGGGGGCGGCGGACTACCTGATTCGTTCGCAGATCTATGCGACGGTGCTGATTCGCAGCATCAAGCACGCGGTCGAAACACGACGCGCACAAGAGCTGAAGGAGCAGATGGAGCGGGCGCTAAAATGGGAGCGCGACTTTTCGACGGCGCTGATCGAGACCGCCGGTTGTCTGTTCCTGGTCCTCGACCGACGCGGCCGGATCATACGCTTCAATCGCACGTGCGAGACGGTCAGCGGCTACCGCAGTGACGAAGTGCGCGGCCAGCACGTCTGGGATTTTCTCATACCCGAAGAAGAATGGGCAAACGTGAAGGAGGCGTTCAACCGGCTCGCTGCCGGCGTAGATCCCGGCACTTACGAGAATCACTGGGTCGCGCGCGATGAATCGCGACACCTGATTACATGGTCGAGCACGGTGTTGAAGGACGAGCAGGGCGACGTCGAATTCATAATTGGCACCGGCATCGAGATTACCGAAAAGAGAGCCGCTACCGAAGCGATGCGAATCAGCGAATCCCGCTATCGCGCGCTGTTTGAACAATCCCGCGACGCAATCTTCATAACCGACAGAAATGGCGCCGTAGTCGAGGCGAATCGAGCGATGCTCGAGCTGCTTGCACACGAGCCCGGCGAAATCATTGGCCGTCCGATCGAGAGCTTCTTCGCGGACGCTCCCGATCGTTTGCTGCTGCTTCAGGAGCAGGCCGCAAAGCGCGCGGTGACCGATCTCGATGTGCGCATGCGGCGCAAGGATGGCCGCGTTCTGTGGTGCCTGATCTCGATCGCAGAGCGGCAGGCGCCCGACGGGCACGTGCCCGGCTATCAAGGCATCATTCACGACATCACCGATCGCAAGCGCGCGGAAGAACGGCTGGTCTACAATGCGTATCACGACGTGTTGACCGGGCTGCCGAATCGCGCGCTGTTCACGGACCGGCTCGACCGCGCGCTGGCGCGCTGGCGCCGCCATCGCGACAGCAGATTCGCAGTTCTGTTCATGGATCTTAATCGCTTCAAGTTCGTGAATGACAGTCTGGGCCACTCCGCCGGTGATGAGCTGCTCAAGAAAGTCGGCGAGATCGTGCAGGACTGCCTGAGAGAAGAGGACACGGTCGCGCGTCTCGGCGGTGACGAATTCGCGGTGTTGATCGATCACATCGACACGAAGGCGGACGCGATTCTGGTGGCCGAGCGAATTCATTCCTGTCTGGAGAGTCCGCTGCACATTGGCGGACAAAACGTCTTCACATCCGCGAGCATCGGCATCACGATCGCCGAAAACGAGAGCGAACGGCCGGAGGATCTGCTGCGCAACGCGGATCTTGCCATGTACCGAGCCAAGGCCGAGGGGCCGGGCCGCTTCAGCATCTACATGCCTGGCATGCACGCGGTCGCCGTCAGCACCATGGAGCTCGACATGGAGCTGCACGAAGCGATACGCAACGAGGAGTTCGAGCTGCACTACCAACCGATTTTCAACCTGGCGAAAGCACGTATCAGCGGATTCGAGGCGCTGCTGCGCTGGCGCAATCCAAAACGCGGGCTCTTGCTGCCCCCCGACTTTCTGCCGCTTGCGGAGGAAACCGGGCTGATTCTGCCAATCGGCAAGTGGGTCATGCAGCGCGCGTGCGAGCAGATTGCGAGCTGGCAGGCGCTGTGTCCGGGCAAGCGGCTGCCGTTCGTGAGTCTCAACATTTCCGGCAAACAGTTAACGCAGCCGGGCTTCGTCGCCGAAACCGCCGCACTGCTCCGTGAAAAGCACGTCACTCCAGGGCATCTGATGTTCGAGCTGACCGAGACGTCACTGCTTCAGAGTCCCGAATCGTGCGCGGTGACCATCACGAAGCTGCGCAGCATTGGCGTGCGCTTCTGCATTGATGACTTCGGCACCGGCTATTCGTCACTCAGCTACTTGCATCGCCTGCCGATCAACGGTCTGAAGATCGATCGGTCGTTCATTTCAGGGCTGGACCGCGGGGAAGGGCCGGAGCTGGTTTCGACCATTGTGGCGCTAGCGCACAATCTGGGCATTTACGCAGTCGCGGAAGGTGTGGAGACCGAGGCGCAGCTCACGAGCGTGCGGGCGCTCGGCCCGAAATACGTGCAGGGTTTTTTCCTGTCGGTGCCGCTGGAGGCCGCGAAGGCCGGACACATGGTGACCGTGGCCGCGTAATACGGACCTGTGTCGCATGTTCCATGCTGCCACGATTTGCTATCCTGCGCGATCCTGGTGCGCCGCCCAACGCATCCTGGATCGGACGCGCGAAACGGTGGCCCTCGAGACACGCACGTAGCCGGCAACCGCGATACCGGGATATCCACGTTGCAATAGAGAAGCGATTAGCTCCAGCCGCGCCGCTACGACTACAGGCCCGCCATATCGGCTGCGCACCAGTTCGACATCAAGTTCCGGCGCGATAACCTTTAATAACTGTAGAGCTGCATCGCGGATATCCGTCGCGGGTTGAGACCTATGATCGACCCAGTGCGTAAATGCAGTATTGTGGCGTCTGCGTCGCTTCCAAAGCCAATACTCGAAAAAGTCAGTCATTTCCGCCGACAGCGGTTTGCTCAGGTCGGCGACATACTGCGCGCGACGTTCGGCCTCGGAGCCGCCATCGGAGCTGCCAAACACCTGCAATCCGTCCCTCACACAGATGTGTCCGCACGGGATAAGCCCTTCGTACGCACGAGCCGAGCTGAACTCGTAATCGGCGGGTGATTCACACATTCGTGCGGCAACCGGATTACGGTGGATGTACCGGATCGCATTGCGCACATGTTCCGTGCTCTCGCACTGCTTGCACCGAAAATTTCTCTCGAAGACATGCCCCTCGACGCCGTGAACTCGCTGAACAAGTAGAGCCGTGCGGTGGAGAATGGGCTGCATTGTCCAGCCGAGAGGCGCAGATCCCTGAAACAAAAGTACGTGCAGGTGATTGTCCATGACGACGTGTGCAATCAACCGTGCGCCCGCCGAAGCGACGCCGTCTTGGATCCATTCCGATACCTGGCGCTTTATAGCGGGCGTGAACCACGCAGTCTTGCCTTGCGTGCGGCTCACGATGTGAAATGCGGCTCCCGGCTGGTGCGGGCGAAGTCTGCGCGCCATAATGCGTGAATCTCGCTGTTGGAACGGGGCATGCACATGGCCTGACGTAGCACATTGAACTTGGAACAGTCGTCCGATGTACGGCATTCACTTCGCGGTGGGGCTGCAACCTTCACCGACGCTTACCGACCATGACCGGCGTCTCCTCGATACCCTGCGCCCCGCAGGCGTCATCCTTTTCCGCGACAACTTCGCCCATGGCTCGCCCTATCAGAGCTGGCTCGACACGCTGCGCCGGCTGCTCGACGATGTACGATCGTGCATCGGTCGCGACCGCATTCTGATCGGCATCGATCACGAGGGCGGCCGCGTGATCCGCACGCCGCCACCGATCACGCATTTCGCCTACGCACAGGATTGGGCAACCCGCGCGGCTGACGTCGGACGCGCGATGGGCATCGAGCTGCGCTCACTCGGTGTCAACGTAACCTTCGCGCCGGTCGTAGACGTGCACTCGAATCCGGACAACCCGGTCATCGGACCGCGCTCCTTCGCAACCAACGCGGGTGACGTCACCCAAGCGGCACTCACATTCATACGAGCTGTAGAGGCCGAAGGGGTGGCGGCTTGTCCCAAGCATTTTCCAGGTCACGGCGACACCGCGGTGGACTCACACCACGGTCTGCCGGTTGTCGATCATGAGCTTGCCGAGCTGAGAAAACGCGAGCTGCCGCCGTTCGGGGCAGCGATCGACGCAGGTGTGCGCATGGTCATGACCTCGCACATCGTGTTTCCGAAAGTCGATCCCGGCATCCCCGCGACCATGTCGAAACGAATCATCAACGACCTGCTGCGTTCCGAGCTGGGATTCAACGGTGTCGTCGTTACCGACGACATAGGCATGGGCGCGGTGCGCGACATGTTCGCGAGCCCACAAACGGTCGAGCGAATGATGAACGCCACCACAGACCTGATCGACATTTGCGCATACGGAACCGATACCGCGCGCGCGATCGAGATCGCTAAATTCATTGAGGCTGGTGTGAAGGCAGGCAGAATCGATGAAGCCGCGCTGGCAGCATCGGCGCAGCGCATCGAGAAGCTGCTCGTGGCGTTGCCGCAGTACGAGGTTACAGCATTGCCGGCGGAAGTATTCGAGCGGCATGCGACCCTGGCCCCGCTGCACGATGCCGCCGCGCAAGGCGCGGGCACCTGGCAGCCCGAGCGCTAGCCTGGTTCGCGTTCTGGTTGTACGAGTAGCCGCTCCGCGAGGTCAGGGCCGATCACGACCGAGCGGCCGTCCACTTCCAGCGCGATCGGACCGCCGAAGGGTGCGCGCTGCACGACCCTGACGACCGACCCGGGCGTGAGCATCAGATCGGCGATGTGTCGCAACAGATCGGGATCTTCATCGGCGACGCGCATGATAGTTGCGCGGGATCCCAGGCCGAGATCCGCGAGTGACAGATACGGCGTCTCGTTTACCGCGCCTTCTCTGCTCGGAATCGGCGCACCGTGCGGATCCACGGTAGGCTCGCCAATCGCACGCGCCATCCGGTCGATCAAATCGTCGGATGCCGCGTGCTCGAGTCGCTCGGCCTCGTCGTGCACTTCGTCCCAGCCGTAGCCGAGCACTTCCACCAGATAGGCTTCGATCACGCGATGCCTGCGCAGCGTGCGCAATGCGCCGCGTCGCCCGTGCTCCGTCAGCCGAACCCCGTGGTAACGCTCGTGCGTCAACAGTCCCTGTTCGGCAAGTCGGCGCACCATGCCCGTCACGGAAGCGGGCGCCACGCCGAGTTGGGCGGCCAGGTCGGTGGTCGCGGCGGGCGCGCCCGCGCGCTCCAGCTCATAAATCGCCTTGAGGTAGTCCTCGACGTTCTGGGTCAGCTCCGGCAGCCGCGACGGCGGTATCATGCGCGCACCAGCAACACCGGCACGCGCGAGCGGTGGCGTACTTCGTTGGCCACGCTGCCGCGCACCAGGTCGTTCAGGAAGCGATGACCGTGCGTCGCCATCGCAATCAAATCCACTTGCTCGCGCTCGGCCGCGGCCGCGATCTCGGTCGCAGGGTCGCGCATCTCCTCGGATTCACGCAGTTGTTCACGGACGTGATCCAGAATCGTCGCGTCCGCCGGCGAGTTCTCCAATGTCACCAGAATTCGTGAATACATGGCTCTAACCGGTGAAGACCTGCCACAACAGCCAAACATTCAATGCGGCAATGAAGTACGCAACGCCCCAGGCAAGCCATTTCATCCAGACCGGACTGACGAACTCGCCCATCTTCGTGCGATCCGAAGTAAACTTCACCAAATGCCGAACAGCAAATTCAAGGCGATCGCGGTGCCAATGACTTCGGCGAGATCGCACGCGATGATCGCTATCTCGCATGCCACGAAGTGAAAGAACGTGGTCGGCCTGGAGTAATCGTCGCGCACAGCCTGCGCGAGATCGCGCCGGTAGCGATGCCGAGGCGCGCGGCCAATACCTGCAACAGAATCGCAACCAGGTCTTGTGCCCGACCGGCACGGTCCGGTAGACCTCGGCGAGGCTGGGCGCAACGCGTGCCTGCCGCCAGCCGGTACCGGGATTCAGCGTGGCCGGCGATGGGGTTGTTGGGTCCGCGAACAGTGTGTCTCATGGTTCGAATGTCAAGGTTGGCGGAGGATAATTTAGGCTCTCCTAAATTGCAAGTGCGGCGACCAACTACCAGATTCAACTCCATGCGACGCCTTCTCTTCGCACTCCTCGCGCTGCTCACCATGGCAGCGCGGCCGGCGGCCGGGCAGATATCGGGCGCGGAATACGCTAGCCGCCGTGATTCCGTTGCAGCCCGTATCGGAAACGGCTTTCTGCTTGCATTCGGGCAGCGTGAGCCGGTCGACGAAATGGGCATTTTCCGACAGCTGCCCGAGTTCAATTACCTCACAGGTTTCCAGGAAGTCGATGCCGCGCTGCTGATGGTGGTTCGCAATGGCAAAGTCGCGAGCGCGCTGCTGTACGCGCCGGCGCGCGACCCGCGGCTTCAGCTCTACACGGGCTTTCTGCCAGAGTCTGCGGCAGTCGTGCGCTCGATCGGTCTCGGGTTGCGCACGCTGGACAAATTGCAGCCTGCGCTCGAGCCGCTGATCGCGGAAGGTCTGCCACTCTTCACGCTGCCCGACGTGGCATCACGCGATTTCCTGTATACCGATTCGCTGACTCGTGGCCGCAACTACATCAAGAGATTGAAACAGCAGCATCCAGCGCTCGTGATTCGCGCTGCCCACGCAATGCTCGATTCACTGCGCGTGCGTAAAAGCCCGGCGGAGATTGCGCTGTTGCGGAAAGCCATCGACATCACTATGACCGGGTTCGCTGCAGCATATCAGGTCATTGCTCCACACAAGAGCGAAGCGATCGTCCAGGCGACAGCCGAATACACATGGAAGCTGAATGGCGCGGCAGGCCCATCGTACGGCGGCATTGTCGGCTCGGGTCCGAATTCGACGAGCTATCATTACCGTGCGAACGATCGCGTGATGCAGCCGGGCGAGACGCTCGTCATGGACATTGGCGCCCTCTACAACGGCTACGCCGCGGACGTCACGCGCACGGTTCCGGTGAGCGGATCGTGGACGTCGGATCAGCGAGCGATCTATCAGATCGTGCGTGACGCGCAGAAAGCCGCGGAGCAGGCGACGCGCGCCGGTGTGCGCGTGCAGGTTGGCGATTCCGTGGTGCGCGCCGTGCAAGCGCGCGGATTGGCTGAGCTGGGATTGATCGAATCCGAAGGTGCGACGTTCGACGCGCCGTGGAGCTGCGAGCGTCGTCCGCTTGCGTGCAAGCAGGTCTATCTCTACCAGGCGCATGGTCTCGGGCACGGCATTGGCCTCGAAGTCCACGATCCGGGTGGCTACTCGTACTCGCCCACGGGCAGATTTCAGGTCGGCGAGGTCTTCACCATAGAACCGGGCATCTACATCAGCACGAAACTCCTGGACATGTTGCCGGACACGCCGAAGAATCGCGCGTTCAGAGCCCGCGTGCGGCCTACGGTGGAGCGCTACCACAACATTGGTATCCGCATCGAGGATGATTACCTGGTGACGCCGGACGGACTCGAATGGCTGTCGCGCGGTCCGCGGGAAGCCGACGAGATCGAGGCTGCAATGAAGAAGCGGACGTAGCGGCTAGCGACGAATGCGATCGTCCCTTTAGCCTGCAAGCCGTCCAGCGGGCAGCGCGGCCGGGGCTTGCGAAAGTGCTCGCCGACAGGTGGCGCGTCGGGTTCGCCGCCGCCGCCGGTGGTGAAGAATTCATCGCTGCGACTTTCGCCGTAACCCAATCCAAACTCGACAGGTGACGCCGTCTGTCACAGCGCATTAATGATTCGTGCTCGATTCTTTCTCACGGAGAACCTGAACATGATCCGTAAACTGGTCGTAGAAGCGATCGGTACGTTCTTTCTCGTCCTCACGATTGGATTGGTCTCGGCGCAAACTGATCTCGGCGGCCTCGGCGCGCTCGCGATCGGCTCGGCGCTAATGGTGATGGTCTACGCGGGCGGCCACGTTTCGGGCGCGCACTACAATCCTGCCGTGACACTCGCGATCTTCTTGCGCGGTAAGGCAGGCCGTAACGAGCTGCTCGGCTATTGGGGCGCGCAACTGGCAGGCGGCATCCTGGCCGCCGTGGTAGCCGGCCTCTTCGTGCCGGCGCCGCTGGATACGCCGGATTTGAGCGTCGCCCCCGCGCTGCTCGCAGAATTTCTGTTCACGTTCGCACTTGCCTATGTGGTGTTGAACACCGCAACCACGCGGGGCACCGAAGGCAATTCGTACTACGGGCTGGCGATTGGCTTTACGGTAATGGTAGCCGCGCTCGCGATCGGTCCGATTTCCGGTGCGGCGTTGAATCCCGCGGTGGCAATCGGCATCACGGTGCTCGGCCTGACCGCTGCTGCAAACTTGTGGATCTACCTGGTCGCGACCTTGCTGGGCGGCGCGGTAGCGGGCCTACTGTTCAACGCGCTCGACCTCGGCAACGACAAAGTCTAACCACCCAAACGGTACGCGCGCGTCGCATATTGCAGCACCATGCGCTGAGCGGTGAAGAACGAACCGTTCAGCCCGATCGCGGCCGCCATGATGCGCGCGTATTCGTCGGGGCGCTGGTAGAAGATCTCCAAAATGTGCTCCAGCTTGTCGTAGAGCGCGGCACTTTCTGAATCGGAGTCGTTCTCCTCGCGCCAGCTCTCACCAATCGACCAGCCGGTCACACCTTCGACGTGGCCTTCGATCCACCAGCCGTCCAGCACGCTGAGGCTCGGCACGCCGTTCAGGGCCGCCTTCATGCCGCTCGTACCGGATGCTTCCTGCGGCTTTTGCGGTGTGTTCAACCAGAGATCGACACCGGACACCAGGTGCGCCGCCGTTGCCATGTCGTAATTCTCGATGTACAGAACGCGAACCGCATCGCCCAGTTGCGCGGCTGCTTCGTGGATGCGCTTGATGATCTCCTTGCCCCCCGCATCGTGCGGGTGCGCCTTGCCAGCGTAAAGCACCTGGACGCCACCGTGTTGCGACGCGATCGCGCGCAGACGGACCAGGTCCGAGAAAAGCAGATCGGCGCGCTTATAGGGCGTAGCGCGGCGCGCAAAGCCGATCGTGAAACGGCTCGCATCCAGGGTCACACCGGTGCGCTCAGCCACCAATGCGAGCAATTTTTCTTTGGCGACGTCGTGCGCGGCCCGAATCTCGTCGCGCTCGATCGCAACCGCGTAACGCAGACTGAAATTTTCTTCACGCCAATCCGGGATGTAGCGGTCGAACAGAGCGCGGAAGGATGGCGCGGCCCAGGTCGTAGCATGAACGCCGTTGGTAATCGCGCTGATCGAATAATCAGGAAACATCTCGGCCGACACGTCGCGGTGGCGCATGGCCACGCCGTTCACGTAACGCGACACGTGCAGCGCGATATGCGTGAGGTTCACCGTGTTGTCCGGTGCGCAGCCAATCGCACTGAGCAAATCGGCGCGCTCAGCGCCGAGCACCGACCGCACCATCTCGAGCGGAAACTTGTCGTGGCCGGCGGGCACCGGCGTGTGCGTCGTGAATACGCAGCGGCGGCGCACTGCGGCAATCGCGTGCTCAGCATCACTTCGGCGCTCGAGCAGCGGTAGCGCGAGCAGCGCGGAATGTCCCTCATTCATGTGGTAGGTCATGACATCGTGCGCGTTCTGCTCCAGCAGGTCGACACCGGCAATGCCCAGCACCGCTTCCTGTAGCAAGCGCATGCGTAAATCGCCGCCATAGAGCTGATGCGTGATGGTGCGGTATGCCGGCGGATTCTCATCGACATCGGTGTCGAGCAGGTATACCGGCACCGCGCCGGTGTGACCTGTCACCGTGAAACGCCACGCACGCACGACCACCGCGCGGCCCTCGAGCTCGATACGTACGCTCTGCTCGACGGGTTCGAGCACCGACTCCGGCTGCCAGATCGCAGGTTCCTCGATTTGCGCACCACCGCCGCCGATTCTCTGCCGGAAGTAACCGTGGCGGTGAACGAGCGAGACCGCTACCAGCGGCAACCCGAGATCCGCGGCCGCGCGCAAGGTGTCGCCGGCCAGAATGCCGAGGCCGCCCGAATACGTGGGCAGGTCGTTCTCGAGACCGACCTCCATGGAAAAATAGGCGATACACGGTCGGGCGCGACGCTGGCCCTGACGACGTTCATTGGCGATGCGAACCTCCCGTTGTCGAAGTCCGCCGATTGCGAGCATTCTACGTGCCGCTATCTTGTCACGACAAACGAACCCACTAGAGGAACATGTCCGACAGCATAAGCATCAGGGACAACCGCACGGACAAGAGCATTGAGCTGCCGATCGCATACGGCACGTATCACAACTACGGTGCATACGTGTCGGCGCCGGGGCTGAAACAGATAAAACACGGCGACGACGACTTCGGTCTCATGACGTACGATCCGGCGTTCATGAATACGGCTGCGTGCAAAAGCGCGATCACGCACATCGATGGCGATCAAGGTATCCTCCTGCATCGCGGCTTTCCAATCGACCAGCTTGCGACGCAGGCTACCTTCCTCGAAGTGGCGTATCTGATTCTTTACGGCGAACTGCCGGACGCGGCTGGCTTGCGCGAGTGGACGCATTACATCACGCATCACACGCTGGTTCACGAAAGCATCAAGAAGTTCATGGATGGCTTTCATTACGATGCGCATCCGATGGGCTCGTTCATCAGCACGGTGGCGGCGCTTTCCACCTTCTATCCCGAAGCGAAGGATGTTGCTAACCGGGACAACCGGGAGCGGCAGATTCATCGGCTGATCGCAAAAGTACCGACCATTGCCGCGTTCGCTTACCGCCACAGCATGGGGCTCAAGTACAGCTATCCGGACCACGATCTCAGCTTCACTGGCAACTTCCTCAACATGATGTTCAAGAAGACCGAGCTGAAGTATGTGCCGAACCCGACCATGGAACGCGCGCTCGACGTGCTGTTCATCCTGCACGCCGATCACGAGCAAAACTGCAGCACTAGCGTCATGCGCGCGGTGGGCAGCTCGGAAGCCGATCCGTACGTCTGCGTGGCCGCCGCGGCGGCCGCGCTCTACGGCCCGTTGCACGGCGGCGCCAACGAGATGGTGCTGCGCATGCTGAACGAGATCGGCAGCGTGAGCCGCGTGCCGGAATACGTGAAGCGCGCCAAGAGCGGCGAGTTCAAGCTGATGGGCTTCGGGCATCGCGTCTACAAGAACTATGATCCGCGCGCCAAGATCCTGAAACAAATGGCCGAGGACGTGCTCGAAGTGACGGGTAAGACGCCACTACTCGAGCTGGCAATGGAGCTGGAGCGCATTGCGCTCGAGGATGAGTACTTCGTCACCCGCAAACTCTACCCTAACGTGGACTTCTACTCCGGCATCATCTACCAGGCGATGGGTTTTCCCGTCCAGATGTTTCCGGTGCTGTTCGCGATCGCGCGTACGGTTGGCTGGCTGGCGCAGTGGCAGGAGATGCTCGAAGACAAGGACCAGAAGATCGCGCGACCGCGACAAGTCTATATTGGGTACGACCGGCGAGAGTATGTGCCAATTAACAAGCGATAAACGCGATTATGCGATGAGCGCGATAAGTGCGTCGAAAACATCGCACTTATCGCACTTATCGCACTTATCGCACTTATCGCACTTATCGCCCTATACGGGCCGTCTGCCCGAGATCACCCGAATCAGCACAACCACGATCGCGATGACGAGCAGAATGTGTATGAAACCGCCGAGCGTGCCGGACACCAGCCCCAGTAGCCACAGCACGAGCAAAATGATAAAAATCGTCCAGAGCATCCCATCCTCCCGGCTTGCGATTGACGACCAGGTGAAGAAGGGGCAAATGTCGGACCAGCATAAGTCAGCTCGCAGGCGCTGTCCATAAATTTGTGTACGACCTTCATTGGCGAGGCAGCGTGGAATCACTCACCATGCGCGCGGCAGTGCGGGGACTCAGTGACGCGCAGCGAGGAGTGGCATGGGCGGCATCACGTCGCACACATCATGGCATTGCGCCAACGCAATGACTGGCGCGACTGATAGATGTTCAGCCTGAGCCATTACATCCTGATGCTGAGCGCCGCGCTTCAGCAGCCCAATCTGTCGATTCGCGTCAATCAAGTGGGTTATCTGCCGGCCGCGCCCAAAACCGCCGTGGTGTGCGCATTGGAGCCTGAGCCGGTCGCGACGTTTACCGTCATCGATATGCGCGGCCGCCGCGTGTTCGGGCCTGCGCGCGCGCAGCCCGACAATGGATTCGGCGCGTGTAAGCAAACCTATCGGCTGGACTTCACCGCGCTGCGTCAGCCGGGCGAATACATCATCGCGCTCGGCTCGCTCGCGTCGCCGCAGATCCGCATTGGCGCGGCTGTGTATCGCGGTGCGGCCGACACGCTGCTGCTGTACATGCGGCAGCAACGCTCCGGCTGGAATCCGCTGTTCAAGGATTCCGTCCACCACCGCACCGATGGCGTGCTGGTGGACCACGCGACTCGTGAGGGCGAATTCATTCCGACCGCTGGTGGCTGGGCGGATGCGGCGGACTATCTGCAGTACGTAACGACGTCGTCGTATGCGACCTACATCATGCTGATGGCGTATCGCGATCATCCGAACGCGACGGGCGACCGTTTTCTGGCCAACGGCATGCCGGGCCCCAATCAGACCGCCGACATTCTCGACGAAGCGCGCCATGGGCTCGAATGGCTGCTGAAGATGTTTCCCGAGCGCGAGCTGATGCTGAACCAGATCGCGGATGACCGCGATCATGCGTTCTTCGATCTGCCGATCAACGACTCGTCGGATTACGGCTGGGGCAAGCGCGGTTACCGCCCGCTGTATCCATGCACCGGCAGGCCGCAGGGCTTGTTCAAGAACCAGAACCGCGCGAGTGGCAAGGCGTCGACCGCCGGCAAATACGCCGCGGCGTTTGCGCTCGGCGCGCGTATGTTCGAGCAACGCGACCCCGCGTTCGCCAGCAAGCTGGCCATGAAAGCCGTGGCGGCTTACGAAGTCGGCATCGAGAGTCCGGGTGCCTGTCAGACGGCGCCGGGTCGCTCCCCGTACTTCTACGAGGAAGACAATTGGGCGGACGACATGGAGCTGGCCGCCGCGGAGCTGTACGAGCTTACGCGCAATCGCAAATACATCGATGATGCAATGAAGTTCGCGCGTGCCGAGCCGATCACCCCGTGGCTGGGACGCGACACCGCGCGTCACTATCAATGGTTCCCGTGGCACAACAACGGCCATTACAACACATGGCGCAACGCGAGCGCCGCTCAGCGCGCGGAGCTCGCGCGCATGTATCGCGACGGCTTGCGCGCGGTGGTTGGGCGTGCGAACAACGGATTTCGCGTCGGCATCCCGTTTATCTGGTGCTCGAATAATTTGATGGCCTCGTTCGCAACGCAGGCGTATTTGTATCGCAAGATGACCGGCGACAATCAATTCATCGAGCACGAGTTCGCTGCGCTCGACTGGCTGTTCGGCGCGAATCCGTGGGGTGTGTCGATGATCATCGGCTTTCCAGCGCGCGGCCGCACGTCGTTGACGCCGCATTCCGTGGTTGCGAATCGACTGGGCGTGTGGACGCAACGCGGCGGCCTGCTGGATGGACCGGTGTACGCGTCCATCTACAAGAATCTGCTCGGCATTCGACTGTTCGATCCGGACGAGTACGCAGCGTTCAATACCAGCTTCGTCGTCTTCCATGACGACCTCGGAGATTATTCTACCAATGAGCCGATCATGGATGGCACCGCGAATTTGACATACCTGCTGTCTGCTCACGCTCGATGAGCATACGCGAAGAACACATCACCGTCACCAAATCCGCACGGCCGCCCGGCGCCGGGTCGGCGCGACCTGGATGACGCGCGAAGACCGGGAGCGAGACATTGCCGATTACGTGTCGTATCTGGATGACGTCGGCCGCTACGTTGCCGCGCGCGATGACGTGCGCATTCGGGCGCTCGGCTTCTCCCAGGCAAGCGCGACCGTCTTTCGCTGGGCCGCGCTCGGCAAGACCCGAGTCGACGAGCTGATTCTCTGGTCCGGCGAGGTGCCGCCAGACCTGGACATGCAACCTGCTGCGGCGCGGCTGCGTCAAACGCGCATCGTCTGCGCACGGCACGGCGGATGAGCTGCTGCCGCGCGAGGCTATGCAGCGCCAATACGAACTTCTCGAAGCCGCAGGGTTATCCTATGAGGTTCGGGAGTTCGACGGCGGACACGAGCTCGACGCTGATTTGCTCGCCAGCATCGCCGCCGAGATGAGGTGAACGAACTCGGGCGCGGTCGCGGGCGTGGGCGCGGGCGCGGGTTTCCTGTGGGTCGCGGATTCAGGGTCGCGGATCGCGGGTCGCGGGGCCGCGATCCGCACCTTCTCGACACGCGACCGCGGCCCGGGTTTTTCCGGCGCCCGCGTCCCCGCCCGCGCCCGCGCCCGAATCCGGCAGAAACACTACATTGAATAAAACATTATGGCCTGGAGGTTATATGCGGTCGGTCCGCATTCTATCAGTACTTGCGCTGATCACGGCGCCCGCCGCCTTCGCGCAAAGCGGATCAGCCGCGACACAAGCCGCCGCGACCATTAGCGTCACGGATGTGAAGCGGCGAGTCGAGTTCCTGGCCAGCGACTCGCTTCAGGGGCGGGATACACCAAGCCCCGGGCTGGAGATTGCCGCCCAGTACATTGCCGACGAGTTCAAGAAATTCGGCTTGAAACCGGCCGGTGATTCGGGCAGCTACATCCAGCGCTGGCCGTACGCGGTCAGAAGCCTCAACGTATCGAAATCGATTGCCGAGCTGCACGGCGCGAACCAGCACAAGACGCTCGCGTACGGCAGCGAATACTTCGTGATTCCCGCGCCGATGGTCGACTCGCTGGTCGGCGAGATTGTCCTGGCCGGTGTTGCCGGGCCGAACACACAGCCTGACCCGGCTTTCGCAGGCAAGGTCGTCACCTTCCTGGTGCCGGGAGGCGATCTCAGCCAGGAGTGGCAGCAAGCCGCACAAGGTGCGATCGGCGCAGCGTTGGGCGCCGGCGCGAAAGGCGCGGTGTTGATTCTGGATCCGCAATTCGATGCGGATGACATAGCCAACCTGGTCAGCAATCTGGGCGGCGCACTGGTGCCGATTCCAGTGCTCGGCGTGCGCAACGACGCAGCCAATGCGTGGCTGGCGGGCACCGACGCAAACATTGACTTCGGGCAGGCGTCTGCGGCGCCGCGCGTAATCGCGGGCGCCAGCGTACGCGTCCGCACGTCGATGGCCGGCTCTATGGCGAAGCCACCGAATGTCGTCGGCATTCTCGAAGGCAGTGATCCCGTGCTGAAGGACAGCTACGTGGTCTTCAGCGCGCACATGGATCATGTGGGTGTCGGCAAGCCGAACGCCAAGGGTGATTCGATCTACAATGGCGCCGATGACGACGCATCGGGCACAACCGCAGTCATCGAAGCCGCCGAAGCGTTCGCGTCGCTGAAGCAGCGGCCGAAGCGTTCCATCATCTTTCTGTTGGTCAGCGGTGAAGAGAAGGGATTATTCGGATCCAGGTACTTCGTAGACAATCCGCCCGTGCCGACAGCCCAGATGGTTGCCAACATCAATCTCGACATGATCGGGCGCAACGCTTCAGACAGCACGGTCGCGATCGGGCAGGAGCTGTCATCACTGGGTGAGACAACGCAGTCGGTTGCGAAAGCGCATCCGGAGCTCAAGCTCACAGTCGCGCCGGATCTCTGGCCGGAAGAGAACCTGTTCTTCCGTAGCGATCATTTCAATTTCGCGATGAAGAAGATCCCCGCGATTTTCTTCACCAGCGGATTGCACGAGGACTATCATCAGCCGTCTGATGAGCCGGAGACGATCGACAACGACAAACTCGCGCGTACCGCGCGTCTCGTCTTCTACATTGGTGATGCCATCGCGAACAACGCGACCGCGCCCTCCTGGACCGAGGCGGGGCTGAAGGCGATCAATCAGGCAGCCGGTACAAACTGAGCGGTGACGGAGAACCGGAGCGGCTTCGTCGTTCTCAACGATAGCGATGCCGCTCATCCCGAGCTCGCGCACTGGCACGGCAATCTCGGCGATCCGGTCGCACTCGACCTCGGGACCCCGCTCGCACGTAAGGCCACGGTCATTGATGTGTTGTCGTGGAACCTGGCAATCGGACGGGCCAGACTGGACGAGCTGGTAGAAAAAATCAGGGCCGGCGTGTTCGACGGAGAAGAACGTTCGAGCAGCCGGCCTTTGATCATCCTCGCACAGGAAGCGTATCGTTCGGACACATCGGTGCCGGCTGCTCTCAAGTCCGTGCACCACGGGGGTAAGGCGCCGCGCAACTCGCGTCATGACATCGTCGAAATCGCGCATGCGCTGAATTTGAGTCTGCGCTATGCACCATCGATGCGGAATGGTCATCACCGCAGCGATCGTGGCAATGCAATCCTCTCATCCGTAAGCATCACTCACGCGCGCTTCTTTCCTCTGCCCCACGTGCGTCAGCTGCGCGTTGCGGTAGCTGCGGAGGTGCACGGTCTGCCCTGGCTGACCTTTGCCAGCGCGCACCTGGATACGCGCGGCCGGACACGTGACGGCTGCGGACGCGGCAGGTATGGCAGCGGTCGCACGGCGCAAGCGGACGCGCTCGCCAAACGCTTTGCCGAGGAGTGGGGCACGAATCAAACCGTGGTGGTGGGCGCGGACCTCAATACCTACCTCGGCACGCGCGAGCCCCTGCTGCGTGCCCTCGCCGGCCACGGCTTCGAGCGCATGCCGCACCGGCCTCCGAGAAGTCACACATTTCACGCACCGCCACTGCGCATGGTGCTCGACCACCTGCTCGTGCTCGGAGCCGAGCGCTCGCTGAAATCGATCCGCGTGCAGCGACTCGATGAAGACGAACGCGACCGTGGCCGCTATATCTTCGGATCGGATCACCATCCGCTACTGGCGCGGATCGAGCTGGCCGCCCAGAATCGGCGCATTCGCCGCGCAAGCGAGGACTGATGGATCGGCAGCTGTATGAGGCGCACGACACGCTCGAGGCGACGCATTGGTGGTTCGTCGCGCGCGCACACATCATCATGTCGCTGCTGTGTCAGGAGCTGCCGCGCGGCGCGCCGCCGCCGCGCATCATCGATCTGGGCTGCGGCACAGGCGGCATGCTGCTGCACCTGCGCGAGCTCGGCCCTGCCGCGGGCGTGGACGCAGCGCCCGCAGCGGTTGCGATCGCGCGCGAGAAGACCGGCACCGATGTGCGGCTGGGCTCACTGCCGGCAGACGTGCCATTCGAACGCGGCAGCTTCGATGTCGTGACCGTGCTGGATGTGATCGAGCACGTCAGTGATGACGCCGCCTCGCTGCGCACCGCATACGATCTGCTGCGCCCTGGTGGTCTGATGGTATGTACGGTGCCGGCCCACCAGTATCTCTGGAGCGAGCACGACGTGCTCAACGAGCACAAGCGCCGTTACAGCAAGAGCGAACTGAAGCACAAGCTCGAGCATACGGGCTTCAGGCTGCGCATGCTTTCGTACTACAACATGTTCTTCTATCCGCCGGTCGCGGTGCTGCGGCTCATGCGGCGCCACCGCACAGCACACAAGCCGCAGCTAGGCATTGTGCCGGGTCCGATCAACGCGCTATTCACCGGGCTCTTTGCTGCGGAACGGCATCTTTTGCGGTTCGTCAATTTGCCGATCGGCGTCTCGCTCATCGCTATTGCCGATCGGCGCTGAATTGCTTTTCTCTGCGCTCTCAGCTATCTCCATCCGGCCCGAGACGAAAGGACGAGCACCCGATGGCCAACAGAACCGCGACCTTCGAGACATCAGCCGGCACCTTCAAGGCTGAGCTGTTCGAGGACAAGGCGCCGGTCACGACCAGGAACTTCATCGATCTGGTCGAGAAGGCCTTCTACGACGGCACGATCTTTCACCGCGTGATCGATGGCTTCATGATCCAGGGGGGCGATCCGACCGGCACGGGCCGTGGTGGCCCGGGCTACACGATCAAGGATGAGTTCCACAAAGATCTGAAGCACACGGAAGCCGGTCTGTTGTCGATGGCGAATGCGGGCCCGAACACGGGCGGCTCGCAATTCTTCGTGACACTCGCGCCGACACCGTGGCTCGACAACAAGCACGCCATTTTCGGGAAGGTGACCGAGGGTTTCGACGTTGTCCAAAAGATCGGCAAGGCCAGGGCGAGCCCGGGCGACCGGCCAATCCAGGATCAGAAAATCGAACGTATCACAGTGAAGTAATCCCTATCAGCCCCTGGAGACACTATGACGACAGTGCAGCGAGTAGCGCAGATCTTCGGTGTGGTATTCGTGTTGGTGGCTATTCTGGGCTTCGTTGCGTCGGGCACGAGCATGGAAGCGGATCCGATGAGCGCGCCCAGGCTGCTCGGCCTCTTTCCTGTCAACGTGCTGCACAATGTCGTGCATCTGGCATTCGGCGTTTGGGGGCTGCTGGCCGCGCGCACGTTCGGCGGCGCCAAGGCATACGCGACGATCGCGGGCGGACTGTATCTCGTGCTGGCAGCACTTGGCCTCGTCGTGCCGGATACGTTCGGTCTGATTCCGATCGGCGGCAACGACGTTTGGCTGCACGTGCTGCTCGGCGCCGTGCTGCTGGGCGTGGGCGTGACGGCCAAACCGGCCGCGACCGTGTCTGCCTGACAAGTGCGAATGTGTGAATGTGAGAGTGTGAGAGTGTGAGAGTGTGTGACAAATCATCTCACATTCTCACACTCTCAAATTCTCACATTCTCACATTCTCACATTCTCACATTCTCACATTCTCACACTCTCACACTCTCACGCTCTCACTCGCCTCCGCAACGCTGCCGGCAGCTTCACATGTATGTTACCAAACGCTCCATTAGACATCACTAGAATGACCTCATCCCCGCGCAAGTTCTGCATGACGTAATCGACGATGTCATCCACGTCGGGGATGTATTGCGCCTGCTTGCCCTGCGCGCGCCATGCAGAAACCAGCTCGTGCGGGTTCATCGCCGTCTCGGCCGTGTAGCGCTCCGGATGAAACAATCCGGCCATCACGATCGTGTCAGCGCCCGCAAATGCCTTTTCGTACTCCGCCTGGAATTCGCGACGCTGTGCGGTGTAGCTGCGCGGCTCGAACAGGGCGACGATCGATCGGTTGCCGTAGCGCTGGCGCGCCGCCTGGATGGTCTCACGGACCGCAGTCGGATGGTGCGCAAAGTCGTCTATTACGGTGACCCCCGCAATTTCGCCGCGCACTTCCATGCGGCGCCGCACACTTTTAAAGGTGCGCAGTGCTTGCTGCACAAGCGCGCGTTCTGCGCCCAATGCTTCGGCGGTCGCGATGGTCGCAAGTGTGTTGCGAACGTTGAATGCGCCGGCAAGGGGCGTGACGACGTCGCCCCAGCGAGCTCCGTCATGATACACCTCGAACCGGGTCGCTTCGCTGCCGTAGTCGATCGAGCCCGCGGTCCAGCGCGCGTCGCCCTCGATCGCGAATGACTCGACTGGCGCATACGATCGCGCCGCCAGCTCGCGCACGACCGGCGATTCGATGCCGGCGACCAGTGTGCCGTTGCCCGGAATCAGATTGATGAAGCGCGCGAACGCGAAGTTGTAGGCGGTCTCATCCCGATAGATGTCGGCGTGATCGAACTCGATGTTGGTCACGACCGCAGTGTCCGGCAGGTAGTGCCACATCTTCGGGCCCTTGTCGAAGTACGCGGTGTCGTACTCGTCCGCCTCGATCACGAAATAGCGCGAGCCGGTGAGCCGGTACGAGCTGCCGAAGTTCTCCGCGACACCGCCAATCAGGAAGGAAGGATCGAAGCCGGCGCATTCCAGCGTCCAGGCAAGCAGCGATGTCGTCGTCGTCTTGCCATGGGTGCCGGCGACTGCGACGGAATGGTGGCCGCGGATGAACTCTTCCTTGATGACCGCGGCGGCCGACGTGTAATAGAGCTTGCGGTTCAGGACCTCTTCGAGCTCCGGATTGCCGCGCGAAATCGCATTGCCGACCACGACGACGTCGGGAATCGGCTCGAGATTCGCCGGCGCGTAGCCTTCCGTATAGGAGATCCCGAGCGCAGCCAGCTGATCAGACATGGGCGGGTAAACATTCTGGTCGGAGCCGGTCACGTGGTGGCCCGCCGCCCGCAGCAGCCCGGCCAGCGATCCCATGGCGGTGCCGCCGATGCCGATCAGATGATAGTGTTTCCGGTGATTCATGACTAAAAGCTAGCAGGCGGGAACGATCTGTGCATGTAAAAACGAGCGGCGCGTTACGGGTGCGCCACGGTACGGACACATCGTTCAGGGTCAGGCACGCCATGGCACGGAGCACCGGCAAGGTCAAGTGGTTTTCGCAGGAAAAGGGGTACGGTTTCATTCAGCAGGACAGCGGTCCGGATGTATTCGTTCATCACAGTCAGATTCAATCGGGCGGTTTCCGTACGCTCAGCGAAGGCGAGCGTGTGGAGTTCGATGTAATCGAAGAGCCCAAGGGTCTGAAAGCGCAGAACGTGGTCCGGCTCGATGCGCCAGTCGGCGGTAACGGCGACGGCGGTGGTGGTGGCGGATACGGCGGTGGCGGTGGTCGCGGTGGACGCGGCAGTGGGCGGGGCGAGCGTGCAGAGCGCGGAAGCCGCGATTACTGAAGCTCGCATTTGACAAATCACTGAACGCCCCATGAAGTGGCTGAAGATCGCGAGTGTATTCCTTGCCGGGATTGTGCTCGCGATCTTTGCGCTCATCGGATTCCTTTTTGCCACCCGCGATACGCCTGCGCGCACCGTCTACGCGTTCGATGATCCGGCAGGGCCACCCGCGGCTGGCGATTCAAGCTTCCTCCACAGCATCGAGCTGCTGACGCAAACCGAGCTGAACGGCGATCACAGCATCGAGATCCTGCTCAATGGCGACGGCACCTATCCTCGCATCTGGCAGGACCTGCGCGCGGCGCAGCGATCCATCATCATGCATCTCTACTACTGGAAGCCCGGCGCGGTCGCGGATTCGCTCAAACGCATCATCTCGCTGCGCGCGCGTGCCGGCGTACGCGTGCTGGTCTTGCTCGACGCGTTCGGTGCGCAGGATCTGCCCGATGAATATCTCGATCGTTTGAAGTCGGCGGGCGTGCGCGTCGCCGAGTATCGGCCACTGCGCTGGTACACGCTTTACAAAGCGCAGCATCGTTCGCATATGCGGCTGATCGTAATCGATGACCGCATAGGCTACACCGGCGGGTTCGGCATTGCCGATCAGTGGCTCGGCGACGGTCGAAATGGCGAAGGCTGGCGCGACACGAATCTTCGATTCACGGGTCCGGCGCTTTACCAGATGAAAGCGGTTTTCGCCATCCTCTGGGCTGAAGCGACTGGTCAATTGCTGACCGGCAAAGACTTCGTCGGTCACGAGCAAGCCGCTGCCGAGGCGAGCGGCGGCCAGGTCGCCGGAATGCTCTATGCGCTGCCGACACTAGGCAGCACGGCGGCCGAGCGCTTCCTGATCCTTTCGCTGGCAGCGGCGCGCGCGAGACTCTACATCGCGACTTCCTATTTTGTCCCGACCGACGACCTGCTTCGTCAACTGACTGCCGCAGCAGCGCGCGGGGTCGATGTGCGCGTGCTGACCGCGGGCAAAAACAGCGATGTCAAAACGGTTCGGCATGCCGGGCATGCGCGCTACGCGGAGCTGCTGCGGGCCGGCGTGCGGATCTACGAGTACCAGCCGACCATGATGCACACCAAGTCGATGGTCGTGGATGGCCGCTGGAGCACGGTCGGGACAATGAACTTCGACAACCGTTCATTGGCCTTCAATGACGAGTCGAATCTGCTGGTGGCGGATTCCGTTTTTGGCGCCGCCCTCGAGCAGCAGTTTTATGACGATCTGCGCTACGCGCGGGAGTTCAAGCTCGACCTCTTTCGGCGCCGTTCGGTACTCCACAAGCTGCTGGACGGCGCGGCAAGTCTTATCGCTAAGCTTTTGTAACGAAAGCAGCTATGTGAACCTTGCGGGGAGGCAGCAGGCGATCCATCTTGCCAGGAGCAAGTTGCTCTCCCCCGGCCGCCTCCACAGCCACAAGCGAAAATGCAGTCGGACTAATGATTGGTGAAATAACCTTTCGGGGTCTACAGCCCTATTTGTCATTTTTAGGGTCGTTCCTGCAATTCGGGACCGCCGCGCTGTTGGGCGCGCTCTTCCTTTTGCTGCGGCCGTACGCGCGGCGCCGTAAATATTTCGTGACCTGGTCGCACGCGTGGATCGCACTGAGCGTTGCGCTCTTCACGATTATGGTGCGCTACAACATTCTGCCGGTCCTGCCGAACGGATCACCAGCCGACAGTGAATTGCGCGTGCGCGTGCTTTACTTTTTCTACCAGGTCGGCAAACTCGGCTTCTACGGCATGCTGATCGCGGGCACGCTGCGTTATGTCCGTTCTGGCCCGCAATTTCCTTCGATTATCGGCTTTACGACATTTACGCTGATTTATGCGATGCTGTCGCTATGGCGATCGCCGGACCTCGCCGGCATAGTCGTATGGCAGACGCCTGTGGCGGTCGTGTCGCTCAGCTATGCCGCATCGCTGATGCTCCGCTTGCCGTACTCGCGGCGGTCGCTGGGCAGCACGTTGACCGGCAGCTGCTTCACTTTCGGTGCCCTGGTGTGGCTGTTGTACCTCGCTGCCTTCTCGCTGAGTGGCGGTGCCGGTGCAAACCCGCTCCGGTTCGTCGTCAATTACAACACGTACTTCGATCTGATCTGGCACCTGTCGCTCGGCTTCGGCATGGTCGTGCTATTGATGGAGGACGTGAAGAATGAAGTCGATGCCGCGCATGCCGAGCTGAACGTTGCGCACGACAACCTGCGGCGTGCGTCCTTCTACGATTCGGTGACCGGATCACTCAACCGCCAGGCGTTCTCGGATGGACTGGGGCTCGAGGCGGTACGCGCGAAGTTCGGCTGCGCGATCGTGCTCGACATGGATAATCTCAAGGACATCAACGACGAATACGGCCACGCGACCGGCGACCGTATGCTGCGTTACCTGGTCGAAGTGCTGCGCGCCGAGCTGCGCGCTGCCGATAAGCTTTACCGCTGGGGCGGTGACGAATTCCTGCTGCTATTCCCCGGCGCCGATGCGCTGTATGCCGGCCGCCGGATCAAGACCATCCTTGGCAGCGCGCCACCACTCGTATTGCCTGACGGAGCTGTGCTGCCGATTCGCGTGAGCGTGGGCTCCGCCGCGTATGCTGACGGCGAACATCTCAACGACGCGATCGATGCGGCGGACCGCGCAATGTACGCGGACAAGATTGCGCGCAAGAACGCGCTCGGAGCCGAGGTCGCACAGAGCGCGTGACGGAATCAGGAGAGCCGCCATCGCATCATCGGCCCCGTCGAGCCGCGCTTCGCCGTTCGCTGCGTTCGGTCCGGCTCGCACCGTTGCAGCGCCACTCACCGTTGCCGAGCTGCCGCCGATCCATGCCGTGGCGCTCTCCCACGATCACTACGATCATCTCGATGCACGGACCTGCGCAGCATTGATCGAGCGGTTCGGTGCTGCGTTATCGTTCTTCACGCCGCTCGGCTATCGTGCCTGGTTCGGCAAGCTGGGCACGGCCAACGGCTGCACATCCCGAAACACGGCGAAACTCTGATATGGCAAGCCAAGACCCGCTCAACGACATAGAGCTGCTGCTGCGCTCGCGGCACGGCCTCATCGTCATCGATACGGACGAGGAAGAGCGGGCGACCACGCTGCTTCAGCATCTCGCCGACGCGATGCAGATGCCGCTGATCACCTGGTCACGAGCGCGCGGGCTGCGCCGCGCCGGCCGCGATGGCGCGGGCGTTTACGGCACCGATGATCCCAGGCAGGCACTGGCACACATCACCGCGTCGCCGACCGCGGCTATCTACCATTTGCAAGGCTTTGCTGCGCTGCTGAACGATGAGCTGCACCAGGAGCGCATCAAGGAGATCGTCCAGCATTTCAGCACCCGGGATGGCGCGCTGATTTTCACCGGCGAAGCGATGTCGCTGCCCGATTCGCTCAGGCGGCTGGCCAGTGTCGTGTCGCTGCCGGAGCCGGACGTCAAGGAATACCAGCAGCTGCTCGAGCAGATTCTGCGCGATCTGTCGGCGCGCATGAATGTGCGCATGCAGATGACTCCGGAAGACGGCGTGCGGCTGCTGAATCATTTGAAGGGTCTCACGCTGCTGGAGGCCGAGAAGGTGTTGACGAAAGCGATCGTCGAAGACGGTCTGCTCGCGCCCGATGACATCGCGCACGTCATCGACGCGAAGAAGCAGATCGTGGAGCATGACGGCGTGCTCGAGTATTATCCGCTCGAGCAGAGTATGGCCCAGGTCGCGGATCTTGCCGGGCTCAAGGACTGGCTTGGCAAGCGCAAAAACATTATCACGGATCCGCAGCGCGCGGCCGAATTCGGCCTGACGTTTCCGAAAGGCGTGCTGCTGGTCGGCGTACCGGGCTGCGGCAAGAGCCTGTGCGCAAAAGCGGTGGCAATGGAGTGGGGTCTGCCGCTGCTCAAGCTCGACCCGGGCGCGCTCTACAACAAATACATTGGCGAGACCGAGAAGAACTTCAGGCGCGCAATGACTACATCGGAGCGGGTCGCACCGGTGGTCTTGTGGATCGACGAGCTGGAGAAGGCTTTCTCGGCGGGCGGTAGCGAAGATGGTGGCGTGTCACAGCGCGTATTGGGCACTTTCCTGTCGTGGATGCAGGATCGCAGAGGCGATGTCTTCGTTGTCGCGACCGCAAATGATGTCACCAGGCTGCCGCCCGAGTTTCTACGCAAAGGCCGCTTCGATGAAGTCTTTTTCGTCGATTTGCCGACCGAAGAGTCGCGGCGCGCGATTCTCGAGATCCATCTGAACAAGCGAGGCAAGAAGCCGGCGGACTACGATCTGGACCGGCTGGTCGCGGCAACCAATCAATTCAGCGGCGCCGAGCTGGAGCAGATCGTGGTGTCCGCGCTCTATACCGTGTTCGCGGCAAAGCAGGAGCTGACGACCGACGCGCTGCTCGCGGAAGTCGCCGCGACGCGCCCGCTCGCGCACACCATGGCCGAGCGTATCAACGGCCTGCGTGAGTGGGCGCGCGCGCGAACCGTCAGCGCTAATTAATACCGGCGCCCTGCTTCACCATCCCGGGGCGATGTTGAAGCCGAAGTGCGCGCCTTTCTCGGGCCGCTGGAATGGATACGCGTAATACGCTTCCAGGATGATATAGCCGAGAATATTCATGCGCGCGCTCACGCCCGTGCTGAACACCGGCACGCGATCAGTGGCATTGCGATCGAACGCCAGACGCGGCCGATCGGGCCGCTCGGGCGCGCCATCTTCTCCAGTGAATGCCGCACCGCTGCCCCACCACGCCAGCCCCGCATCGACAAAGGGCGCAATTTCGGTCGGCAGGAAGGGCATGTTGATCAAGCCGAGTCCCGGCACGCCGAACAGCGGGATGCGTACCTCGAAGTTGGCGATCGCAATGCGGCTGCCGATCAGGCGGTCGAACGCAGGACAATCGCTGCCCGAGCCGCACTCCGTCGCATCGAATGACTCGACCGAGTAGCCTCGCACGAACGTCTCGTAGCCAATGAACAACGGGTTCAGGCGGTTATTGTCGCCGTCCTTGCCATAGCGCCCATAGTGCATACCGCGGAAGGCAAAGGAAATCGGCTGCGCGAACAGATAGCGCCGATAATCGATCAGCCCCGTCTGGTACTGAAGCGTGCCAAAAGTCGGAGAAAGCTCGACCCGATAACGCTGCCCGGCGACCGGTGATGTGAAACCGAAATTCGAATTGTCGCCGACATACGCCGCTGATGCATCGAAGAAGTTCAGCGGGTCCGGTACCTCAATGTCATCCTCACGCTCTTCGCCGACGATGGTTCCACCCTGAATCACGAACGTGCGAATCTCACGATCGAAACCAAGCCTGGTGAAGCCGCCACTGAACTCCACTCGCCTGGTTTGCGAGAATGGACGGTATGCAAAGCCGACCAGCTGGTCGACGTACACCCGTTCGATTTGCTGCTGCACGACCTGATTGCCGACCTCGTCGATGCCCTGGAATTGTCGCGCGCTGAGATACGGAATGTGACCGGCCGATACCGCCCAGTTCCAGCGATGCTCCGAGTTGCGATAGAACGCCTGCCCGCCGATGTCCTTCAGCGTGCCTTGCGCCTGAATCGCAGCGCCAAGCGAATGATCGCCGAGCATGTCGCTGAAGAATGCGGAGACGCCACCGCCGACCTGAGGCCCGAACCTGGTCGCGCCGACGCCAACCGATGGCTGACCGAGAAAATCCAGCATTAAACGCGGACGATAGTCTTCGCGCGCGAGCCTAACCGTCGCCGCGGGCAGACCGGTCTGAGGGTCAGCCAGGTATTCGGCCACCATGCCGGAGCCGTATGCTTCCATGGGCGGCAGAATCGCGGCTGCTACGCGCGCCGCTTCGGGACCGGTCTGCACCGGTGTGCCGACCGCACGCTCCGCATCGAGGCCATACACGTTGTAGCCGGTATTCTCGAACACGGAAAACATGACGCGACCGCTTCGCTGCGCAACCGACAGGGCGGGCGAAAGGGCTGTGATGCCGCTCACGCCGGTCGCGAGGCGCGTAACCTGATTTACTGCGCCACTCGCAACGTTCATCCGGAACAAATCGCTGAAGCCTTCATGGTCCGAGATGAAATACAACTCGCCACCACTCGGCGAGAATTGAGGATTGATGTGCTTGGCGCCCGCGAAGGGCGAAAGCACGCGAATCTCATTCGTGCCGACGTCGAGAATGCCGAGATTCATCGACCCGAAAACGAGACGGTCGAAGTCCGTGCCGGCACCACGATCCGTCGAGAACGCGATCGAGCGCCCATCCGGCGACCACGCGGGCTGAAGATCGGCAAAACGGTCGTTGGTGATTTGCTGCGCTGCGCCACTCGCGACAGCCACGATATACAAATCGCTGACGCCGCCCTTCATGCCGGTAATCGCGATCCGACTGCCATCCGGCGACCATGCCGGATTCGCGATCGCGCCTATATCTGCGATGCTGATCTTCCGCTCGATGTCCTCCGAATTCACATCCAGGATGGCCAGCTCCATGTCACCTTCGGCGAAGACCGCAAACGCGAACTTCTGACCGTCCGGTGACCAGGTGCCCGCCGAGGAGATGAAGCTCAGTGCGTCGAAGTGTGGCGTACGGTTGGGACTCGTCAGCTTCTTGACCGTCTCACCGGTGCGCGCATCCGCAACGTACAGGTCTATCGAGAAGAGGCCTTCGCGCGTGAAATACGCGACGTAGCGTCCGTCCGGGCTTACTACCGGCGAAAGATTGAATGCTCCAATCTCATCGTCGTACAGAACGCGGTCACCAGCATCCTGTGGCCGTTGCCGACCCGCAATCAGCGGCAGGTACTGCGAGCGAATCGACGTAATCCATTGCTGTGACAGCTGCTCGCTGTTGAGTCCGAGCACGCGCTGAAGTGCAACATCCCACCCCGTGCGCGTCGCGAAGCGATAAAGCTCCGTCACCGAGCGATCGCCCCAGCGGCCGGCAATGTAAGCCCACAATGCCTGGCCGTAACGGTATGGAAAGAATCTCGGATCGCGCGTCAGCTGGTCGATGGTTGGCAGCTCGCCACGCAGCGCCGCATCCCTCAGCCACATGGCCGTATGCGCGTCCTGCCGTCCGAGCGACAGGTATTCCGCCATGCCCTCCACGAGCCAAAGCGGAAGCCGGCTCATCCCCATTAGACCGCCGCCCGAGGGAGACTGCGCCAGATCGTATTGAAAGACGTGCACCAGCTCGTGCCCGAGCACGTGATCGTTG
>JBQTID010000275.1:0-13883 GCA_052389275.1 Gemmatimonadota bacterium | reverse complement strand
ACGTGACCGTGAACGTGAACGTCCGTTATCGAAGTATGTATTTAGCGATCGTCTGCATCTGCATATTACTGGTACCTTCGTAAATCGTGCCGATCTTCGCGTCGCGGTACAGCTTCTCAACCGCATACTCCTTGGTGAAGCCATAGCCGCCGTGCAGATCGATTGCACTCGATGCAATGCGCTGCGCGGCTTGTGACGCGTACAGCTTTGCCATCGCCGCCTCGATCACGAATGGACGTTCTGCATCTTTCAGGCGCGCGGCGTTGTAAACCATGAGGCGCACCGCTTCCAGCTCCGTCCGCATCTGGGCCAGCTGAAACTGTACGCCCTGAAAATCAGCGATCTTGTGCTCGAACTGCTCGCGCTCACGCACGTAGCGCAGGGTGTGGTCGAGTGCGCCCTGAGCGAGGCCGAGCATCTGTGCGCCGATGCCGATGCGTCCTTCATTAAGCGTCTCGATCGCAATTTTGTAACCTTTGCCGACGTCGCCCAGCACATTCCCGGCCGGCACTCTCACCCCATCCAGCAGCAGCTCGACGGTAGACGATGCGCGGATACCGAGCTTGTCCTCCTTCTTGCCGACCGCGAAGCCCTCCAAATCGCGCTCGACGACAAAGGCTGTAATGCCGCGGTAACCGGCGGCCGGATCGGCGTTCGCGAAAATGATGAACGCGCCCGCTTCGGCGCCATTCGTTATCCAAAGCTTGCGGCCGTCGATGCGCCAGAAAGCGCCATCGCGCGTTGCACGCGTCTGCAATGCAAATGCGTCCGAACCGCTGCCGGCCTCCGACAAAGCGTACGCGCCCACGGTATCGGCCGACAGGCGCGGCATGTAGCGCGCCTTCAAATCTTCCGAGCCGTACCGCAGAATGCAGTTGTTGACCAGCGTGTTCTGCACGTCGACCAGCACGCCGACACTCGGATCGATGCGTGACAGCTCTTCGACGACCAGCACGGAGGTGAAGAACGATGAAGCGGCGCCGCCCCACTTGTCGGGAATCTCGATCGCCATCAAGCCCAGCTCGAACAGCTCCGGGATCAGCGTGGGATCGAACTGTCCGCTTTGATCCATCTGCTTCACGCGCGGCGCGACCGAGTTCTCTGCGAACTGGCGTACCGTATCGCGAAACATCTGCTCCTCTTCGGTGAGCAGCGTCAGCGGCTGGGGCGCGACTTCCGGAAGCAGCACTGGCATTTGCGGGACTTGCCTTTGCAAAGAGTTAGGCTCGGAAAGTAGGACAGGCCTCCTCGAGGGACCAGTGATCAACTGAACAAATTCGGACGCGGGCGCGCTCGCGGGAAACAATGCAGGAGCGGGTCGCGGGTCGTGGTCGCGGGCCGCGCACCACCGGCCGCGCCCGCACCCCCGCCCGAGGTAGTTTCCCGCGCCCACGCCCGCGCCCGCGACTGCGCCCGAGTTTGTCAACAAATTCTGACCACCACGAAAGCAAACGCCGCCAAGCCCCGAAAGGCCTGACGGCGCATACTACTGGTTCCGCAACCCGACGCGATGCGCGATCGGCATCTCGCCTGGCGGGACATCGTTTTCCGTTGCTCGGCTACTTGCCGATCCGGCGATCGCTTGCCCGTGTCGGATTACGGATAATACTCGGACTAGACAAGGATCACCTCCTTCTTTGAGTGAAAACTATTGGGCATGGTCACCAGCGGGTCTCCTTGATGGAGGAAAGGCCCACGGTCCAACCGACGAGTCCCCCGGACCGATCGGCTGGCCCAACTGCTCACGCACCCTGCGTGAACACGCTCCATACCTAAATTTGGCCTTTCGGTTCCGCAAGAATCTTCTACTATGAACCCCCTATGAGTGCCGACCTGAAGGATTTTGTGGAGCTGGTGCGGCGGGTGCGCCACGATGCGAACAATCCACTCACCGCGGCACTCGGCCACGTGCAATTGCTGTTGGATGATCCGGCCATTACCGATGATGAGGCGCGCGAAAGCTTGCGTGTCATCGAAAGCGAGCTTCGTCGCCTGACGGAGATCCTCAAAAAACTGAACGAGATCAAAACAGGTTAACAATGGCGAACGTTCCCTCCGATCTGCTTTACACCGAAGAGCACGAGTACCTCAAGCCCGCGGGCGAGGCCGGCGTGTACTTCGTCGGCATCACCGATTATGCGCAAGGTGAGCTGGGTGACATCGTCTATGTCGAACTACCTGCGAGCGGCGAGAAATTCGCGCGCAAGGATGTGTTCGGCACTGTCGAAGCGGTAAAAGCAGTGAGCGATTTGTATAGTCCGGTATCCGGCGATGTGCTCGACGTGAACGGCAAGCTGGCGGATGATCCTGCCATCGTGAACAGCGATCCGTACGGTCAGGGCTGGATGATCAAAGTGCGTGTCACCAACGAGAGCGAGCTGGACGAGCTGCTCGGTCCCGCCGAGTACGAGGGGATCATCAACAAATGAGAGTGTGAGAGTGTGAGCGTCCCACACTCCCACACTCCCACAATCCCACTATCGCCGATGAATAGACTAACCTTTCACGGACACTCCGCGTTCGAGCTGCTGACGAATGCAGGACACAAGCTGCTCTTCGATCCGTGGCTCGATGGCAATCCGGTCGCCGATATCGAGGCGGACGCCATCGAGACCGCGGATTACATTCTGGTGTCGCATGGACACGGTGATCATTTCGGCGATGTCGTCAAAATCGCGAAACAGACCGATGCCACCGTGCTCGCTACTTACGAGCTGGTCACTTATTGCCTCTCGCAGGGTGTCAAGAACGGTCATGGCATGAGCATTGGCGGCGGTTATCGTTTTCCCTTCGGCCACGCGAAGATGACACCCGCACTGCACGGGCCGGCGGTTGATGGCGCCGACGGCGCGATCAGCACGACACCCAGCGGCTGGCTCGTCGACCTGGGTGATGCGCGCATCTATCACGCGGGTGACACCGCGCTCACCATGGACATGCAGCTGCTGGCAGGCCGCGTCGATGTCGCATTGCTGCCAATCGGCGACAACTCCACCATGGGCCCCGAGGATGCCGCGCGCGCAGTCGAGATGATCGAGCCGCGCGTCGTGATACCGATGCATTACAACACCTTCGACATGATCAGGCAGGATCCGGCGGATTTCAAGCGACGCGTCGGCAAACGTGCCGAAGTCGTAGTGTTGAAGCCGGGCGAACTGTATGAATTCTAATCTGCGAAATCTGCGAAAATCTGCGTAATCTGCGTTTTGTCGACGACGTCGCGCGTCCGCTCACCGGTGCACGTAACATGGCGGTGGACCATGCGCTGCTCGAGCAGGTGCAGCGTGATGGGATGGCCGTGCTTCGGCTCTACACGTGGCAACCTGCCTGTCTTTCCTTCGGTCGCAATCAGCCCGCGCGCGGCATGTACGATGCGGAGGCCGCGGCCGGTCTAGGCATCGACATCGTGCGGCGGCCGACCGGCGGCATGGCAGTGTTGCATGATCGCGAGCTGACCTATTCGTTCAGCGCACGCATCGATCTGCTGGGCGGGCCGCGCGACTCCTACTGCGCGGTGAATCGCGCGCTGGTTGCCGGGCTTCAGCGCTTCGGCATCCGGGCCGCGCTATCCGGTGGCGCGCGCCGCGGCGCGTTCGGCTCGGTGCACCCATGCTTCGCGGAGCCCGCGGCTGGCGAGGTCGTCGTCGACGGCCGCAAGCTGGTCGGCAGCGCGCAACGCTGTGAGCAAGGCTCACTGCTGCAACACGGCTCGATTCTACTCGATGACGGACAGGAAACCGTAGCGCGCATCGCGCGCGTGCCATTCGCGGTCGGCACCCGGGCAACCAGCATTCGGACCATTATCGGGGAAGTGCCGAACGCGCATGATCTGGCCCGTGAGATTGCCGCCGGTTTCGAGCAGGTCTGCGGCATTTGTCTTGCGCCCAGTCCGGCTACCGGCGAACTGGCGGACCGGGCGGCGGAGCTGGAACCGCTGTATCGTTCGTCCGAGTGGACTTGGAGACGCTAAAGCCGCGGTTGTGAATTTGCGCGAGCGCAACGCCAGGGGGCGGTGCGCCCTTGATTGCGAGCGGCGTCGAGGAGGTGTGTGATGCGGTGGAGTGGCAAGGCAGTCGCGCTCGTTCTTGTGGTCTGGTTGATTGCATGCGGTGGTGACGGCGGTGGCGGTGGCGGCGGTGGACAAGGCGGCACCGTCACAGCCGGCATGCGCACCGACTTCCAACCGATCAATCCCATTACCGCGGGCGATCAATACACGATCGAGTTGATCAATTACGCGCTCTTCACACCGCTGATCCAATACGACGAGAATCTCCAGGTCAAACCGCACCTCGCCGAAAGCTGGGAGCTGACCGACACATCGGTCACCTTCACGCTGCGGCAGGATGTAACGTGGCATGATGGCAGGCCCGTCACCGCGGAAGATGTCAAATTCACTTTCGACATGGCAAAAGATCCGGCCAGCGCATCGCTGATCGGCTCGGCGTATCTGCCGATGGTCAAGAGCGCGACCCTGCAGGGTCCGCACAGCATCCATTTCACTTTCGTAGAGCCGCACGCGCAGGCACTCGAAGATTTCTGGTGGGCACCGGCGCCCAAACATCTGCTCGAGCACGTGAGCGCGCAGGACATGCGCAACGCGCCTTACAATCGCGCGCCGGTCGGCAGCGGCCCGTTCAAGTTCTCACAATGGCAGGCCAATCAACGTCTGATCGTCGAGCGCAATCCAGCGTTTCCGGAAGCACTGGGCGGTCCGGCGCAGCTCGATCGCGTTGTCTTCCGCATCATTCCCGAGCCGTCCACGATGTTGACGGAGCTCATCACCGGCGGCGTTCAAGTCGATGTGCCGGTCGCGCCTGATCAGACCCGCCAGATCAAGCAACAGAACGATGTCGAGCTGTTCGCGTTCCCCGGCAAGACCGTCTATTACATCGGCTGGAACAATCAGCGTGCGCCTTTCAATTCGGCGGCTGTGCGCCGCGCGCTCGCAAGCGCTGTCAACCGGCAGGAGATCATCGACGCGCTGCTCTTCGGCCAAGGCACGCCGGCGGTCAGCACCGTGCCGCCGTGGCATCCGCTGAATCCGAAAGACGCGCCGGCACCGTCGTTCGATGTGAATGCCACCTCACAGCTGCTCGAGAGCGAGGGTTGGCGCGACAGCAACGGTGATGGTGTGCGCGAGAAGGGCGGGCGGCCGCTGCGCTTCACGCTGCTGACCAGCGACAATCCGCTCAACCGATCCGTGGTCGAAGTGCTGCAAAGCCAATTCAGGAAAGTCGGCGCAGACGCGCAGATTCGTGTGCTCGAGTTCCAGACGCTGCTCGCGCAGCACAAAGCTCGCGATTTCGACGCGGTGTTCACGAGTTGGGTGCTCGACAACTTTCAGATGGCTTCCGCGCCCGCCGCGCTGCTGCATTCCTCGCTCGCCACGGTTCCGAGTTCTACGAACCGTAGCGCGGTAAACATCCCCGCGCTCGACCGGCTGATCGATCGAGCCGCACGCGCGACGGATGAAGCACAGGCTCGTACTGTCTGGCGCGAGATGACCGATCTGCTGCAGCGCGAGCAGCCGCTCACCTTCGTCTACTGGCTGAACGAGCTGGCGGCTGCGCGCGGCGTTTCGGGTGTGGCAATGGATCCGAGGGGCGAACTGCTCACCATCGGCGAGTGGACATTATCCAGGTGAGACATCGCAGAGACGCAGAAGCATAGGTCATGGCCGCCTATATCATCCGAAGACTCATCGGCGCCATTCCTCTCCTGCTCGGCGTAGCGACGCTCATCTTCTTCGTGCTCGCGCTCGCGCCCGGCGATCCGACCGCGTCGTACTTCAACCCCAACATACCGGCCGAAGTCCTCGCCCAGCTGCGCAAGAATTTCGGGCTCGATGACCCGATCTACGTTCGCTACTTCAAGTGGCTCGGCGCGTTCCTGACCGGCAACTTCGGCTATTCGTTCGCGCAGAGCCGGCCGGTCGCGCAGATCCTGCTCGACGCAATTCCGAATACACTGCTGCTCTGTGGCATCTCGCTGGCGCTGGTCTTTCTGTTCGGCGTGCTAGCGGGGGTGATTCAGGCCGTTCGGCAGTACTCGTTCATGGACAGCTTCCTGAGCGTAACGTCGCTTTTCTTCTACTCGATGCCGCCGTTCTGGCTCGCGCTCATGCTCATGCTGATCTTCTCGCTACAGGCGCACCAATGGGGCTGGGCGATCGCCCTACCGTCGACAGGCATCACGGATGTCAACTACGAGTTCTTCAGCGCGGGCGAGAAGATTCGCGATCGCATTGCGCATCTGGTATTGCCGGTCTCGACGCTGACGCTCGCGCTCGCGGCCGGCGTCTCGCGCTACACGCGCGGTCAGATGCTCGAAGTCATCAGGCAGGATTACATCCGTACCGCGCGCGCCAAAGGTCTGCCCGAGCGCCAGGTCATCATGAAGCACGCATTGCGCAATTCACTGATTCCGGTGATCACATTGCTCGGCCTGTACCTGCCGTTGCTGTTCAGCGGCACCGTGTTCGTGGAAGTCATCTTCGCGTGGCCGGGCATGGGCCGTGTGATCGTCGACGCGATCTTCCAGCGCGACTATCCGGTGGTCATGGCGACCAGCTTCATGTTCGCAGTCCTGGTCGTGCTCGGGAGCCTGCTGGCCGACATACTTTACGCGGTCGTCGATCCGCGCATTCGCTATGACTAGCAAATCGTCTGCGATTGCTTCCGCCATTCTGCCCGGCCTCGGTCACGTGCTGACCGGCTATGTCACGCGCGGCATCATGCTGCTGATCGCATGGGGCGCGCTGCTCGGCACGCTGTTCTTCACATGGGAGCGCGTGCTGGACGTTAGGCGAGGCACGCTCGACGATTATGTCGCGGTCGCCACGCTCGTGCTGCTGCTCGCGGGCGTCTGGGCATTCGCGCTCTACGATCTGTTGATCGCGCCTCGCCACCACGAAGAGCGCGGCGATTCGCAATGGCGGATCGCGTCGCGCCACTTTCGGAAGAGCGGGATTGCGCTGGCCGGACTCGCGATCCTGATCGTCATGTACCTGATCGCGCTGCTCGCGCCGCTGATCGCGCCCTACGACCCGATCGCGCAGCGCGATATCGTCGCGACCAGTTTCCTGCCGCCGAGCGGCGCGCACTGGCTTGGCACCGACCGTTTCGGTCGCGATGTGCTCAGCCGGATTGTATACGGCGCGCGCATCTCCCTCTCGATCGGCTTCATTGCCACGCTGATCAGCGTAACGCTGGGCACTGTGCTCGGCGCGATTGCCGGCTATTTCGGCGGCAAGATCGATGCGCTGCTAATGCGCTTCACCGACATGGTGCTATCCTTCCCGCGCCTGATACTGCTGATCATGATCGTGGCGCTCTTCAGTCCATCGGTTGCGCTCATCATTACCGTGCTCGGTCTCACGCAGTGGCCGAATACCACGCGTATCGTGCGTGGCGATGTGCTGAGCCTGCGCGAGCGCGAATTCATTCAGGCGGCGCACGCGCTCGGCATGGGCAAACGGCGCATCATCTTCCGGCATCTGATTCCTAACGTGCTCGCACCCGTCATCGTCACGGCGACACTCGGCATCGGCAACACGATCGTGCTCGAGGCCGGCTTGTCGTTTCTCGGCCTGGGCGTGCAGCCGCCGACACCGTCATGGGGCAACATGGTCGCGGACGGGCGCGACAGCCTGCTCGGCTCGTGGTGGGTCGCAACCTTCCCCGGGCTCACCATCGTCATGACGGTACTCGCATTCAACCTCGTGGGTGATGGTTTGCGCGATGCGCTAGACCCGCGGCTGAGGTCCTGATGCCGCTTTTGGAAGTCACGAATCTGCGCACCTACTTCAAGACCGACGCCGGCATGGCGCGCTCGGTCGATGGTGTGTCGTTCTCGGTCGAAAAGGGAGAAGTCCTCGGCATCGTCGGCGAGAGCGGCTGCGGCAAGTCGGTTACCTCGCTGTCGATCATGCGGCTGATTGCGCAGCCGCCAGGCGAGATCATGGCCGGCAGCTCGATCAAGCTGCGCGGCGAAGAGCTGGTCACGGCGAGCGAGAAACGGATGCGCGAGATTCGCGGCAACGACATCGCCATGATCTTTCAGGAGCCGATGACATCGCTCAATCCGGTGTTCCCGATCGGCGAGCAAATCGCGGAAGCGCTGCGCATACACAAGCGGCTGCCCAAAAAATCGGCGCGGGCCGGCGCGATCGAAGCATTGCGGCTGGTCGGCATCCCGAATCCGGAAGAACGCGTCGATCACTATCCGCACCAGCTGTCCGGCGGCCAGCGTCAACGGGTCATGATCGCAATCGCGCTTTCCTGCGAGCCCGACCTGCTGATGGCGGATGAGCCGACCACGGCACTCGACGTGACGATCCAGGCGCAGATTCTCGATCTGCTGGCCGAGCTGCGCAAACGACTCGGCATGGCGATCGTACTGATCACGCACGATCTGGGCGTGGTCGCGGAAGTATGTGATCGCGTCGTCGTCATGTATGCTGGTGAGGTCGTCGAGCAGGGAACCGTCACGGACATTTTCACCAACCCGCGCCATCCATACACGCAGGGTCTGATGAAGGCGATTCCTGTACTCGGCCATCGCAACGAGCGGCTCGCCGTGATTCCGGGCATGGTGCCACCCGCTACGGGCTGGCCGGTCGGCTGCCGCTTCAATACGCGCTGTCCGTATGCATGGGACCTGACACGCGAAGAACATCCGGAGCTTTTCCAGGTGAGTGAATCGCATCACTCGAGATGCTGGCTGGAGAAGCATCCGGAGCGCAGAAAGCTGGGAGTGTGGGAGCATGACCAGGGAGCATGGGAGCATGGGAGCATGGGAGCATGAGTACTGTGTTGCCTCCCCCCAAGGGCGACAGCGATCTCGGTGGCGCAACGCCTGACGATCTGCCGCCGCCGTCTGACGCGCTGCTCTACGTTCGCGATCTCAAGAAGCACTTCCCGATCAGGCGCGGGCTGTTCAGCAAACAGGTTGGTGAAGTCAAGGCAGTAGATGGCATAACGTTCTGGTTGCGGCGCGGTGAGACGCTTGGCCTGGTTGGTGAATCGGGATCGGGCAAGTCCACCGCGGGACGCACGCTGCTGCGTCTGCTCGAGCCGACCGCGGGCAGCGCGCAGTTCGCGGGGCAGGAGATCTTTTCGATGGGCGACGACGAGCTGCGCACATTGCGACGCAAAGCGCAGATCGTCTTTCAGGATCCGTACGGCTCGCTCAATCCGCGCATGACCGTCGGTGACATGCTGCGCGAAGTATTGAAGGTACATCGGCTCGCGCGAGGCGCCGCGGCGCGCAAGCGTGTGCTCGAGCTGCTCGATGTGGTCGGGTTGCCCGCCGCCGCGGCCGCGCGCTACCCGCACGAATTCAGCGGCGGCCAGCGCCAGCGTCTCGGCATTGCGCGCGCGCTGTCGGTCGAGCCCGAGTTCATCGTCTGTGACGAGCCGGTCTCGGCGCTCGATGTGTCGGTGCAAGCTCAGGTGCTGAATCTTTTGCAGGATCTACAGAAGCAGCTCGGTCTAGCCTACCTGTTCATCGCGCATGATCTGAGCGTGGTCGAGCACGTCAGCGATCGCATCGCCGTGATGTATCTCGGGCGCATCGTCGAAATCGGGAATGCGGACCAGATCATTCGCGCGCCCAGACATCCTTACACGCGCGCGCTGCTCTCCGCGGTGCCGGAGCCGGCTGTCACGAACCGCAAGGCCCGTATCGTTTTGACGGGTGACATCCCGAATCCCGCTGCGCCGCCGGCCGGCTGTGTCTTTCATCCGCGCTGCCAGCATCCGCTGAAAGACGCGGATTGCGCGCGCATCGTGCCGCCGCTCGCGGAAAAGGCACCGGCCCAGTTTGCGGCGTGCATAAAGGAGCGGTCGCTGGTCACGAGCGAAGAAGTATAAAGGGGATATTGGGGATGACAGCGGAGATTTGGCGATGACTTTCGTCCAATACCCGCGACGCGGTACATACCGACATTCAAAATTTTATATAATATTTTTATGCTGGCTTGAACGAGTGATCAGATAATGGACGAACATCATCGCCATATCTCCGTAGTTATCCCCATTATCTCCTAAAACAGGCGCGAGAATGACCCGGCGGTTCGTATTCGCAATAATGATCGCCCTGCTCGCAGCCTGCGGCGGCAGTCGGCGCGGCACTGGTCCGGATCCGCGCAACCCCGGCATTGCGCGTCCGCTCGAGGTCTACCAGGACCTTGGCATGCTTGCGGGCCCGTACGATTTCCCCGCTGTCGCGCGCTTCGCGACGCTCGCCGGACCCGGCGATTCGACTTTCCTGCTGCTCAGCATGTCGATGCCGAACAGTGCGATTCGGTTCATGCGCGAAGACCCCGCGTTCCGCGCCGAGTATCGCGTCACCGCGGCCGTGCTGCGCGACACAGTTCAGGTCGCGCAGATCGAGAAGCGCGAGACGGTGCGCGTCGCGAGTTTTGCCGAGACCACACGCGTCGAAGAAAGCATCATCTTTCAGGATCTGGTCCCGCTCGAGCCGGACACGTATGTCGTGCGGCTGCAGGTTGCCGATCAGAACAGCTCACGCGGTTTTCGCGCGATCGATACCGTGGTCGTACCTGCCTACCCGCGCGATGCAAAGCTGGCGACGCCATTGCTGGTCTATGAAGCGTCCGGCCGTGCCCAGACCGGGCAGCGACCGCGCATCATCGTCAATCCACGGAACACGGTGCCGTACGGCGATGAGATACCACGCGTGTATCTGGAAGTGTACGGCCAAGCCGAACAACGCCCGCTCATGCTGCGCGTCGTCGACGACGACGGCGCAATGTTGTGGAGCGGCCAGGCTGAGCCCGCCGGCGGCACGACCGCGCTGCGCCACGCGCTGATCGAGCTGCCGGCCGGCGCGCTGCCGATTGGCCGGCACTGGCTCGAAACGTATGAGACGCCGGACGCGCAACCGATCCGCTCGCCGCTGCTCGTGACCATCTCGGATCAGTGGATGGTCGCGAATTTCGAGGACATGCTGCGTTTCCTCACATACATCGCGTATAAGGCAGAGCTGGATTCGCTACGCGAAGGGACCGGTCCGGAGCGTCGTGAGCGCTGGGAACGCTTCTGGAGCCGGCGCGATCCGTTGCCGGCTACACCGATCAACGAGTTCCGCGAGCAGTTTTTCGAGCGAGTCAAAATCGCTACCGACGAATTTACCGAAGCGGGACGTGTCGGCTGGGAAACCGATCGCGGTCGCGTCTTCATTGTACTCGGTCCACCGGATGCAACGCTCGAGCGACAAGTCGGCCGCGATCCCGGCGCGCAGGCAAACATGGTGGAATGGCTGTACGAATCGGCGCCGGGCGGACGATTAATCCTCCAGTTCTTCGATCGCACCGGCTTCGGCCGCTTCGAGCTGACACAGGCCGCTGAGGCCGCGTTCAACACAGTCGCCGCGCGCATGCGGCCCAGGTCTTGAAACAGAACATTCCAGACCTGGAGAAGTAGTAGGCACTATGCGTTACCTGATCGCGTGTGCGTTTCTCGGCATTGCACTGCTCACCGCATCGCTGTTGCGGCCGGACAGCGCGCAGCCGCGTGCAGACTACACCACCTTCCTGCACAGCCAGCGTGATACCGGCAATCGTGCCGAAGCTATCGCGTTGGTCAGGCAGGCGATCGAGCATCACTCCAACAAACAGTACGCGGAAGCAATCGCGACGTACGATCGCGCCGCGTCGAAACTGCCGCAGATTGCCGATTGGCTTGCCGTCTTCGCCGGATCGAGTGCGTCTTTCACCGGCGACACGGTCGATGTCACGCGTAGATTGGCTTCCGTTGACCAAAGGCTTGCGGAGTTCGCGTGGCGCTCGCGCGTGCGCGCGTTCACTGAAGCGGGTGCGAAGAATCAGGCGCTCGAGCTTGCGCGCACGTTGACCACCAGTCCGTCGGCCGGTACGCGCGCCGCAGCCTGGTGGCACGTTATCGAGCTTCAGCCCAGGCTGTCCGCGCGCGATCGCGCAGCCGCGGGTCGCGCGTTCCTGCGAAATGGCGAGACCAGCGCGGGGTTGCGCGAGCTGGAAGCAGCGGTAACCGCCGGCGAGCTGCCATTGAGCGAGCGCGCCGAGATTCGGTTCGAGCTCGGCCGTGCCTTTTTCGACAGCGGCAAATACAAGGAAGCGATCACCAATCTCGAGCGCGTACCGCGCAGTCACGCGCGCGCCGCCGACGCGCGCTTTCTGCTTGCGCGCGCGCAATACCGCAGTGGTCGATCCGATGACGGGCTGAGAACATTCCGGCAAACCGCGGCCGAGTATCCGAAGTCTTCGGCGGCGACACGCGCGCTCTTCTTCATTGCAGACCTGGCGCACGACGATGGCGCGCCGGAGCGGGCCGCGCAGTTCTTCGCAAAGGCAGCCACCGCGCCTGCCAGGACCAACGAAAGCTCTCTCGCGCGTATGCGCATGGGCGGCATTGCGTTCGTGCAACAGGACTTCGCGAAGGCCGCGCGCATATTCGAGCAATATCGCAGGGACTATCCGCAAGGTGAGTACCACAATCAGGCCACGTACTGGGCCGCGCAGAGCGCGCTGCGCACTGGCGACACGACGCGCGCTAACGAATTGCTCGCCGCGCTGCGCGCCAAATCGCCAGTCTCCTACTACGGCATGCTCGCGCGCGACCATGCCGGTGAGCCCGCACTGCCGAAGGATATTCCAGCCGGGCCGCGCACTGATTCGGTGGTCGCGCGCAACGTCGCAAAAGGAATCGACCGTTGGCATCTGCTTCGCGAGATCGGCTGGAACGATGCCGCGAATGTCGAGATTGGTCGCGTCAAAGACCATTTCAAGGGCAACGCCAGTGCGCTCTACCAGATTGCCGAGACGTTGAACGAGCATGGCGCCCCGCACCTTGCGATCGCGACCGGGCGTGAGCTGCTGGCGGCCGGCGGCATGTGGAACCTGCGCCTCTTCCGGATCATGTATCCGCTGCCGTACATGGCTGTGATTGTGAGCGAATCGCGCGCGCGCGGTCTCGACCCGTTCTTCGTCGCTGCGCTCATCCGTCAGGAGTCCCGCTTCAACGCGAATGCCCGTAGCGGTGCCGGCGCGATCGGGCTGATGCAGGTGTTGCCGTCAACCGGCAGTCGCATCCAGGCGCAGGCCGGCGTCGGACCCGTGACACCGCAAACGCTGACCGATCCGAGCACTAACATCAAGCTGGGCACGCAGTTTCTGGCCGACGTGCTCAACAGCTACAACCAGCGTGTCGACGTGGCGCTCGTCGCCTACAATGCCGGTCCCTCGCGTGCCTCGCGCTGGCGCAGCTTCCCGGAGTTCGGGGCCGAGGACCTTTTCATCGAAAGAATTCCCTTCGACGAGACCCGCAACTACGTCAAAGTCGTGAAGCTGAACGCGTCTATCTATCGCGCCCTGTATTCGGACACTCGAATCGGAGACTAGTCAGACACCTTCTGCCGCAACGTTTTTCTTGACCTCTGCCACGGTGCCATTTAGCTTCGACCCTGTTGCACCGGTTCCCGCTACAATTTCCCTTGTAGGAGGCAGCTCCGATGGCCAGAGGTAAAGTGAAGTGGTTCAATGATGCCAAGGGCTATGGTTTCATCGAACAGCCTGACGGCGAAGACGTGTTTGTTCATTTCTCCGCGATCACAATGGAGGGGTTCAAAACGCTCGCTGAAGGCGAAGAGGTGGAGTTCGAGGTCCGCCAGACCGACAAGGGACTCCAGGCCGCCAGTGTTGCACGGGTCCCAGGGCAGTAGCCTCAGGCCATTGGCGACGTACTAAAGGCGCTCCGTTTCGGCGGGGCGCTTTTGTTTTTGTTAAATGATTCGGGCGCGGTCGCGGGCGCGGTCGCGGTCGCGGGAAACTACGCGGTGCGCGGGCTGCGGTTCGAGGGTGGCATGTCACGGCCCGCTCC
>JBQTID010000274.1:0-8653 GCA_052389275.1 Gemmatimonadota bacterium | reverse complement strand
ACGGTCTCGCCCGCAACGAACCTGCGGGCCAATGTGCGCGCGCCGGGCGCGCTGCGGACAAACTTTCGTGCGGTGCCACTCTGACTCATGAAAATAAGTGCGTTTCTCAGCACTCAATCCTCCAACTCGTGTCGCTTTCGTTCGATGGCGGCATCGAGCTCGGCCTTGACCTCGTACAGCGTGAGCTCGAGCGCGGCGGCTCGTGCGGCCTCGGGCGTATCACCGAATGCGACGTCGCCAGATTCGGTATGCTCCATGATGCCGGCACCGGTTTCCGCCCACCGCAGAAAGACGAGAAACGCGGCATGCGGCCGCTCTGCATCTCCGGTCGGCTCCACGTCGATGTCGACGGTGTACGGCTGCTGGTCGCCGCCGCCAAACGCGGGCGGCCGATTGTGCAGCTCGATGTAGCCGCCCAGCGTCATGTCCTTCGCAGCGGAAACGTCAACTTCCGGGCCCGCGTCACCGAAGGCAGCGATGAGGTCCATTTCCTCTTCGGCTTCCTCTTCCGGCAGCCCCATGAAGGCGCGCCGTTCGACTTCCTCGAACAGCTTGCCAGGCTTATCGTCATCTTCCATGAGCGTGAAGCTAATGAAGGCCGCCGTTTTCGACGAGTTTGGCGGGCCCGAAGTGCTCAGGATCGAGCGCGTTCCCATACCCGAACCTGCGCAAGGTGAAGTGCTGATTCGGGTCAGGGCTTCGTCATTGAATCATCTCGATCTTTGGGTGCGACGCGGACTGCCCATCGAGACGACCATGCCACACATTGGCGGCTCCGACATCGCGGGCGAAGTCGCAGTCGTCGCCGAGGGTGTAACCGGCAGCGCGGCGGGCGCGCGCGTAGTCGTCAACCCATCGCTCGCGTGCGGGCATTGCGAGTGGTGCCGTAGTGGCGAAGAGCCTCTCTGCCCGAATTACAAAATCATTGGCGAACATGTCCAGGGAGGCTTCGCGGAGTTTGTTGCCGTGCCGGCAACGAATCTGTTTCCAATGCCGGATGACTGGTCATTCGACGAAGCAGCCGCCGCGCCACTCGTCTTTCTGACTGCCTGGCGCGGGCTGATGACGCGTGGTCGCGTGAAGCGCGGCGAGAGCGTATTGATCACGGGTGCTTCCGGCGGCGTTGCGTCCGCGGCGATTCAGATCGCGAAACACGCGGGCGCGCTCGTTTATGCGGTTACTACGACGGAGCATGTCGAGCGCGCGCGCGCACTCGGCGCCGACGTCGTTTATGATCGCAACGAAGGTTCATTCGCGAAACGTCTGTGGCAGGATACGGCCAGGCGCGGCGTGGACGTCATATTCGATTCGGTAGGCGCGGCGCTCTGGTCGGACAACGTGCGCTCGCTCGCGCGCGGCGGCCGGCTGGTCGTTTACGGTGCGACTACCGGACATGCCGCCGAACTGGATTTGCGGGTCGTATTCTGGAAGCAGATCGAGGTGCTCGGAACGACCATGTCCAATCGCACTGAATTCGAGGAAGTCATGAGGCTCGTATTCACGGGCGCGTTGCGGCCGGTCGTGGACACGGTCATGGCGCTCGAACAGATGCGCGAGGCGCATCAGCGCCTCGAGGCCGGCAGGCAGTTCGGGAAGATCGTGATACGGATTTAAAGGACGTTTACGTTCACGTTCACGTTCACGTTTACGTGTACGGTCGCCAGTCAGGCGGATCCGCCTTCTTCGAGCGTAATTGCCGGCCGTACACGTGCACGTGAACGTGACCGTGAACGTAAACGTCCGTTTAAATTTTCCGGGTCCACCGCTCAGCATCTCTAACCCGGTACTTCTCGAGAACCTTCTCAAACGAAGCGGTAAGGTCGATCTTCTGCTGGTTCGCGATCGCGATCAGGACAAACATGATATCCGCCAGTTCGCCGCCGATATCCTGCTCGGGTTCTCCGGCTTTCCTGGGTTTGTGGCCGTAGCGATGGTTGAGCTCGCGGGCCAGCTCGCCGACCTCTTCGGTCAGGCGCGCGAGATTCGAGAGCGGCGGCCAGTAGCCTTCCTCGAATTGAGCGATCCACTCGTCCACTGCCGACTGCGCTTCGGCGATCGTCACGAATTGTCTCTCCATTGCTTCAGCTCGGTCATGACCAGCTCGATTTCCGATTCGAGATTGTAGAAGTGCGGCGATATGCGCACGTGGCCGGGACGCGCGTCAATGATTATGCCTCGCTGCGCAAGGTGGCCGACAGCGGCGCCGGCATCGTTCGTTGCAATCATTACGATCGCTGACCGCTCGTCACGGGCGCGGGCCGCGCGAATCCTGAAGCCGTCGCGCTCGGCGCTGTCGATAACCATTTCGGTGAGCTGCTGGTTGCGCTCGCGAATGCGCGGCAGCGTGACCTCATCGATGATCTCCTGTCCGCCCAGCGCGGAGTGCACCATGTGCAGCGCGGGAGTACCGAGTTCGAACCGGCGCGCATCGTCCCTGAACTCGAAATTGTGAATGTCGAAACCGAACTGATTGCGTGCGCCGAACCAGCCGGTCACTTCTGGGGCCAGCTGGTCGATCAGGTCCGCTCGCACGTACAGATAACAGAGGCCTGGCCCGCCCAGCAGCCACTTCAGTGGCCCCGCCACGAAGACATCCACATGGCCGGCCGAGAGATCGACCGGCAGCTGCCCCACGCTTTGGTAGCCATCCACGAGAAAAAGCGCGCCTTGCGAGCGCGCTATCGCCGATAACGCGTGCAAGTCCTGGATGGCGCCGGTCGCGTAGAAGACGTGGCTGGTGGCAAGGATCGCGGTTCGCTCATCGACCGCGTCGGCAAAACGCTGCGGATCGATAGTCGCGCCGTCGTCGGAAGGAACGAATACGACTTCCACATCACGGCGATTCAGCCACTGATAGGCGAGGGTCGGAAAGTCGAGATCGGCAACCACGACCTTGTTCCTGCCGCTGTAGTCGATAGCTGAAGCAATCGTAGATAGCAGCGCCGACGTGCTGTGTCCCAGCGCAATTTCACTGTCGGCGACGTTGAACATACCGGCGACGCGCGCTCGCAGCTCGACCAGGCGCGCCATCCACGTCTCGTACCACGCCGACGCACCAAAGTTGTGCCAATCCTCGTGGAACTGAGCGACGCGCGCTTCAGCGCGGTGCGAGAGTGCGCCGAGCGAGCAGGAATTCAGGTATGTCTTGCGGCTGAGGATCGGGAATTCGGCGCGCCATTTCTGCCACGGCACGGGCACCTCTCTCATTTTGGGACCGGTGACTGGTGGTGACGGGGAAAGAAGCTAGCGTGGAACGACTCTTGACGCATCGTGACCGGAGAAGATAGATACGTAGGTAACCGCGACGATCTCGCCGCAGAGAGCAGGGTGCCGATTGCCCGGAATGCCAGTCCAGTGACTATACCAGGCGGACTCAGGTCTTCTTTCCTGGGCGCGTTGCTGCTCATAGCGCTTGGTGTGACCGTGATCGTCACGTATCGGGCGTATGAGGCTTCGCGCGAGCATCGGGCAATCGTCGAACGGGTTCTCAGCGACTACGTCGCTGTCGCATCCTACCAATTCGGCATTTCCACCAGGATCGCCCTGCACAGTTGTTTGCGGGATTGGCTCGACGATGTGCCCGCCGATGGTATTGGGGGCATCGAAGCATCGAAATGCCATAGTGCAGAAACCTCACGTTTCGAGATCGACTTCACGTCGGGCCGCAGCTCGGCATCGCATGAAATATCTACCGAGCTCCTTGGTTGGATGCGCGACACGATTCCGCGACACTACGCGCTTCGCTACAACGCAACTTGGGATTTCGGCATGCTGATACCGGCCGCGAATGGCGGAGATGCTTTGATAGCCTTCGCGATCGAGCGCGAAAGCTGGAAACCGGTTTATGCCGTCGGCTTCGTGGCGCGGTCCGCAGTGAATCGCCTCATCGGCGACGTGGTAGCGCGCAGTCGGCTTCTGCCGCCCGAGCTGACTCATGGACTTCCCGATTCGATGTTCTTCAATGTGCGCGCGACCGCACCTCGCGTTGCGTCCCAGTCCACGACAGGACTGTATGGGAAGCGCGCTGGCTTGGGACCGGAATTCGGGGACATTCAGCTAGAGGTCAGCCTGAAGCAGGCATCGCTGGATCGGGTTGTCACTGGTGGGTTACCACGCACTCGCGGACTCGAGCTGCTGGGTCTATTCGCGCTGGCGATCGGGCTGGTGCTTTCGTCGCTCATGCTGCTACGGCGCGAGGCTCAACTCGCACGGCTACGATCCGGATTCGTCTCGAGCGTCTCGCATGAGCTGCGCACACCGCTCGCGCAAATCCGCATGTTCGCGGAGATGCTGCTGCTCGGACGCGTCCGCAATGAAGCAGATCAGCGGCGCTCGCTCGAGGTCATTGACAAGGAAGCGCGGCGGCTGAGTCACCTGGTCGAGAATGTGCTGCAGGTCGCGCGCTCCGAGAACGGCGGCGTGCGCGTCAATGCGATCGAAGCTCGGCCGGCGCCAATCATTCGCGATACCGCCGAATCATTCCTGGTCCTCGCCGAAGCGAAGCAAATCGAGCTGCGGCTCGAGCTACAGGAAGACATTGTCGTCCCGATCGATTCGGGCGCGGTGCGTCAAATCGTCTTGAACCTGCTCGACAATGCGGCCAAATACGGGCCGACGGGTCAGCGCGTACTGGTTGGCCTCGCGCTGTTCGAGGATACCGCACGCTTGTGGGTTGATGATGAAGGTCCGGGCGTGCCGGCGCGCGAACGCGAGCGCGTGTTCGAGCCGTTCTATCGTGCGCGCCGCGATCTGCAATCCCATCGTACCGGCAGCGGTATCGGTCTCGCCGTTGTGCGCGAGCTTGCAGTGTTGCATGGCGGTGGCGCGTGGATCGAAGATGCGCCGCATGGAGGTGCACGGGTTGTCATTGAATTCCCGAGCGCCTACGTTGCGGCTGAATCGACCGTAATGGATTGGGCGGTTGCATAGCCGCATTGCTCGAAGGCAGGGAAATGGCACGCGTGCTAGTCGTTGAAGACAGTCCGGACCTCGCGTTCGGCTTGCAGACTAATCTCGACATCGAAGGATACGAGACGAAGCTGGCTACTGACGGGGAGCTCGCGCTCCGGCATTACGACGAGTTCCACCCCGACATTGTCATCCTCGACCTCATGATTCCCAAGCTGAACGGCTATGGCGTGCTGCAGACTCTGCGTGAGCAGGGCAGCACGGTGCCCGTTCTCATCCTCAGCGCGCAACGGGAAGAAACCGCAAAAATACGGGGATTTCGTCTGGGCGCAGACGACTTCGTAACCAAGCCGTTCAGCGTGCTGGAGCTCATGGCCAGGATCGAGGCGCTACTACGGCGCGCCGCGCTCGGCCAGGTGGAGTCAGGTCGCGCCGACAATAATGGCCAGCACGTGCGCTTCGGCGATGTCGACGTCGACCTGGCCGGCAAAATGGTTTACCGCGGTGGCGAGCGAGTCGAATTGTCGCCCAAAACGTTCGACCTGATGGTGGCTTTGCTGAGCCGGCGCGGCGCGGTAGCGAGGCGCGCAGATCTGCTGCGGGACGTCTGGGGGCACCGGCGCATGATTTCGACGCGGACCGTAGACTCGCACATGCTCGAGCTGAGGCACAAACTGGAAGATGATCCGACCAATCCCAGGCATTTCATTACGGTTAGAAAGGCCGGTTACCGGTTCCAACGCTGATTTGACCCAGGCTCTTCCTATCGTAAGGCCCCGCCATAACCATTCCTGAACCGTTTCATAACCGTTTCTATACAATTCCTGAACAGTTCCATAACCCTACACCAAGGCGGTGTGCCGTATGTTGTTCCATGCCCGGATGCTGTCCGACGCACCAACTCACGCCAGAATGGATGCCGATATGGGTTTTCTGAAACGGAAGCGGGCCGCGACCCGGCTCATCCCTGCGAAACATGTGGTTTCGACCATGCACGGCATGCGCACGGTCCTGCTGGACTCGCGCAGTAGCCACTATTACGGGCTCGATGAAGTCGGGTCCCGCATTTGGGCACTCACCCGAAATGGCCTCACGGCGGCCGAAATCACGGAAAACCTCACTGAAGACTACGAGGCACCGCGCGAAGCGCTCGCGGCTGATGTGACCGAGTTCCTCGAACGGCTGCATCGCTCGAGACTGCTGGAGGAAACATGAGTCGGATGCGGCCTCCCGGTTTGCTTACGTGCCTCTCGCTACTCGCGATCTCCGATATCGGCCTGCGCCTGTTCGGTTTTGGGCGCATGCTGCGCGCGGCACGTCACTTCTCGACGGGCAGCAACTCAGCCGCAGACCGATCCATGATCGGAGCTACCATTCATCAAGTGCTGGCGGCAACCGCCATCTATCCCGGCCGGTCGAAGTGTCTGGAGCAATCGATCGTGACGTACGTGTTATTGCGCAGACGCGGATTCGACGCGCAGCTGCGGCTCGGCGTGCAACCGTATCCGTTCTTCGCACATGCCTGGGTTGAGCTGGACGGCGTTCCGATCACCGAATCGATGGAGCTGGTAGCCGGGCTGGCCGTGCTGCCGGAGGTGGCGGTATGAACGTTTTCCTTTGTGGCTTGCGGCTGGATGGCGGCACGATCAGTAAGCGGGAGCTGTTCCCCTATCTTGCGCGCCTGCCCAAAAGTCCGGAGTGGGATTCGTGCGGCAATGGCGCTTTTGCCGGCCTGGCCATGTCGCGCGCGCACGCAATGCGACCGCTGGTCGCGCGCTTTCGCGGCATGAACGGCGTTGGCGATGTGCGACTGGACAACCGTCACGAAGTTGCCACGCTCGGGGGCGTCAGTTGCGAGCCCGATCTGGCCGACCTCGCGCTCGTGCTGGCAGCGCTCGACCGCAAAGGCGCGGACATTATCCCGCGGCTGCGTGGCGATTTCTCCTTCGTTGCATGGGATGCGCACGCGCAAAAAATCATTGCGGCGCGTGATGCATTCGGAATAAAGCCACTTTTCTATCGCCGCACGGCCGAACATCTCCTGCTCTCGTCACGGCTCGAGCCGTTAGCAGGCAACGAGGAGATCGACCCCGACTATGTAGCTGATTTCCTGATCGGCCTGCCGGGCGCGGGACCCCGTACCATCTGGAAGGGCGCGCTGGAAGTCCAGCCAGGTGGTGTGCTGGTCCAGCGCGGCAGCGTGACAACGCAAAGCCGCTATTGGTCGGCACATCGCTTCGAGCCTGCGGCAACCGTCAATGAAGAGCAAGCGGTTGAACGCTTTCGCGAGCTGTTCTTCGACGCGGTGCGCCAACGTGTCACCGCTGGTCAAAGCTGGGCACAGCTCTCGGGTGGTCTCGACTCATCTTCCGTGGTCAGCGCGGCCGAGCGGTTGCGCGAAATCGAAGGCAGCGGTGGCCTCAACGGTACCGTGACGCTAGTCGATTCGCTCGGCAACGGCGATGAGCGACGGTTTTCGGATACGGTCGTTCAGCGCTATGGTCTGGTGAACGAAGTTGTGCGCGACTACTGGCCATGGCGCAGCGAATGTGGCCGCTTGCCGGTGGCGACAGATGTGCCATCGCCGCTCTTCCCGTTTTACGCTCGCGACCAGCACATGCTCGACATCGTGACGCACGGCGGTGGTCGCGTGCTGTTGAGCGGTCTCGGCTCCGACCATTACATGTATGGTACGCTCGCGTATCTGGCGGACATGTTCGCGCGCGGATCGGTACGCGCGGGCGCGCGCGAGGTACTCGGTTGGGCGCTGCAAACACGGCGTTCGGTCTGGCACACTGCGAGGTTGAATGTCGTCAATCCGCTGCTATTCAATCTGGGGCGTCGCAATGCGATCGAGGTGCCACGCTGGCTGAATGGCAGTTTCGCGCACCGCACCAACGTGATCGATCGGCTGCGCGACGCCCGCAGTCCGCGCGCTCGGCTCGGCCGGTTCTTTCCAACGCACAGCGCTGTCGAGCTGGCACGCGTCGCCAGCTGGGTGCAGCGCGGGCTGTTCGAGGACCGCGTCGAAGTCAGGTATCCGTTTCTGGCGCGAGACCTCGTCGAGTTCACTCTCCAGCTGCCGGTCAGCATGAAGATTCGGCCGCAGGGCAGGAAGTGGGTGCTGCGCGAGGCGATGCGCGGGACCTTACCGGAAGAGGTGCGCACGCGCGTCGCGAAAGGTGGTATCGACGCAAGAATTCTCTGGACGCTGCAACACGAGCGGTCGTTGATCGACGCGCTCCTGACTGATTCACAACTCGAGCGGCTCGGGTGCATTGACCCGATCGAGCTGCATAAGACCATCGATTCAGCCCGACACGGCGTATGGAAAAACACGGTTCACCTGTTGTCCGTGCTGGCGCTGGAATCATGGCTGAGAGCACGCAGCGGCGATTGGCCGCTGGAGTACGCAGCTACACAAACCGCGGCGTAAGCGCCGCACGAACTCCCTTTTCCTGGAGATGAGACAATGTCAGATCAGAAGAAAGTCTACGCGCCGCCGACCGTCACCGATCATGGCAAGGTGACTGAAGAAACTAAGGGAATCACTAGTACTTCTTGGGAAGTTTACGGAAATCAGCCGCCGCCTAGCGAAGAGTAACGATTCGGAAGCGGCGTGTGTTAATGGGAGCAACCGATTAGTGAACGAAAAGAGCAAGGCTCGTAACGATGCAATGCGCAGGATGAGGTCACGCGAACGCCGGTACTGGCGGCTGTTGCAAACGCTGCCGGCCGCCGTACT
>JBQTID010000273.1:0-7842 GCA_052389275.1 Gemmatimonadota bacterium | reverse complement strand
GCCTGAACGGTCGCCTGCGTTGTGCTCTGTACCTTGGCCGTGCTCTGCGCTTCGAGCGCCATCGGCATCAGTACCGCTGCCGCAACCGCAACCAACATTCTCGACTTCATATAGCCTCCGTGAAAGTAAGCCTTCAATCTTGAGACGATCAGCGCGGTCATTTCGTCACATCAGGCTACGGCGCGATCGATCAGCAGCGCGCGCAACGTTTCGCGCGCGCGATGCACGCGCATTTTGACGGCGCTCGGCGTTGCGGCCGTCAGGTCGGCGATCTCGTCGTAGCTGTACCCTGCGTCGTGCTTGAGCAGAAACGCTTCGCGCAGCCCGCTCGGCAGACGCGTGAGCGCGTCCGCGAGCGTTACGCTCAGCTCCGCGCTGGCCATCTGGCCAAACTCTTCAGTCTCGGCTACGTCGCTCAACGACAGTGAATTGCGGCGCACATTCTTGAAATGATCGAGGCACAGATTGCGCAGGATCTTGAAGAGCCACGCGCGGAAATGCGCGGGATCACGGCATTCGTCGATGCGCGCGTACCCTTTGATGAACGCGTCCTGCACGAGGTCGAGGCTGGTGTCGTGATCCAGCCCCATGCCACGCCCGTATCGATAGAGCGCTTCCTGGTGCCGCTGCACGAGGATGCCGTACGCGTCGCGATCACCGCGCCGAACGCGCTGCACGACGTCGTCATCCGAGGCCGTCATTGCAACATGAAGCATGCTCATTTCTGTACCACCAGGACGGCCACGTGTCCGCCCATGCCATCGTCTTTGCGACCGGCATGCTTTTCCGGCACGAACCATTCGCCGCTCTCGTCCACAAACGCATAGTTGTAGACACCCGGCGCCAACGGGATCGTGTAGGTCCAATTGCTGCCCGCGCGCTGCATCGGTACCGGCTTCCAATCATTGAAGTCGCCGGCAATGCGCGGCTGCTGGCGGGCCTGCGACACCGGCAGCCGAATCGTGGCCTGCCCGTTCTCGTAACGCGCCGGAATCGGCGCCGCCAGCGTGCGCTTACCGCCGAGCAACACCGTGACGCCGGCGCTCCACGCATTCTGCGGCGGGGAAAGATAGAGCGGATCGAGCGCTTCTCGACGCACGCTCGCGTTCACCGTCGCGCGCTCATGAAGTTGAAGTGAGCCGCCCGCCGCCCACGCAGTCTCGCCACCAGTCGGATTCGACCATTGCCCGGCCGAACCCCACACACTCGCGGCGCCTAACGCCGTGATCGCGGTCGCGCCCGCATATGTGTAGTTACCTTCGTCGGCGCGGTAGTGGCGCAACGCCGGCATGATTGCGAACGACATTGTCGGCGTAAACATCAGCTGTACATCCGCGAGCTGCACCCTGCGTTGGCGGTTCTGCTCGCCGAATTTCGCCGAGTACTGCGAAACACCTGCGCGCACGTGTGCCTGAATGCTGCCATTCTCGAAGCCGATGAGCGGGAGCCCCTGTGCTGCGAACGCGGTTCCACTCTCCGACGGCAGCGGTTCGATGGTCGGCGGGTCGAACACACCGCGACCCGGCACTTCACGCGTGCGCTGCACCCGGTCGTGCAGAAGAAATGCGTTGCCTGCAAGGTCGACGCCCGCCATGAAGCCGCCGCGACGCGCGACCAGACGCTTCGAGCCCGCCAGCGAACCCCACAGCGGTTCATCCGAAACCGTCGGCACGCCGGCGGCAAAACGAAGACCGCTGAGCATGTCGTCGTAGCGAAGACCCAACACGACCGTCTGCGTCTCGGGCGCGTTCGGATCCAGTGCGGAACGAATGCGTCCCGCCTGCGCGTCCAGGTTCCATTGCTGCGCCGACAATGTAGAACCGGCGAGCAGGAACAAAGCCGTGAGCGCCAACTGGCGCGCGCGCTTCATTACAGCGTCCTCACGTCTGGAGAAAGCACCGCGAGCCGGCTATTCATGCCGCCAAAACCGTCTTCAACCGCGGGCGCCGCCGGATCAGCCAGCCAGCGCTCACCATCCACGATGAAGGCGTACTCGTGCACACCGGGATTCATCGGCACGACGATCGTCCAGATGCCGGCGTCGGAGCGCGTGAGATTGTACATCGGCTTCCACGCGGTGAAATCACCCGCGAGCGAAACCTGCTGGGCCTGCGGCGCATCGAGCCGGAATTGAATGAAGACTTGCTGCGTCACCTGACCGGCAGCGGTAACGGGTGATTCGGTACTGGCGGTCGGTACGCCGCGCAGGACCAGCACGGTCGCGAGCACCGCAACCGCGCCGAAGGCGTAGGCCGGCCGCCACGCCAGCGATATCGGCCGTGGCTGCCAGAACCAGGAGATCGCCCCGCGGATGATATCCAGCGGCGTCTTCCTCGTGTACGGCGGATGCGCAGGAAGCGGCGCGCGCGGCGGCAACCGGTCCAGCACTCCCTGGCTGAGGTCCGGCAATGGCTCAGCCGGTACCGCCCGCACGACGCGCAAAATCAGCGCTTCGGCCTCGGCCAGCTGAATGGCTTCGTCCCGGGTCAGGTCCTCTCTGGCCAGCTCTCCGTCCAGAGCCCGCTGGATGCGAATATCCATAAGTCCTTATTACACCACAAGTTCCGAGAATGGTCACCTTGGATGCGGCAAAACCGGCACCAAGGCTTTCATTCTTGAGACGAGTGGCAGAACCAAAACGTCACATCAGTTGATCGCTATGGTACGATGCTCCGCCGCCGAACGGTGCGCGGCTTCGATGATCTCGAGACCGGCGATCGCGTCATGCGGATCGACCGGCGGCAATGCGCCGGTCTGCAATGACTCGACAACGGCTGCGTAAAAGCGTGGATAGTCACCCGCTTCCGTGCGCACCGGCCGGTCCGCGCCGTCCGCGCCGATTTTTCCCCAGGCTTCCGCGCTTTCTTCGCCCCATCCTCGCGTATGCGGCTGCACACCCGCGCGCAACGCGGCCTCCTGCACATCCATGCCGTATTTCGTGAACGCCGCGCGCGTGCCGAGCATGCGCATGCGCGGACCGGGCTGTGCCGCAAGCATGCTCGCATACAAATGTGATTGCACCCCCGTTGCGTGAGTCAGCGCGACAAATGCGTCGTCATCGACCTGGACACCCGGACGACGTCGTTGCAGCTCAGCATACACATGGCGCACCGGCCCGAAGAGCACGAGCGCCTGATCGATGAGATGGCTGCCCAGGTCGTAGAGCACGCCACCGGCTTCCTCCACGCTGCCGGACTCGCGCCAGCCGGGCTTCGGCAGCGGACGCCAGCGCTCGAAGCGTGATTCGAACCGTAACGGCTTGCCCAGGTCATCATTCTCCAGCAAACGACGCAGCGTCAGGAAATCGCCATCCCAGCGCCGATTGTGAAAGACCGTGAGCATGCGTCCGGAACGCGCCGCTGCAGCTTCCAGCGCACGGGCTTCCGCTGCGTTACGAGCCAGCGGCTTGTCGACGACGACGTGCAAGCCTGCGGCGAGCGCCGCTTCGGCGAGTGCTACGTGCGTGCGATTGGGTGAGGCAATGACGATGAGATCCAGCGCGAGATGTCCGGCGAACAGCTCATCTGCCGTGTCGAGCACTTGCGCGCCGGGCCGCTCGCGCTCTGCCTGCTGCCTGCGCGCAGGGTCGCGCGTTACGACGGCGGCCAGCCGAAGGCCAGGCGTAGCCGCAATCAGCGGCGCGTGAAAACTCGCGCCAGCCAGGCCGAATCCGATCAGGCCAACCGAAAGGGGCCTGCTTTCACGATTCACGAGCGACCGTTCCGCACATGATCACCTTATCCTGTGAGCGGCAATTCGGTATAGAAACGGGATAGCGCCATGAGTCGCTCGTGAATCGTGAAAGCAGGCCCCCGGCCTCGGTTTCAGACGAGGAAGCGAAGAAGACGTATCCGCAGGGCTGGCAGGCGCCGAGGCCGTATTTGCGGATCGTGCCGCAGCCGAAATGAGAATGTGAGAGTGTGCGAATGTGAGAGGGTGTGAGCGTCTCACACTCTCACACCCTCACAATCTCACACTCGCTCGCAACGCTGCTAGCCTTGCTTCTTTTCGCGGATACGCGAGGCCTTACCCCTGAGAGCGCGCAGGTAGTACAGCTTCGCGCGACGCACATGACCACGACGCACCACCGTGATCGATTCGAGTGAAGGCGAGTGCACCGGGAAGATGCGCTCGACACCCACACCGCTCGACACTTTGCGGACCGTGAACGTCTCGCTCACGCCGCCGCCCTTACGCGCGATGCACACACCCTCGAATGCCTGGATGCGCTCCTTGTCACCCTCGCGCACGCGAACGTTGACACGCAGTGTGTCGCCCGGCGCAAAATCCGGGATGTTCGACTTGAGCTGCTCGCGAGATACCTGTTCTACGATGTCCATGGTGGTCTCCTATTGATCACCGTTGTAACGCTTCCACAAATCAGGCCGCCGCAACTGCGTCAGCCGCTCAGCTTCACTTCTCCGCCACGCCTCGATCTTCTTGTGGTCGCCGGTCAGCAGTTCGGCCGGTACCGGCAGGCCGCGATACTCGGCGGGCCTCGTATACGACGGAGGACTCAACAACCCTTCGTCGTAAAATGAATCGGTTGCCGCGGCTTCATGCGTGCCCAGCGCTCCGGGCAGCAGCCGTACCACCGCATCCGTAACCGCCAATGCGGCAAATTCGCCGCCGCTCAGCACGAAGTCACCCAGCGACAGCTCTTCCGTCGCAAGATGGTCGCCTACGCGCTGGTCTACGTCCTTGTAATGTCCGCACAGCAGCGTGATTTCGTCCGCGACCGCCAGACGCACCGCGTCGTCGTGCATGAACCGCTTGCCGCGCGCCGACAGCAAAATGATCGGACCCGCCGGCGCGATCGCCTCGACCGCCTCGAAGAACGGCTCCGGCTTCATCACCATGCCCGCACCGCCACCGAACGGATAGTCATCCACCGTGCGATGCTTGTCGTGCGTGTAATCGCGCAGGTCGACGATCCGGTACTCGACCAGGCCAGCCTTTGCCGCGCGCCCCGGAATGCTCAGCGCCAGGGGCGCCTGAAAGAATTCCGGGAAGATGCTGACAATGTTGATTCGCAATCGCTATCGCTATCGCAATCGCTTTTGCTACAGATCCAGCAGGCCCGGCGGCGGCTTGATCACGATCTCGCCGTTCACCATGTCCACCTTCTTCACGATCCGCTCCGCAAACGGAATCAGGTGAATCCTGCCTGCTTCGCTCGTCACCTCGAGCATGTGCGCCGGGTACGTTTCGTAAACTTCGCGAACCTTGCCGACCGGCTGCCCCTCGCTGGTTACCACCTTCATCGCGAGGAGTTGATGGTAGTAAACCTCATCCTCTTCGGGCGGCTTCAATTCCTCGAGCGGCGCCAACAGGTAACGCTGGGCAAACTCCGCGACCGCGTCGCGGTCATCACGTCCTTCGATCTTCACCAGCACGCCTCGCTTGAACGGACGCGTGCTCGCTATGATTACCGGCTCGGCATAGGTCGCATCCAGCTTGCCGTGCTCATCGCCGACCAGCAGCGCGCGTCCCTCGGCAAACACCTCATCCACATTGTCGGTCAGCGGCCAGACGAACAGCTCGCCCCTGGTGCCATGGGGCTTGCTTACGTGACCGACGACGAGGTGTGTTGGCTGCATCGTTCTCGCGATAAGTGCGATAAGCGCGATAGATGCGATTAGTGCGATACGACTCGCACTCATCGCACTTATCCCATCATCGCATCATCGCTATTCCTCGCTGGTCTCTTCCGCCAGCGCCGGCTTCGCGCCACTCGGCATCGATGACACAGCCACCGTCTTATCGCCACCACGCCGCGCCTTGCGCACCAGCGATTCCGACGTCTCGCTCAGCGTAGCGCCGCGGCCGATCCATTCGTCGATCTTCGCGAGATCGATCTGGAGATCTGCCGGCTTCTTCTGCGGATTGTAGTAGCCGACCGTATCGAGGTAAGCACCACCGCGCGGATTCTCCGATTCGGTGACGACCATGCGGTAGCTCGGCTGCTTTTTGCGGCCGACGCGACGGAGACGAATCTTGACTGCCATAATTCTTCCTGACCTTTAGGGTACGGATCACCTGGATTCGGCCGCCGGTGCCCGGCGTGCTCGTGACCCCAACATGGGAACATGGGATCATGCTCCCTACATGCGCGGCAGCCTGGAGCCAGGCTTGAACATCCCGGCACCACGCATCTGCTTCATCATTTTCTGCATCTGCCTGAACTGATCGACCAGCCGATTCACTTCCTGAACCGTACGGCCACTACCTCGGGCAATGCGCGCCCGGCGCGATCCGTTCAACACATCCGGCTTCTGACGCTCTTTCGGCGTCATCGAAAGAATGATCGCCTCGACATGCTTCATCTGCTTGTCGTCGACGTTCACACCCTTCAGCGCCTTCTGATTCACACCCGGCATCAGCTTCAGCAGTCCGGACAGCGGACCCATTTTCTGGATCTGCCGCATCATCGAGAGAAAGTCTTCGAGGTCGAACTTGCCCTCTTTCGCGACTTTCTTCTCGAGACGCCTGGTCTCGTCCTCGTCGAAGGCTTCCTGCGCCTTCTCGACCAGACCGACCACGTCGCCCTGCTGAAGAATGCGACCCGCCATTCTGCGCGGATCGAAAACTTCAATGCCATCCACGCGCTCGCCGACGCCGACGAACTTCACCGGCACGCCAACCGTGCCGCGAATCGACAGCGCCGCGCCACCGCGCGCGTCACCATCGAGCTTGGTCAGAATCACGCCGGTCAGGCCGAGCGCTTTATTGAAGCCTTCGGCGACTTTTACCGATTCCTGACCGATCATCGCATCGATGACCAGCAGCGTCTCGCTCGGTTTCGTAACCTCGCGCACGCGCTCGAGCTGGTGCATCAGCTCGTCATCGATTTGCAAGCGGCCGGCCGTATCGAGAATCAGCACGCGATGGCGATCACCGCGTGCCTGCTCCAGCGCCCGCGCCGCAATCTTTGCGACGTCCTGCTCGCCACGCTCCGCGTAAACCGGAACGTTGATCTGCTTGCCGAGCGTGTCGAGCTGGTCGATGGCCGCAGGTCTCTGAACATCCAGGGCCGCGAGCATTGGCGCCCTGCCCTCGCGCACCATCCGCTTCGCCAGCTTGGCCGCCGTGGTCGTCTTGCCGGAGCCCTGAAGCCCCGCGAGCAGAATCACGGTCGGCGGAATCGGCGCGATCTTGAGCGGCTCGGTCTTGTCGCCCAGCAGGTGTACGAGCTCGTCGTGAACGATCTTCACGACCTGCTGCCCCGGCTGGACCGACTTCAGGACCTTCTCGTCAGTGGCCTTTTCTTCGACCCGGGCGAGAAAATCCTTCGCGACCTGGAAATTGACGTCCGCTTCCAGCAGGACTCGCCGCACCTCGCGCAGACCCTCGCGGATCATTGGCTCGGTCAGCAGCCCCCGGGACCTGAATCGGCCCAGAACGGAGTCCAGTTTTTCTGACAGCTCTTCGAACATCTGCGATCCCGCAATAAAGGCCCACCCGCGGACGGATGGAGCCTTTTAATGTATCGCTTTTGGACGGTTATCTCAACCCCGGGTTAAGACTCGTCCGTGAAGCGATACAGAAATGCGCTACGGGAATGCGCTACGGAGAGGCGCTACGGACGGGGTGAGTCGACACTGCGGCAGGCTCCCGCTGTGGCGCGGTCCGCAGTTCCGTAGCGCGTTCCCGTAGCGCGTTCCCGTAGCGCGTTCCCGTAGCGCATTTCTGTATCGCATTTTATGTAGCGCCTTTCCGTAGCGCATTTCAGACCTGAATGATCTGATCCCGCCGGGTTCCGACCGACACGAACGCAATCGGCACTTCCGTCAGCTCTTGAATCCTGTCGAGATACGCACGCGCCTCTCTGGGCAGGTCGGC
>JBQTID010000272.1:0-3610 GCA_052389275.1 Gemmatimonadota bacterium | reverse complement strand
GTGACGCGCTCGGGCTTCCGACTCGCGGGCGAGCACGTCTTTAAGGGCGGCGCGAACGTCGACTTTCTCGACTACGACATCATCAAGAGAAACGCCGAGATCCCGCGTTTCGTGTATGAGCCATGGTTCTTCGATTTCTCCACGCCGCAGCGCGTCGAATTCCAGGCGGGCGACCCGAACTTCGGCACATCCAACACGCAGATCGGCGCCTACATCCAGGACGATTGGAGCCCGACGGATCGCCTGGTGCTCAATCTGGGCGTGCGCTGGGATTTCGAGACGGACATGCTGAACTACGACTACGTGACGCCAGCGCGGGTGGTAACCGCATTGACAACGTTTCGTGACAGCTTGCTAATTCCGGTCGACCTCGATCGCTACATCACTGATGGCAACGACCGCTCCCCGTGGTACGGAGCAGTGCAGCCACGCCTCGGCTTCGCATATGCGCTCGACCGCGATAACAAGACCAGTATCTTCGGCGGCTGGGGCATCTTCTACGATCGCGTGGTCTTCGACTACTCGATCGAGGAGGCATTTGCGCTTCAGCACCCGAGCTACCGGATCGAATTCCTCGGACCTGGACAGACGCCTGACGGCCGGCGCGCGACCTTCCAGCCGCGCTATCTCACGGATCCGGATGCAGTGAAGGAGCTGACGCAGAATGCCGCGTTCAATACTCCTGAAATGAAGCTGATTCCCAATGACCTGAAGCCGCCGCAGGCGCAGCACTTCAATTTCGGTGCGCGTCGCGTGATCGGCAGTTTCGCGGTGAGTGCTGCCTACACGGGCGTGCGGAGCAAGAACATCTTCACGTTCAACTGGGTCAACGAAGACCGTCCTTGTCCGCAACGTCTAGGGAGTTGCCGGCGCAGGACGACCGTGCCTGGGTTCAGCACGGTCCTGGTCGGCAACGACCAGGGCAAGACCTGGTACGACGCACTGCAAGTCAAGGTCGACCGGCCCTACCGAGTAGCCGGCGAAGACAGCTGGGGTTGGGGTGCTGGCCTGGCCGTCAACTTCGCGAAGAGAGAGACCGAGGGCTTCAACGACCTGTTCACGTTCCTGAATGCGGCGGACTTTCCTCGCCAGGATCGCAACGACGAACCGTACCGTGTCGTTGCGAACTGGCTGGTCGATGTGCCCTTTGCCTGGGGTGCGCAGTTCAGCGGCCTGGTCAATCTCGGTGCCGGCGCCAAGCAGAATATCGGCACTCGTGATTTAGGTCGAGTGGATCTCGGTGCGAATGACCCGCGTTCATTCGAGGCCGGCGGTTTCGAGCCGGAAAGGCACTCGTTCATTCTCCCGGACGCTTTCGCGTTCCGGAATGTGGACCTGCGTCTGCGCAAGGAGTTCGTCAGCATGCGCGGCCAGAAGGTGGGTGTCACGGCTGACGTCTTCAATGTCTTCAACCACGACAATCTTGGCTGCTTCAATCTTGGCCGTCGCGATGATGCGAACTTCGGCAAGGCCGGCTGCGTGGTCAGTGATGCGCGCCGGTTGCAGATCGGCATCGAATACAACAAGGATTGAAGCCGCACATCCATACACGCTCGTCGGGCCCGTGCGGTGACCATCCCCGCACGGGTTCCATGCCTTCATTCCCCCTGCCGAAACGATGCCAGATGCGTTCGCCGTCTTGGGTTTCGTGGCGCCTGGCTGAACGGGCGGTGTTCGTGAAGCGAAAGTGTGAGAGTGTGAGAATGTGGGAGTGTGGGCGAGCCCTCAGACTGGCGGTTGCGCTGGTTGTAGTTGGCTGTGCCAGCAACCCGCGTCCGAGGACCGCGACCACGCCCGCGACCGCGAGTGAACCCGCGACCGCGCCCGCGCCCGCGCCCGCGCCCGCGAGAGTGGATCTGTTCGTCGATTCGATCCTCGCACTCATGACACTCGAAGAAAAGGCCGGCCAGCTCAATCTCGGCCGCAGCCAATGGATCGAAACCGGTCCCCGCGTGCCCGCCGCGGGCGAAGCCGACGTGCGTGCCGGCAAAGTCGGCTCTTTCTTCGGTATCCACGGCGCTGCCTACACGCGCGAAATACAGAAGGTCGCAGTCGAGCAATCGCGTTTGCGCATTCCGCTGTTGCTCGGGCATGACGTGATTCACGGCTTTCGCACCATCTTCCCCGTGCCGCTCGCGGAAGCCGCGAGCTGGAATCCGGCCGCGGTCGAGCGGGCTGCACGCATCGCGGCCATCGAAGCCAGCGCACATGGCTTGCACTGGACGTTTGCGCCGATGGTCGACATTGCGCGCGATCCGCGCTGGGGCCGCATTGTCGAAGGCTCCGGCGAAGACGCGTATCTGGGCTCGATCATGGCGGCCGCGCGCGTGCGCGGTTTTCAGGGGACGGACCTGTCGCTGCCCAACACGATCATTGCGACACCCAAACACTTCGTGGCGTACGGCGGCGCGGAAGGCGGCCGTGATTACAACACGGTCGATGTATCCGAGCGCACGCTGCGCGAAGTGTATCTGCCGCCGTTCCGCGCGGGTATCGAGGCCGGTGCAGGTTCGGTCATGGCCGCATTCAATGAAGTCAGCGGCATACCGATGCACGCGCATCGCCAACTGATCCAGGATGTGTTACGCGACGAATGGGGATTCACAGGCTTCGTCGTCAGCGACTACACGGGCATCCAGGAGATGATCGCGCACGGCTTTGCGGCGACGCCGGTCGATGCGGCTGCGGCCGCGTTGCGCGCAGGTGTGGATGTGGACCTGGCCGGCACCAACTTTCGTGACGACTTGCCGCGCGCAGTGCAAGCTGGCAGCGTCACCGAGGCGGAGATCGACGAGGCCGTGCGTCGCGTGCTGCGCGCGAAGTATCAGCTCGGGCTGTTCGAGGATCCGTACCGCTATTCGGATGTGGAACGCGAACGCGCGCTGACACTTGCGCCCGATCATGTGCGGTTCGCGCGCGCAATAGCGCGTGAGTCGATCGTGCTGCTCAAGAACGACAAGAGCGCGCTGCCGCTGCGCAAGGATCTGCGCACCGTCGCGGTCATCGGGCCGCTGGCTGACAGCGCGCGCGCGGCACTGGGCTCGTGGGCAGCCGCGGGGCGCGGCGAAGACGCAGTCAGCGTACTGAAGGGTTTGCGCCAGGCGCTCGAGCCGCGCACGAAAGTGATCTACGCGCGCGGCTCGGATGTCATGAGCGCGGACACCAGCGGCTTGGCCGCCGCGGTTGCCGCCGCGCGCCAGGCGGATGTCGTCATCATGGTCATCGGCGAGCACCACGACATGAGTGCGGAAGCGCTCAACCGCTCGAGTCTCGAGCTGCCCGGCGTGCAGCTCGATCTCGTAAAGCGCGTTCACGCGGTTGGCAAGCCGGTAGTGGCGGTGCTGATGAACGGGCGGCCGTTGTCGATCAACTGGTTGCATGAAAACGTGCCGGCGATCGTCGAGACGTGGTTTCTCGGAGTGCAGATGGGACCGGCGGTCGCGGATGTCCTGTTCGGCGATTACAACCCGAGCGGCAAGCTGCCGGTAACCTTTCCGCGCAACGTCGGCCAGGTGCCGATCTACTACAACCACAAGAACACGGGTCGTCCGCCAGACGCGGCGAACAGGTACACGTCCAAGTACATCGACGTGCCGTGGACGCCGCCGTA
>JBQTID010000271.1:0-19765 GCA_052389275.1 Gemmatimonadota bacterium | reverse complement strand
GCCGAGCGGGATGTCGAAGATTGCGCCCTGGCCCTGGATTACGTCGGCGTTTCGGACCATGCCGCTCAGGACGTAATCGGTCGCGGGCGCGGGCGCGGTCACGGGCGCGGGTTTTTCGGCGGGCGCGGTGTCGCGGGGCGCGGCCGCGGGCGCGGGTGGGTCGCGGGGGATGCCTAACATCTTCCCCTCGTCCTTTTCCTTCTCTTCATCTTGTAATGGCTTCGTGCCGTATTGCATGAGCATCAGGTCACGATCTCTTTTTGCCACCGAATACAGCGGGCCGTTGCCTCTGAAGATGTGCGTCACTTCGGGATAGCCGTACATGAGCGGATGATCGGGGCGTCTGATCTTTGCCCTCACCACCGAGCCGGGATGAAACAGCTGTCCGGGGCTCAGCACATCCAGCTCGCGCACGAAGCCGCTCTCCAGCAGCCGCGTGCTTTCCTTCATCGTGATCAGCACACCGCCCTCGCGCACGAACTTCTGCAATTCGGCGAGGCCCTCGTAGCCCATGCCGCCGGTCATGTCGCTGGTCGCCGATGGCGTGCCGTGCGACGGGAAGTCGGCGGTCCTGGTATAAGGCATTGGGCCGTGCTTCGGATCGACTTCGTGGATGAGCGATTCGACTCCGCCGCCCGCGCTCGGAAACAGGATCACGTCGAAGCGCGCGCGCAGATTGCCGCGGCGCGCGTCATCCTTGTGAATCGATGTGTAGGGAATTCCCATCTGGTCGAACGTGTAGCGCGCCCAGCCTTCATCCTGCGTGCTGTGCCAGGTGTGATAGAGCGCAACCTTCGGCAGATCGAGAGGATGCATGTTGCGAGCATGGGAGCATGGGAGCATGGGAGCATGGGATTGCAGGTCCAGCCCGTACTTGCGTGCAACTTCGTTTGCCCGCTCACGCGTGATGCCGTTCAGGATTATCGATCCGCGTGGAATCGTGTCGTTGCCCTCGATGATCTGCTGTTCGACGGCACACGCGGTTGTCTTCAGCGAGTACAGCATGGGCAGGACTTCCGACTGGCCTTTGTACTTGACTACGTACGTACTGCCGGCTCCTGCGGCGCGGCCGGAATATGCGGTCGTGTCGGTGAGCAGCTGCAACCCATTCCACTCGAACACCGCGCTGTCGTTCACGGCACTCACGTCGACGCCGTACATGTAGCCCAGCGTCCACGCGATGTCGTCATACGGCGGATTGGGCGCGCCGCTCGGGAAGTTCTGCTTCGTGAGCAGCGAGACCGCGTGATTGCGATACGGCTGGTTGAGCAGCACCACGAAATCGCCCGCCGAATCGCCGTCCATACGCGCGTGCACTTCGATGCCCTGGCGCTGGAGCTGGTTGACCAGATACGCGGCGCGGCGCGGGTCGCGCTGCTGCGCAAAGCGCGGGATCACGAACGCGTGCGGCTTCTCGCGCCGGCCGCGCTCGAGGTTGTTCACGCCTTTCTGGTAGAAATTGCGCAGCAGACTCTGTGTGTTGTTGGCCGCGTACTCGAGTGACGCGAGCACGCCGGCCTGCATGTAGTTGACGTTGTCGCGCGCCGACCAGCGCACCTTCCTGGTGGCTGGGGCGGGACGGTACCACTGTGCACTGGTGACCGGATCGCCGGCATAGCGCTGGGTCGAGAGGTCGCGCACGAAGGTGTTCGCGCCGGCATTGCCGAACGTCTCGTAGAAGCGGCCGATGCTGTTGTGGTTGTTCGCGATCCAGATCGCGTAGCCGGGCCACCAGCCGTCGTAGAACGCCCAGGTGAACACACCGGGCAGTCCCTCCGCCGTGACACTGGTCAGGTCGTGATTCGCGAGCACCTGCCATTCACCGATCGTGATCGGATCGATGGTCTCGTTGTACGGGCCCGTGCCGGTCGAGATGTAGAGCAGCGGCACCGATTCATGCAGATCATGCATGACGATCGGATGCCACTCGTAGTACGCGCGCGCGAAGGCTCTGGTCAGCGCTGCGCTCAGCTGGATGCCGTCACGATTGTTGTCGTGATAGATGTATTTGCCCCAGTACGGCGCGGAGCGAGGCATGCCATCATCCCAGTCGGTGCTCTTCTTCGTGTAGCGGTAGTACCAATCCACCTGCCGGTCGCGGCCATCCGGCTCGGCCACCGGATTGATGATGACGATGAGTTTGTCACGAATGTCCCTGATGCGCGCGTCATCACTCACCGCGAGCCGGTACGCGAGCTCCATCAACATCTCCGGTGACCCCATCTCCGGCGAATGCAACCCGCCCGAGATGTAGTAAACCGGCTTTGTAGTTCTACTCAGCGTCTCCGCGTCTCCGCGTGAAATAGTTCTCGGATCTGCGAGGCGGGCGGCATTCGCGCGCTGGATCTCGAGCTGACCGATGTTCTCTCCAGCCGAGATGATTACGATTACGAGATCACGCCCCTCCTCCGTCTTGCCGATCGTGCGCACTTCGACACGCGGCGACGCCGCATCCAGTGCGCGGTAGTAGCCGAGAATCTCCGGGACGCGATGCATCACGCCGGGCGCGCCGATGATGGTACCGAAATGCTCGAGCGGCGATGGCACGCTCGCGTGCGCCTCGATGCTCGCCCAGCTGCGCGGCAGAAATTTCGGATCGCTCGTATGCTCGCGAATGAGACGCGTGTACGCGCTGTCGATCTGCTGGGAGCCGAGCGCTGCCGGGAACGTGGTGGCGAGTACGAGACAGAGCAGGAAGCAACGTCGCATGAAAACCTCTGGCAGGAGTCAGGTGCGTAGCTTGCGGCTTCCTCCCGGCCTGAGCAAGCCGATCCAGCCTTCGATTCAGAAGCCGACCTAGTCCATTCCCTGCTGCCAAATGGCGCGGTTATTGCCTTTTCGAACCATGCCGTGCAACTCGGTATCACCATGGGAAGTACTGGAGGAGGAAGGGTTTATGAAATTGCGGGCATGGATTCCCTGTCTCGCCCTCGCAGCGCTGAGTCTGGGCGCGTGTGATGACGACGACGGCACTGGACTGACGACCACGAGCACGGCGCGCGTGCGCTTCGTGAACGCGGTGACGGTAGCGAATGGCAACATACTGCTGACGTCGAATGGCGCAGTGGTCGGATCGGCGCAGGCGTTCGGCAGCTTCACGCCGGCGTGCGCAGTCGTACAGGCGGGCACGAATCGCTCGCTTGCGTTCGGTACCGCGAACACGGGCGGTACGGGCATCAGCAGCACGCTCGGCACCATGAGCACGAGCTTCGGCACAGGCGGCAATTTCACAGTGCTCGCTACGGGCGCCGCATCGAGTCCGACGCTGCTGGTTCTGAACAACACGGCGACAACCGCGGCAGCCAGCGGCTTTGCGAACGTTCGCTTCGTGAATGCAACGGCGCAGCCTGTCGATTTCTTCACGACATCGGGCGCCACGCTCAACGGCGCGACATTCTCGAATGTCGGCGCGAATCAGGTATCGACATCGGGGAATATCGGCTTCGCCCGGGTTCCGACGGCGAACTCGACGCTCACCTTTACGAGCGCCGGCAGCACGACGCCGATCTTTACGACGTCGGGCAGTTTTACTTCAGCGGGCTCTCACACGGTCGTTCTGCTGCCGAATGCGGCGGGCACCGGCTTCCAGGCGGTGACGCTCAGCGGCTGCTAGTTTATCGGAGCGGGATATCGGGGCGCGCGATGCGCTCCGATATCAGCTCACCTGCTGCAATGCAGCCTGGCGCAGACCGCGCAGGCTGATTCCCTGTGCAAAATCGACCATTGACTTGAGCGTCGCGAGCGCGTCGACCAGATCGACTTCGCCTGCATCGGCGGGACCGCGAGCGAGGCTTCGGCTGATCTCTTCCCAGAGGATCCGCCATTCCGCCGCGAGCATCTCCTCCGTCCAGCCGAGCCGGTAGCGCTGCGCGCCGTGCAGCTCGGAGATCACGCGCTGAATCTGCGTGCCATCGTGCATCAGGTTAACGGGATCGACATTGCTGTTCTCGAGGATGATGAGCGCTTGCGCGATGTCGGTGAGAAACGTGCCGGCATGATCGACGAGATCCGCATATTCGAGCTGCGACCCGTTCGCGAGTGGCAGCTCCTTTTTCAGGCGCGCCGAGTACGCATCGAGAATCGCTTCGATGGCGCCGATCATCTGCTCGCCCACCATCGCAAAGCCGCGCGGCCGCTGGCCATTGCCGCGATACCTGGCAAGCCAGGTCTGCTCCGGCGCGATCGATGCCGGCAGCGTGGTCGGCAGCCAGAGCGTAAAGCTCGAGCCTTCGCCTGGTGCGCTCTTGACGGTCAGATCGCCGCCCATGAGATACGCGAGCTCGCGGCTGATCGTCAGTCCCAGTCCGGTGCCACCCTTTTTGCGCGTGAGTCCACTCTCCGATTGAACGAACGGCTGAAAGATGGTGTCAAGGTCTTCCTGCTTGATGCCGGGTCCCGTGTCGGCGACGGTGATGAATGTCCACGACTCCGCTGGCGGGCCGGCCGGCTGGAAGCCGGGTTTATTGGTAATGCCGCAGATGATTTCGATCGAGCCGCCCGGGTTGGTGAACTTGACCGCATTCGAGAGCAGGTTGATCAGCACCTGCCTGACCCGATTCTCATCACCGACGTACGCGACACTCGCATCGTCTGAGCAGCGGTCGCGAATCTCGAGTGCTCGCTCTTTCGCGAGCGGCGCCGCAACCGCGAGCGCAGAGGAAACCGCGTTCACCACCAGACAGCGCTCGTGCTCGACGGTCAGCTGGCCGGCCTCGACCTTCGCGAGATCCAAAATGTCGTTGATGAGTGAGAGCAGATGCCGCGTGCTCGCCTGGATGCGCTGCACGTGCGCGCGCTGCTTGCCGTTGAGCGTTCCTTCGATCTGCGCGTCCAGCAGATCCGCGTAACCCATGATTGCATTGATCGGCGTGCGAATCTCGTGACTCATGGTCGCGAGGAAAATCGACTTCGCGCGATTCGCGGCTTCCGCTTCGGCGCGCGCGAGCTGCTCGCGCTCGAGCAGAGTGGCGCGTTCCTGCTCGATTGCCTTGCGCCCCGACACGTCGCGCATGATGCCGGTGAAGTAGTGCCGGCCGTCCTGCTCGAAATCGCCGAACGTGATCTCGAGCGGAATCTCGTGTCCATCGCGATGCCGTCCGGGCAGCTCGATGCCGTCCCACGCCAGCCGCTTTTCGCCGGTGCGCAGATAGCGCGTCAAGCCCGCGCGATGGCGCGCGCGGTCGCGCTCCGGAATCAGCGCCGTAAAGTTCATGCGCAGCAGTTGCTCGACCGGGTAACCGAACACGCGTGCGGCGGCCGGATTCGCGAACATGATGTGATCGTGCTCGTCGATGGTGATGATCGGCTCGGCGGCGTTATTGGCGAGGGCTTCGAAGTGGCTTTCCACAGGCATGCCCTGTGGGCGGGCAAAAGCAGTGCCGAATGAGGCTAGCGATGTTCCCAGTAGGCGACGCCGCCGCTCAGCGACCCGGTGAACAAATCGAGATCGCCGTCCCCGTCCAGATCCGCGAATGCGGGTGTGGCGAGATGATGGAATGGCAGCCGGAACGCGGGATCCGCCACAAAGCGAGGACTCGCGCGCGAGCCGTCATTGCGATAGTACGCGGCACCGGCTTCCTCTCTGCCGGCGATCATGTCCAGGTCGCCGTCGCCATCCAGGTCGGCCAGCGCGACCGCGCTGCGGCGCCCCGTATCGATGTTCTGGAAGTTTTCCGATTCGACGACGAACCGTGGCTGCGTCCTGCTGCCCGTGTTGCGCACCAGGTTCAGCTCACCGGACGCCTCGCCCACGAGCAGATCGAGATCGCCGTCCGCGTCGATGTCGGCAAGCGCCGGGATGTAGTTGCTGCCGCGCGTGAAACGGATGGTCGCGGCGCTGTCCTGCACGAAGCGCGGACTCTTTATAGTGCCTTCATTGCGGAAGACGAGCACGCCATCGCTCCAGGTGCCGAGCAGCAGGTCGAGATCGCCGTCACCATCGATGTCGGCGAGCGCGGGCGCCTGATGGAACGCGGACGCCACATCAAGCGTGTCGGCGAGCCTCAGTAACGGCTGCGTGCGAGTTCCATCATTGCGGAACAGGTACAATCTGCCGCTGTCGAGGTGCTTTGGATCGAGCTTGTTACCGATCAGCATGTCAATGTCGCCGTCACCATCGAGATCGCCGAAGGCGGGCACGCTCTCGCTGCCGGCATCGATGCCGTAGATGTAGCGCTTCGTGCGCAGGTCGAGGCCGCGCGCAGTGTGCTCGAGGAAGTAGAAGTTGTCAGCTGATGTGAGATTCGGATTGTACGCGCCGCCCAGCACGCCAATGAACATGTCGCGATCGTCATCGCCATCGATGTCGATCAGCGCGGGCACGTTGTAGCCGCTGGTCATGAGCTTCGCTCCATCGACGGTAATCGGTACCGGATCGACACGCAGGTTTGGTGATTGGCAGCTGCTGCCGACATTTTGAATGAACAACACGCCCGGCTCGAAGAAATCACCCCAGAAGAGATCGAGGTCGCCGTCGCTGTCGGCGTCGGCCCAGAACATCGTGTTCGCACCGTGCCGCATGGATCCTGTTTGGGCAACGATCTCGATGCCCTCGAAGCGATCGGTCACGAAGCGGAAGACCGGCACGTCGAGTCTGGCAGGCACCGCCGCGAAGTGCGTGATGGTGCCTTCGACACGGCCGAGAAAGAGATCGAACTGACCATCGCAATCGACATCGCCGAGGTTCGGGATGTTCTGCCGATCCGCGAAGATCGGTGTGCCCGCATCGTCGCGCAGCGAGTCGGCCGCCAGCTCGAACGCCGCGCGCTTCGGCGTGCCTGTATTGCGATAGAAGCGGATGTAGCTGAAGGGCTGTTCGGCGAGCAGGTCGTAGTCGCCGTCACCATCGAGATCGACGAAGCGGTTCCATTCGCCGATCTCGAGCTGCCCGTAGCGATCGGTGCGCCACTCGAAGCGCGCGCGTGTGGGCGTGCCGGTATTCTCGAAAAACATCAGCTCGTTCGAGCGCTCCTGGATGAAGAGGTCGTGATCGCCGTCGCCGTCGATGTCGATGAATTGCGGGCGCGGCACGTCGAAACCACCGGCGAATGGGTGATCGTACCGGCGACCGTTCTCGTCCTGTACGGTGAACGGTGCGATTACTCGATCGAACGTTGGCTGTGAAAGTCGTTGGGAGATGATTGGGGCGCACGCGCTGAACGTCACCAGTGTCCCCACCAGCCATCGGCTCATTCTGCTATTCACTTGCCTGCTCGATTGCCTTATTGAAGGGGGAGTTTGGGAACATTGGTGATATGGCGACAACTTTTGTTGATGACAAGCTCACGGAGCAAGTTATTTCTTGTATATTGTGCGTTCATCACACGCTTGGGCCAGGATTTCTCGAAATCATTTACCGTCGCGCGCTGGTAATAGAGCTCACCAAACGTGGTCTGGTCGCCGAAGTGGAAAAAAGAATACCCATCTATTATGACGGCGTGATCGTGGGACGGCACAAGCTCGACATTCTCATCGAAGGAAAGATCATTGTCGAGCTGAAGACAGTCGAAGCGCTGTGCAAGGCGCATTACGCGCAGGTGCGATCCTATCTCAAAGCAACCGGCTTGCAGGTTGCGCTGTTGGTCAATTTCGCAACTCCTCGCGTTGATTTCCGGCGTATACTGTCGCCACAGTCACCACCGTCCCCGCACTTACGCGAAATGCAGGCTAGCGACGAGGCGGAACCGCAACGCCCGTAGCATTGCGACCGACTTCAATAATCTTGGCAATTTCCAGAGTCTTCGCGTCGATGACAACGATGGTTCCCTGACCAGCCGGCTGGCCGGGCGACGCATGCCCGGCATGCATGTCGTGCGCGCCCGCCGGCTGATTCAGATTGTTGTTCGACACGTAAATCCAGCGTCCATCGCCTGACGTGGCGGTGGCGTGCGGCTGCGCGATCCCCGGCCCGCGCAGCAGCTTCAGCTCGTGCGTGCGCGTATCGACAATGGTGATGGTGTTGGCGGCCTTGTTGCCCAGTACGACGTAGCGGCCGTCGCGCGTGTAGACCGGATCGAACGGCTGCGCTGCCACCGCCAGCGAGCGCACGAGCTTCGGCTGCATGCGATCCGTCACATCGAAGAAGAGCAGCTGCGCACTCAGCTCGCCCGCCGCGACCAGTGTCGTGCCGTCCGGCGAAAGGGCGTACTGCATGAGCGAATGGGGTGGACCCGCCACATTGCTGACTTCGACGCGCTGCGTCACCACATCCACCGCGGCGATCTGATTGGCAGCGAGGCTGCCGGTGTAAACCGTGCGGTCGGCGGCATCGATCACCAGCGCGTGCGGCCGCGGCAACAGCACGTCGATCTCCTCGATGCTCATGTCGGAGCGTTTGACCGCGCCGATGCGCTTGGGCGGGTTCACCGCCGTCATCGAGCGGCCCACGAACAGCAGGTCGCTGCCGGGATCGAGCGCCATCATGCCCGGCGTCTCGAACGTCGCCGCACCCGCGACCCGATCGTTACGATCGATCTTCACGATCCTGTTTTCGCCGATGAGCGTCACGTACCAGAACGACCCGTCCGGCTCGACCTGAATGTGATGCGGTTTTGCGTTGGCCGAGAAGCCGAGCTGCTTGAGATCGACGGTCCGGATAATCTCGTTCGTCTTCGTGTCGATCAGCGTGACCGTCGCATCGCTCTGGTTACAGACGTACAGGAGCGCTGGCGATGGGGCTCGCGTTTGCGGAGTGGTAGCGCACGCCGCAAACCCAATCAGTAACGCGCCCGCGCACCATGCCCTCATCCCGCACACCCATGTTCCCATGTTCCCATGTTCCCATGTTCCCATGCTCCCATGCTCCCATGCTCCCATGCTCCCATGCTCCCTAGAGCACCGGCTTCGGCTCTTGCTTTTTCAGGATGAACAATCCTTCATTCATGCTGGTCGCGATGATGATGCCGCTCTTGAAGTAGGGGTAGTTGCTCCACGAGCCGCCGAAGCCCGGCCGGTTCTCGCCGTACGGCACGGTGTCGAAGAAGCCGACCTCGACCGGGTTCCTGCGATCCTTGATGTCGACGACCCGCAACCCCGACAGGTAATGCGACTGGTAGATCGTGTCGCCCTTGATGTAGAGGTTGTGGTCGGTCGCGGCCGTCGGGCTCAGAAACATGTTTGCGACCTGCGGATCGTCCAGATCGCTGAGGTCCCAGATAATGGTGCGCGTGCGTGGCGTGGTGCCGGCCAGCTCATCCAGCTCGTCATTCATGTAGAAGTAGCGCTGGTCCTCATCCAGCCAGCCCTGGTGCGAGTAGCCGACGTTGGGATAGCTCGCGCGCGAGACCGCCTTCGGATTCTTCTTGTCGGTGACGTCCGCGATGCTCAGCATCGTCTCGTTGCTGGCGAGACAGATCTCGCGACCCTTGTACTGCTCATCCGGTCCCTTGTAGACAACGCACTGCGCATCGTGCGAGTAGCCCGTGTTGGCGCGCCCCGTCTGGGGGTCCGCGAAGCAGCCGGCGAACTCCGGATTCCTGGGGTCCTTCAACGAGATCATGTGCAGCCCGCCGCCGCACGTCTCACCACCGGAGCTGCCGCCCACCGTGTAGACGTAGCCGGTCTCTTCGTTCATGACGATGTTGTGCGCGCTGTTGATCTTCCGATACACGAGATCCGGCTCGAGCGTGACCGGCGGCTGCCTGATGGCGCGCAAGCGTGTCAGATCGAAGACCTGCATGCCGTGCGGGCCCGAGCCGTCGGCGACAATGTAGACGTGATTCCTGTAGACCTTCATGTCACGCCATGCTGCTGTGTTCGCGCCCATGGTCATTGGCAGGTCGGCGACGTACACCGGCTTCTCGGGATTGCTCACGTCGACGAACGAGGTGCCATCCATGCGCCCGACGATCGCCCACTCCTTGCCGGTCTGCGGATCGGTCCAGCCCCAGATGTCGTTGAGCTGAACGCCGCGGCCGCCGCCGATGTCGGGCACGGACAGATACGCCATCATCTCGACGTCCCTGCACTCGAACTGATTCGCCGACTTGCCGCCGAGACAGTCCTGTCTGCCGGTCGTGATGCTCGGAATGCGATCATCGTGCGCGCGCAGCATCGTGGACATGGTCCATTTGCCATTTGCAAACTCGATGATGGCGACCGCGCCCAGGCCGTGATCCGCGTTGCCGATCGTAGCGGCCGCTACCTGCCCATTGGTCGCAACCGCGGCGCCGAAGAACGACTGCCTGGTCAGCTCACCTGCGCTCAACCGCTCGGCGCCCGTGATCGTGCTGTCCTGTGCGCTGCGCCAGATGTGATAGACGGTGCCGCGCAGGCCATTCGCGCGCGGCGCGCCGATCCAGTAGTTGCCGCCAGCGAACGCGATCGCAGTGCCGAACTGATCGGCCGGCCGGCCATCGTAAGCGAGCAGCCTGCCCGCCTCCTTCCATTTGGTTGCCGAATCGGCGACGAAGACGAAGGCCGCACCCGATGCGCTAGAGAAGCCGGTCGCGCCCACCACCACACGCTGCGCGTTCGCGACGATCGGCGCGCCGTAGCGGTCGTTCTTCTGAAGACCGTTCGCCGTCAGCCTGCTCGACGTCTTCCATTCGCCAGCCGCGCGCTCGAAGACGTGCACCGCGCCGGTGCGCTCGTTGTGGCCCGGCTCACCTGCAAGTATCCGGTCACCAGCCACTGCGAGGCCCAGACCGAAAAGCATTTGCTCTTTGCTCACCGGACTCACGAGTTTCGCCTCGTGCGTCCACTCGTTCCCGCTTCTGCGAAAGACGTAGACCGCGCCGGCCTGCTTGTCGAGCGCCGGCGCCGCGATCAGCGCGATGTCGTTCGACACGGCAACCACCGCTCCGAAACCCGAGCGCGCGGTATCCGGATTCGCGAGCACCGCGGTCTGCTGCCATGCACCACGCGCGTCGCGCCGGAAGATGTAGCCCGCGCCGCGACCTTTATTCGCATCGGTCGCGCTGACCAGCATGATGTCACCGCTGACCGCAAGCGCGCTGCCGAAGCCATCACTCGGCTGTGCATCCGACGCCGCGAGCCGCGCCTGTTCCGTCCACGTGCCGCTCACCTTGCGATACACGTAAACGATGCCGGACCTCGTCTGATTGTTCGGTTCACCGACCAGCAGGTCGCTGTTGCTGATCGCCAACGCGCGGCCGAAACCCGCCTGCGAAGCGACCGAGCCGCCCGCCATCGTCTGTGCCGCGGCCGGCAGCGCGGCGCCGACCAGCATCACAGCGATGAGTAGACCCCAGACCGATTTCATTTGTGCATCCTTTGAAACGTCATGAGCAATGAAGTCAACGAAAATAACAGGACCCGGTGATGCTGCGCATGGGGTAGGCGACCCGCGTGGGACGAACTGCACTTACGGTGTGACTATTCAATGCATAGGCAAACGCAAAGTGAAGGAAGTGCCGACGCCGACCTGACTCTGCACGCTGATGTCGCCGCCGAGCGCGTGGGCGAGCCTGCCGCTCACTGCCAGACCGAGTCCCATACCCGCGCGCTGCGTGTTGCTGGCCTGGCCGGCACGCCAGAACGGATCGAAGATGCGCGTCACGTCCTCCGGCGCGATGCCGATGCCGGTGTCCGCGATCGTGAAGAAGATGTCGTCATCGGTGCGTCGAACCACCAGTGAAACCGCACCTTCATCGGTGAACTTGAACGCATTCGCCAGCAGATTGGTCAGGATCTGGCGCAAGCGGCCGGCATCCGTATGCAGCGTGATGTCACCGGGCGGCACGTCTACGTTGAGCTGGACTTTGCCATCACGCGCGGACGCAGTCACGATCTCAATGGCTTCATGTACGACGGCTTGAACGTTGACATCGGCCGTCTCGATCTCGTCCGCGCCACCTTCGACGCGCGCGAACAGGAGGATCTGCTCGACCACGCTCAGCTGATGCCACGAACAGGCGCGAATGCGCTCGATGTGCCCGCGCGCCCGGTCCGGCAGCATGTCCGGGATGCCCGACAACAGCAGATCGGAGTAGCCCATCACCGCCGTCAGCGGTGTGCGCAGCTCGTGCGACAATACCGCCAGGAAGTCCGCCTTCTCGCGGTTTGCGCGCGCCAGCTCGTTGAACAGCATTGCATTGGCAATGGCGAGACTCGCGCGCGTGGCGATCTCGAGCAGCACGCCAACGTCTTCCGCGCTGAGCTGTGGCGACGGGGATGTCCCCATCACGACCAATACGCCGATCGCCTTGCCGGCACTCGACAATGGCAACGCAACCGCATTGCGCGGACCATCGGCTGCGGCCGGAGATACCTGCGGCTCGTTGGTGCGCAACGCGCGCCATAGCAGGCTCTGCTCGGCGTCCACACTCATGTTGTGGCGCCGGCGTAACGCTTCGGTGAAGGACGCCTGGCGCGGCTCACGGTTTATGCGTGAGTGACTGACCAGTTTCTGACCTTCGAGCAACAGGATCTCGCAATGGTCGGCGCCATATTTCACGACCGCCTTCGCGATGCTCTGGCAGATGCCGGCAAGGTCGGTAGTCGCGGAGAGCTGGCGGCTGGCCTCGGCCAGCACTCGAAAACGCCGCGCGGCGCGTTCCGCGTCGATGCGCGCGGTCTGCTCTTCAGCGAAACGCTGGCCGAGTGTCACCACCCGCTGCTTCTCGGTCGTGTCGCGGATGATCCAGCCGAGCTGCGGATGGCTGGCGCCGTCACGAATGTGCGCGACTCGCAGGGTTGCGCGGATTGGTGTGCCGGAGCGCGGCGTGATCAGTGCGGTCCACTCGAGCCGCGCGTCCGAGCTGCGCACTTCACTTAGCCCACGCCTGAAATCGGCGCGCTGGTCCTCGGCAATGAATACCGCGAGCGGCTTGCCCGTCAATCGATCGGCCGGGATGCCAAACAGCTGCTCCGCCGCCTGGTTCGCTTCCAGCACCGTCGCATACACGTCAGTCACGACGTAGGCGTCCGGCACGAGCGTGAACAGCTCTTCGTAGTGTGCGCGCTGGCGCTCCACGTCGTCGTGCGCATCACGCAGCGCATGGTTCTGTGCGCGCAGCTCTTCAGCCGTGACGTTGAGGACAGCCATCATCGCGGACAGCTCGCTGAGCACCTCCGAGACGACGTTGTCCGTCTTCCCGGCGTGATGACTCAACTCGAGCAATTGATCGTATCGGATTTTGGCGGTGTGGAGACTACGGGTGAGCGCGTCTTCATCGAAGTGGACCGTTCTGCTCCCATCCTCGGGCGAGTGGACGACGGGCGGGTCGCTCATGGCACTTTCTGTTACTTCGGATACCCTATAATGGCACCGAATTGTCAGTTGGCAAGCACGGCGTTTGCGATATCAGCCGAATAATGAGTCACTGGAGCGGCACGGGGTTCGGAATAATTGCGGTGGGGGGCTGATATGGCGGCACGGGCAATGTGGAAAGGCTCGGTCAAGATCGGCCGCACGGAACTGCCCGTGAAGCTGTACGCGGCCGTACAGGACAAGTCGGTTCGCTTCCGGCTGCTGCACAAGACCGACAAGGAACCGCTACGGCAACACATGGTCAATCCTGAAACCGGCGATGTCGTCGAGTCCAGGGAAGTGAAGCGCGGTTTTGTGGAAGCTGGCGGCGTCGTCGTCATGCTGGCTGACGAAGAGATGGAAGAGCTGGAGCCGGAAGCGTCGCGGCAAATCGTAATCGAGCGTTTTGTACCGCGCGCCGCGCTGTCACACGGCTGGTACGAGCGGCCGTACTGGCTCGCGCCGGAATCCGACAAGACCAGCTATTACGCGCTCGCTCAAGCGCTCGAGCAGGAAGAGCGGATCGGCATCGCGCACTGGGTCATGCGCAACAAGCATTACGTGGGCGCGCTGGTTCCTGAGAACGGTTATCTGACGCTTGTGACCTTGCGTCATGCCGGCGAAGTCGTGGAGGCTTCATCACTGCCGGCGCCGGGTGGACGTGCTATCGAGAAGAAGGAGCTCGCGCTTGCCGACCAGTTGATCGGTGCGCTCGAAGGCGAATGGAATCCCGAAGAATTTACTGACGAGTACCGCGATCGCCTGCTCGATTTCATCAAGAAGAAATCAAAAGGCCGTGCGCCGACCATCAGGAAGCTGCGGCCGAAGCGCGAGACCAGGAAGGATCTCGAGGAAGTGCTCGCCGCCAGTCTGAAATCCGTCGACAAGGAGCGTAAGCGTGCCTGACCGTAACGGCGACGTCCGCTCGCGCGCATTCTGGTCAGGCACCATCACGTTCGGCCTGGTCAGCATTCCGGTGAACCTGTTCTCTGGTGCGCGCTCGCACGGCGTGGCGCTGCGCATGCTGGCCGAGGATGGCACTCCGCTCGCGCGCCGTTTCTTCTGTCCGAAGCACGAGAAGGAAGTCGATGGTGACGACATCGTGCGCGGTTACGAGATCGCGGCTGACAAGTACGTGGTCGTCACGGATGACGAGCTGGAAGCGCTCGAGCCTCGCAAATCACGCGACATCGATTTGCGCAGATTCGTAAACGCCGATGACGTGGATCCCGTCTTCTTCGAGCGTCCCTATTTTCTGGCACCGGGCGGTGAGTCCACCAAGGCCTATCGCCTGCTGGCGGCGGCGCTCGAGCAGAACAACCGCGCCGGCATCGCGACCTTCGTCATGCGCGGCAAGGAGTATCTGGTTGCGATCACCGCGGAGAACGGTGTGTTGCGCGCCGACACACTGCGTTTCGCGGACGAGCTGCGCGGCGCCGAAGCTGTAGGCTTGCCGAAGACGAAGCCGAAGCTCAAAAAGGCCGATGTCACGCGCATGACGAAGCTGATCAAGTCATACGCGAGCGCAACCGTGCCGGACTCGGAGCTGAAGGATGAGTACGCGGATCAGCTGCTGAAGCTGGTGAAGAAGAAAGAGCGCAAGCGTGGGGACGTGGTCGAGCTGCCGGAGGAAAGCGCCAAGGAAGAAGAGCCTGAGCCCGACGTGATCGACTTGGTGGAAGTCCTGCGCCGCAGTCTTCAGGGCGGCGAGCAGCCGCGCAAGCGCGCGCGCAAGACGGCGCCCCGAAAACGCTCAGCGCGCAAGCGAAAGACGGCATGAGGATCCTGCTGACCGCGTATCCGGACACGACGCCATGGACGTTCGTCACCGAGCTGGCGGGCGGGCTCGAGCGCGACGGTGTGCAAATCGTCATCGCGGCCATGGGCGGTCCGCTCGCCGAGCAACAGCGCGCGCAACTGCGCGCGTTGCGCCATGTCGAATTTTACGAGAGCACGTACCGACCGGAATGGACGCAGCCTGACGAGCGCGAGATCGAGCGGGCGGGCGAGTGGCTGCTCGATCTTGCCCAGCGGCGCGACGTGGACCTGGTTCATCTCACCGAGCTGTCCCACGGCGCGCTGCCGTGGCGAGCGCGACCGGTCGTTTCGGTATGGCAGCGGCCGGTCCAAACTGCTAACCTGGCCGGACGCGCGGCGGCAACGATTCGCGAGGCCGCCGTGCTGGTCGCGACATCACGCGCGGCGGTGATCGACATTCAACGCGCATACGGCGCATTCGCGGGCGCGACCACGGCGATTCCGTTCGGCCGCTCGAGCAGCGTTTTCGGCAATCACGGCAAGGAGCCGATGATAGTCACGCTATGCGATCGCGCGGACCACGATCGCCTTGCCGACGTGACGAATGTCGCAGCTCGCATCAGCTGGCCGTTGTTCGTGATCGGTGACTCGCAACGCGCGACCGCCGGCACTTCGCTGGCGAACGTGCATTGCCTGGGTGACCTCTCCGCGCCCGACACCGCCGCCGTGCTGGGACGCGCGAGCGTGTTCGTCGAGCCGGCCCGCAGCGCAACGCTCGGTTACGCCGTGCTCGACGCCGCGTTGCACGGCTGTGCGCTGGTTCTGCGCGACACGGCGGATCTGCGAGAGCAATGGGACGGTGCGGCGACGTTCATCGATGTCTCTGATGCGGATGCGCTTCGCTCGACGCTGATCTGGCTGATGAACGATGCGGAAGCGCGGGCCGATCTCGGCGCGCGCGCGCAGCAGCGCGCGGCCGGTTTCACCGCCGAGCGCATGGCGGCTGCGTATCTCGCGCTCTATATCGATCTGACGCTGGGCGCGTCAGCCGCCTTGGGCAACCGTGTCCGCAGGGGCACCACGCTCGACCGCTCCGCCTGAGCTCGTCCACTCCGCAAAACCGCCGCGCAGACTCATCACATCGAAACCGGCAGCCTGCAACACGCTCGCACCGATCGCGGCCCGGCCGCCGCTCTGGCAGTGCACCACGATTTGGCGGTCGCGCGGCAGCTCGTGCATGCGATCGGCGAGCTGCGCGAGCGGGATGTTGTGAACACCCGGGATGTGCCCGGCAGCCCATTCGCCGCGGCCACGCACGTCGACTATCTCGACTTCGACGTGCTTGCGCAATTGCTCCAGATCAGCGAGACCGGTTGAAGCGAGCGATTGTTGGTCCGCGACATTTTCGACGGCAGACTCGCCAAGGTAACCCACGATTTCATCCAGACCAATGAACGACAGGTCGCGCGCAATGTCCGCGAGCGTGTGCGCGGCGGTGCGATCATCGAGAATCAGCGCGAACGGCGCGTCGTACGAAATGAGCGCGCCAGCCCACCCCGTGAATGCGCGGTTGTACGGAATGTTGATGCTGCCCGGCACATGCCCGCGGCCGAATGCGGGCGCGCTGCGCGTGTCGACCAGCGTGACGCCGCGCGCGCGCAGCTCGGCAATGCTTTCATCCGCGAGCTTCGCCGGCACGCGCAGCCCGCCCAGAACCGGCGGCCCATCACGATTGATACGCTTCATGCGCGCGAAGTAGCGCGGCGACTCCGGCTGGCCGGCGAGGATGTAGTCGGCGAAGGCCTCCTCATTCGTGAAAGCGAACGCCGGACTGAACAGCTTCTCGTACCCGACGGTGGACTGCGGCACGGCGCCCAGCGCCTTGCCACATGCGGAGCCGGCACCGTGGCCCGGCCATACCTGGATGTAATCGGCAAATTGCCTGAAGCGCTGGATCGATCGGTAGAGCGCATGCGCGCTGTCACGCATGGTGCCTGTGAGACCAGCTGCTTTCTCCAGCAGGTCGGGGCGGCCGACATCACCCACGAAAACGAAATCGCCGGTGAACACGCCCATCGGCTGGTCGGTCACCGGCGTGTCCGTTACGACGAACGACAGATGCTCCGGTGTATGACCCGGTGTATGCATTGCCTGAATACGAATGTTGCCGACATTGAAAACGTCACCGTCATGCAGCAGCACGGCGCCATCTGCCTGCGCGAAACCGTACGACCATTCCGCGCCGCCTTCACCGGACAGGTAAAGCTTTGCGCCCGACTGCTGCGCAAGCTCGCGTGTGCCGGACACGAAGTCCGCGTGAATGTGAGTCTCGGTAACGTGCGTGATGCGCAGCCCTTCCTTGCGCGCGAGCCGGATGTACTGCTCGGCTGCGCGCGTCGGATCAATGACGATCGCTTCGCCGGTGCGCTGACAGGCAAGCAGATAGCTGGCCTGAGCGAGCTTGTCGTTGTAGATGGTTCGCAGGAGCATAGGGCCAAATTAAACGGTATACTAAGGTCGTGAAACCCCTTTTTCGGCCGGGCGGTGTCCGTGACCTGGATGAGATCCGGGAAGAGCAACGCGTGCGCACGCGCTGGCTCCTCAAGCTGGGCTTCCTCGTGATCGGCGCGCTGTGCATTCTGTTGCTGCTGGTCCTCTAGGATTGCGCGACATTTCGAGTCGCTCTTATGATGTCCGGCACTCTTCAACTCACAGGCTGGTAAACGCAATGATGCGCGCACTCACGATCACGGCCCTGGTCCTCGCTTTTCCATCGCAATCGATAGCGCAGTCGCAATCGGATAAATGGGATGTCACGAAACCGCTCGGTCCGACCGAAGCGCTGCAATTCGAGACGAGCGAGGGCACCTGGATGAATGTGGACGTCTCGCCGGACGGCCGCACGATCGCGTTCGATCTGCTCGGCGACATCTACACGATGCCGATAACCGGCGGCCGCGCGACCCGCATCGCGAGCGGTCCGGCCTTCGAGATGCAGCCGCGCTTCAGTCCCGATGGCCGGCGCATCGCTTATATCAGTGATCGTGATGGCGGCTTCAACATCTGGACTATGAACCCGGACGGCTCCGGCACGAAGCAGGTGTCGAAGGAAACGGCGCGCCCGGTCAACAGCCCGGCGTGGACGCCGGACGGCCAGTACATCTACGCGCGCAAATTGTTCGTGAAGGAGCGCTCGCTCGGCGGCGGCGAAATCTGGATGTATCACGTGAGCGGCGCCGAAGGATTGCAAGTCGTCGAGAAGAATGGCTGGCAGAAAGATCTCGGCGAGCCGGCATTGTCACCGGACGGCAAGTACCTGTACTACAGCAAGGATCTCACGCCGGGGCAGGTGTTCCAGTACGACAAGGATCCGTATCCGGGCATTTACGGCATTCTGCGGCGCGATCTCGAGACGGGGCGCGAGCGGACACTCACGCGCGGCGCCGGCGGCGCCATCACCCCGCGGGTTTCACCTGATGGAAAAACCCTTGCCTTCATCAGACGCGTCGGTCTGAAGAGCGTGTTGCATCTGCGCGACCTCGCGACCGGTCGCGAAACCCAGGTGTTCGATCGGCTCGACCGCGACTTGCAGGAAACCTGGGCGGTGCACGGCGTCTACCCGCAGTACGCGTGGCTGCCGGATGGCAAGTCGATCGTGATCTGGGGTGAAGGCAGGATCTGGCAGGTCGACATCGCAGCGAAGCGCGCAAATGAAATCGCGTTTACCGCCAGTGTCGACCAAACGCTGAATCAGGCGCTGCGCTATCCGCAGGAAGTCGCGCCGGCGGAATTTCCGGTGCGCATGCTGCGCGATGTCGAAACCTCACGCGATGGTCGTTACGTCACGTACAGCGCACTCGGTCACGTCTACATCAAGCGGCTGCCGGACGGTGAGCCGAAACGAGTCACCGGCGATACGCGCTTCGAGCACGCGCCGAGTTTCTCTCCAGACGGGCAGTGGCTGGTCCATGCAACGTGGGGCGATGCGGAGCGCGGCCGCATACGCGTCGTGAAGATCGATGGCACGTCCGGTCGCGATGTGGTGCGCGCGCCCGGCCATTACACGTCGCCGTCGTTTTCGCCGGATGGCAGAAGCATCGTGTATCGCGCCGTCGGCGGCGATAACGTGCGCGGCGATGAGAACGCGGTCGAGACCGGCGTATTCATCGTGCCCGCGGATGGCTCACGCGCGCCCGAGAAAGTGGCCGACAGCGGCAACGATCCGCAGTTCGACCACACCGGCAGCCGCATTTATCTGCGGACGAACCGCAACGAGAAGTTCATTCTGCTGTCGGTCGAGCTGGACGGCAGTGATGAGATCGTTCACTTCCAGTCAGACAATGCCACGCAGTTCGCGCCGTCTCCGGACGGCAGGTGGATCGCGTTCGCGGAGCGTTACCGCGCCTATGTCGCCGCATTTCCTCGCTCTGGCCGCGCCATCGACATCGGACCACGCACATCTGCGTTTCCGGTTGCACGCATTTCACGCGATGCAGGCATGTATCTGCACTGGTCGGGCGACTCGAAGAAGGTATTCTGGGCGCTCGGCCCCGAGCTGTTCTCGCGCGACCTGACACGCACGTTCTCGTTCGTCGAGAGCGGCCAGGAAAAAGCGGACGAGCCGGAAGCGCAGGGCATTGCGATCGGCTTCACGGTCGAGGCGGATGCGCCGGCGGGCAGCAGCGCGCTGGTCGGCGCGCGCATTCTGACGATGGCCCGCGACAGCATCATCGAGAATGGCACGGTCGTGGTCCAGAACAATCGCATCGTCGCGGTCGGCCCGTCCGCGACTGTGAG
>JBQTID010000270.1:0-5368 GCA_052389275.1 Gemmatimonadota bacterium | reverse complement strand
GAGGAGCTGCCCGCGGACGTGCGAAAGTCACTGGGCGAGCTGCCGCTCGTGGTGCGCACGCTCGAGCAGCACGCGAAAAAGATGCGCGCGCGCGTCGCGGAGCTCAGCGGCATCCTGAACGATGTCGGGCAGCAGCGTGGCGCACGGCTCGCCGTGGAGGAGAAGATCAGCGAAAAGCGCGACAGTCTGAGCGACGATGTGCGCGCCGCGCGTGATGCCGCAGAGGGCCGTCTCGCCGAAGTCGTTGCTGCGCTGGAGAGCATCCGCCTGCAGCTGCTGCGCCTGCACGCCGGCGTAGGCGACATCCAGGGCGTGACAGCCGACCTCAGCTCGGCGCTCGAGCTGTCACGCGATGTGCAGCATCTGCTCGAGGCGAAACGTGAGGTGAGTGAGCTGCTGCCCGTGTGAACTACGAGTCGAAAAGATCGGCGACCTGAATCGTAAGCGTCGGCTTGGCGCGATCAGGCTGAAAAACGAGTGTATCGCTATGCACCTGTGGCGTGACCAGGCCTTCGCCGAGCGCGTAGGCCTCGATGACACGCCCTTCGGGATCGACGACCCAATACTCGGGCACGCCGAAATCGCGATAGCGCGGCGGCTTCTTTATCCTGTCGATGTGGCGCGAATGCGGTGAAAGTACTTCAACGATCAAACGCGGTGCGACCTCAACGCCGCGATCGCTGATGCCTTCCAAATTTTCGGCCGCCACCAAAACCATGTCGGGCCGCAGATATTGTCCGCTGACGAACAGCACGTCAACATCCCAGAACATTTCACCCAGCGCGTGCTTCCGGACATATGCATCCAGGATGATGTAAAGATTGGCCGCGATCTTCTGGTGGCGAGTGCCGGGCGCGGGCGTCACACACACCTCACCGTCGATCACCTCGTAGTGCTGCCCGTCGTCCGGCAGACGCGCGTACTCCGAGTAGGTCCAGCCGGTAGCGGTATCGCGACTCATGGTGTTTTCCTTTCACCCGCTGACTGTCTTGCTACGCGCGGGGCGACGCCATAATAATATCGCCGCGAGTTGTCTGGAGTCCACCATCCCACTCCCCCGGAGGACTGTATGCACCGCGGTATCGCCACTCTCGTTTTCCCGGTCTTTGCCACGCTCATTCCACTTGCCGCGATCGCGCAGGACGCGCCGGCTCCTTACACGGGCGTCACCGCGTTCGACGTGCCGGTCAACGAGGTCATGCGCTTCGAGGAAGCGGCTCGCCAGATTGTCGATGCCGCTGGCAAAGCGAAGCTGAAGCGTCAGTTCGGCTGGGGGATATGGCAAAATGCCAACACATATGCAGTAGTCGGCGAGATGCAGAAGATCGGCGAGCTCGACGATCCGATGATGTGGATGCGGCAGTTCGAGAACACACCCGGTCAGAGCGTGCTGATGCAGGCGTTCGGCAAGTTCACCGGCATGCACTACCGCGAGGAAAACGAAGTCCTGCAGTTCATGCCGGCATGGTCGTACATGCCGGCCGGCATGACGCAGCCGCCGTCGTACGCGTGGGCGGAAGTCGCCGAATACTGGATGGTCGCGGGCTCGGACGAGCAGTACGAGCAGCTGGTGAAGGAAGCGCTCGCAGTCCTGCGCTCGATCAATTACCCGTTCATGATTGCCGGCTACAGGACGCCGGTCGGCAAGCGCCGCAACCAGTTCGTGGTCTTGTACGACGATCCGGGCAGGTACGCGGCCGCGCAAGCGTCGCTCGAGAAGAATCCGCAGTGGCAGGCTCTCGGCGTGCGCTTCATGGGCATTGTTTCGGACATGCAAATGACCGTGTGGCGGTTTCGGCCTGAGCTGAGCTTCATGGGACAGTAGCCCGTAAAGCGGCGCAACACGGCGGCACAAAAGAAGCGGCACATAACACCGGCACAGAACATCGGCACAATAACGAATCTGCGAAGTAATGTGCCGAAATAATGTGCCGTTTTTTGTGCCGCCATCGGGACTAGAGCTTCACGGTCATCTGGTACGTCTCCGGCCTTCTGTCGCGATAGAACTGCCAGACGTTCCTGACCTCGCGAATCTTGTCGAGGTCGAGCTCCGCGCTGATCAGCTCGTCCTTGTCACGTGAGCCGGTAGCGAGGAACTGGCCGCGCGGATCCACGAAATAGCTCTGGCCGTAGAACTCGCCGATGTTCCACGGCTGCTCATGGCCGACGCGATTGATCGCACCCACGAAATATGCATTGGCGACGGCGTGCGCGGGCTGCTCCAGCTTCCACAAATACTCACTCAGCCCCGCGACTGTCGCTGATGGATTGAACACCATCTCCGCGCCATTCAGCCCCAGCTCGCGCGCGCCCTCGGGGAAATGACGGTCATAGCAGATGTACACGCCGACTCTGCCGTACGCGGTATCGAAAACCGGATAGCCGAGGTTGCCGGGCTTGAAGTAGAACTTCTCCCAGAAGCCCGGCGCGCAGTGCGGGATGTGATTCTTGCGATACTTGCCGAGATACGTGCCATCCGCATCGATGACGGCGGCGGTGTTGTAGTAGACGCCCGTGCCTTCGACTTCGTAGATCGGCACGACGATGACCATGCGATGCTTCTTGGCCAGTTCCTGCATGAGCTTGGTGGTGCGGCCATCAGGAATCGGCTCGGTGCTGTCGTACCAGCGCGTGGTTTGCTCCGCGCAGAAGTACGGCCCCGTGAAAATCTCCTGCATGCAGAGCACCTGCACGCCCTGCTTGGCCGCTTCTTCGATCTGACGGACGTGCTTCTCGACGTTGGCTTCCCAGATGGTGTCGAGCGATTCGTCAGTCTTGCACGCGTGCTGGGCCTGAATCAGGCCGGCTTTAACGTATCTAGGCATCTTGGCCCCTCACCTCCGTGTAATTTGAATTTGAATTTGAATTTGAATTTGAATTAAACGTCGTTCAACAGCGTCAATTCAAATTCAAATTCGAATTCGAATTCGAATTCAAATTGAAGTCTTCCTCATCACCAGCGAATAATAAACGAAGCTGATTGCGAACGTGACGAACCACGCATACGTGTACAGGTGATCCACGATGCTCGGGTTCGCGACAGTTCCGCCGGGCGTCGTCGCCGCGCGAATAAAGCCTGGAATTACCGGGATCAAAGCAAGGCCGAGCGCGAAAACAGCGCGCAGATTGTAGCCGCCGGAGTAGGTATACTTGCCTTCCAGCTTGAAAAGGTCCGGCACCGATAGCTGCTGGCGTCGCACGACCCAGTAGTCCGCGATCAGAATACCGCCGAGCGCGCCCATCAGGCTGGAGTAGCCGATCAGCCAGGTGAAAATGTACGCGGCTGCATCCGCATACAATTTCCACGGCATGATCGCGATGCCGAGCACCGCGGTGATCAGACCGCCCTTGATGTAGCTGATTCGCTTCGGGCTCAGGTTCGAGAAGTCGTTCGATGGTGACACGACGTTCGCCGCCATGTTGGTCGTCAATTGCGCGAGCAATACGACGACGGCGCCCATGATGATCACCGGTGCGCTGCCAATGCGTGCGATCAGTGTCACCGGATCCCAGACTGCTTCGCCGAACACGATCATGGTTGCCGCCGTGACGAACACGCCAATGAAGGCGAACAGCGTCATGGTGGTCGGCAGGCCGAGCGCCTGGCCGAGCATCTGCGAGCGCTGGCTCTGCGCGTAGCGTGTGAAGTCCGGGATGTTGAGAGACAACGTCGCCCAGTAACCGACTGCGGCGGTCAGACCGGCAGGGAATACCGCCCAGAAATTTGCGCCGGCGCCCTCGAGCCGCTGCGACTGCGACAGCACGTTGCCGAAGCCGCCGCCCGCGCGCATCGCCCACACCATCAGCGCGAGGCCGCCGAGCAGCAGCAGCGGCGCCGCCCAGCTCTCGAGCTTCTTGATGCCTTCGGTGCCGCGCAGAATCACCGCGACCTGAATCAGCCAGAAGATTGCGAAGCTGATCCATTGTCCGCTGCCGATGCCGGCCCAGCCGCTCCATGCCGCGGTCAGCAGCGCATTGAGTGCAAGACCGCCGATCCAGGTCTGGATGCCGAACCAGCCGCACGCCACGATCGCGCGCAGGATCGCGGGAATATTCGCGCCGCGCACACCGAACGCCGCGCGGCACAATACCGGAAAGCTGATGCCGTACTTGGTGCCGGCGTGCGCATTGAGCACCATCGGGATGAGCACGATCGTGTTGCCGAGCAGAATCGTGAGCATCGACTGCCACCAGTTCATGCCCTGGCTCATCAACCCGGACGCGAGCGTGTAGGTCGTGATCACGACGCTCATGCCGATCCAGAGCGCCGCGATGTTGTAGGTCGACCAGGTTCTGCGTTCTGGCGACGTCGGCGCGAGGTCTTTGTTCCAGAGCGGGCTGCCGGAGAGGTCGTCGCTTACTTCGATGAGCTCGCGCTCGGCAATGGTAGTGCTCATGCATTCACCAATGCCGGAGACTGTGTGACTGTGGGAGTGTGTGAGTGTGCGAGGCCTGCACTCTTTCTTTCCAGCCATTTACCGCGGCCGGCTTTGCCGACGACCTTGTAATTGTCCACGATCACGTCACCTCTCGAAAGCGTCGTGCGGGCGAAGCCTGCGAGCTGCCAGCCTTCGAACGGGCTCCAGTCGGCGCCGCCTTCCATCGTTTTCGGATCGACCAGAATCGTGGTCTGCGGGTGAATGATCGCGATGTCAGCGTCGGCGCCAACCTGGATCGCGCCTTTGCGCGGATATAGACCCATGATCTGCGCGGGATTCGTCGACAGCTTGCGCACCATCTCCTCAATGCTGAGACGGCCGCCGAGCACACCGTGCGTGTAAGTGAGCGGCAGCAGTGTCTCGAGACCGGGCATGCCCATCGGAATCTTCGTCCAGTCACCGTTCCACATCGCCTTCTGCTCGCGCGTGAACGTGCATGTGTCGGTCGAGATGACACTCACTTCGCCATCCTTCAAGCCGCGCCACAGACGCTCCTGATCGACCGGCTTCTTGAGTTGCGGGCAGCACGCGAACAGGTGACCGTCTGCGCGCGCGAAAACCGAATCGTCGAGCACGAGGTACTGCACGCAGGTTTCGGCGAGGACAGGCACGCCGCGTTGCTGCGCGGCGCGGATGATGTCGGTGCCTTCCCTGGTCGACATGTGCACGATGTAGAGCTGGCCGCCGGTCACGTCCGACCACATGACCGCGCGCTGAATCGCTTCGGCTTCGACGAAGTTGGGGCGCGTCATCGCGTGCAGCTGCGCGCCGTACTTCTGCATCAGCTCGGGCGTGTGATGGCGCGCGATCAGCTCGTCGAGCACGCGCGCGGATTCGGCGTGCACGAGCAGCATCGAGCCGAGCTCGTTCATTTGCTCGAGCGTGCCGAAGAGCGCCGCGTCGTCTGACTGCCAACCTTCCGACGCGTA
>JBQTID010000269.1:0-5712 GCA_052389275.1 Gemmatimonadota bacterium | reverse complement strand
ATGACGCCAACGAGGTCGACGTCATCGTCATCAACACGTGCGGCTTCATTGACGCGGCCAAGGAAGAATCGATCGAAGCAATCCTCGATGCGGTGCGTCTCAAGCAGCAGGGTCGCATCAAAGCGGTCGTCGCAATGGGCTGTCTGGTTCAACGCTACAAGCAGGAGCTGCTCGAGGAGCTGCCCGAAGCGGACGCGTTTCTAGGGCTGACCGAAGTCGACAAACTGGTGCCGGTGCTGCGCGAGCGCGGGTTGCTGGACGATCAGCCCGGCTCGATCATGGAGCGACCGCTCCGGCTGATCTCGACGTCGACACTTCACACCTCCTACCTAAAAATCAGCGAAGGCTGCGACCATGCCTGTGCGTTCTGCGCGATTCCGCTGATGCGAGGCAAGCATCGCTCTACGCCGATTGATGTGCTGGTGAATGAGGCGCAGGAGTTGGAGCGCAGCGGCGTCGTCGAATTGAACATTGTCAGCCAGGACACAACCTGGTACGGTCGCGATTTGGCGCGCGGAGTGGTGAGTGACTCGACCAACTACTTCATGGGCCGGCCATTCGCCGCCATGCCGAACATTGGCGAGATTGTCCAAACGCCCCGTTCGCAATCACAATCGCTGTCCCTCGCGGCACTACTCACCACACTGATCGAGCAAACCGATATTCCGTGGCTGCGGCTTTTTTACATGTACCCGTCCGGCATTACTCGGGAGCTGGTCGACTTGATTGCGACGCAGCCGCGCATTCTGCCGTACCTCGATATGCCGCTCCAGCACGGATCCGACCGCATCCTGGAGAGAATGCGCCGACCGGAACGGCGCGCGACCATTCGCGAGCGCGTGCGCTGGCTGCGCGACGCAGTGCCGGAACTTTCGCTGCGCACAACCTTGATCGTAGGTTTCCCGGGCGAGCTGGACGACGATTTTGCGCAGCTGATGGAGCTGGTCGAGGAGATTCGCTTCGATTACATCGGCGCGTTCACGTACTCACATGAAGAGGGCACGCTCGCGGCAGGCATGGACGGCACGGTGTCGGACGACGTGAAGCGCGAGCGGCTCGAGCAGCTGCTCGATCTTCAGCGCACTATCACGCTGGACAAGAACGAGCAAAGGATTGGGAGTTGCACTACCGCGCTGGTGGATCGAAGCTCGAACGCCGGCGTGGCGATTGGGCGAACGCAGGGACAGGCGCTCGAAGTGGACGGCGTCGTCAGCATTAGGGACGCGGATAATGCACAGGCAGGCGATTTCGTGCGCGTAAGGATCACGGCTGCCAGCGAGCACGACCTCGAGGCAGAACGAATTGGATAGCAGCCACGATCTCTTCGAGCGCGCCCAGGCATTGCTGCCGGGGGGCGTGAATTCTCCGGTTCGCGCGTTCAGAAAAGTGGGCGGCGAACCTTTTTTTGTGGATCGCGCAGATGGGGCGCGGCTGCACGATGTCGATGGCAGGCAGTACGTCGACTACGTAATGAGCTGGGGTCCGCTCATGCTCGGACACGCGCATCCGGCGGTCGTGCAGGCGGTGCAGGAAGCTGCCCGACGCGGCACGAGCTACGGTGCACCGACCGCTGTCGAAGTCGAGCTGGCAGAACTGGTCACGATGCTGATGCCGTCGCTCGAGATGGTGCGCTTCGTCAGCAGCGGCACGGAAGCGACCATGTCGGCGGTGCGGGTTGCGCGGGGCGCAACCGGGCGCGACTTCATCCTGAAATTCTCCGGCTGCTATCACGGCCACGCCGACTCGTTCCTGGTGCAGGCAGGCAGCGGCGTCGCCACACTCGGCCTGCCGGATTCACCGGGCGTGCCGGCCGCGCTGGCGAGTCTTACACTCACCGCGCCGTTCAACGACGAGGCCGCAGTCGAAGCGATTTTTGGAGCGCGCGGCGAAAGCATCGCGTGCGTAATCGTGGAGCCGGTAGTCGGCAATGCCGGCTTCATTCCGCCAACCGACACATTTCTCCAGAAGCTGCGCGCGGTGACGAGCAAATACGGCGCGCTGCTGATCTTCGATGAAGTGATGACGGGCTTTCGGGTTGGACTTGGCGGCGCGCAACAGCACTACTCGGTGCGGCCGGATCTCACCACATTAGGCAAAGTGATCGGTGCCGGCTTGCCGGTCGGCGCGTATGGCGGCCGGCGTGAGCTAATGGAGCTGGTTGCGCCACTCGGTCCGGTCTACCAGGCGGGTACGCTCTCGGGCAATCCGCTCGCGCTGGCGGCCGGCATTGCGCAACTTCGTGTGCTTCAGGAAACGCGGCCGTACGACGAGATCGAGGCGCGCGGCAAGCGGCTGCTCAATGCGCTACTCGAAAACGCGCGCGAGCTCGGCATCGCGATGTGGGGTGATGTGATCGGCGGGCTCTGGGGTTTTCATTTCACGGCTGGACCGGTGCGAAGCTTCGAGCAGGCAAGGCTCGCGGATACGGATTACTTCAATCGGTTTTTCTGGGCGGCACTGCGCCGCGGCGTGTTTCTTCCAGCGTCGCCATTCGAAGCGGCATTCTTGTCTATTGCTCATGATGACGCGGTGATCGATCTCACGATTCAGCAACTTGGCGCAGCTATGAAGGAGGCATTGAAGCGATGATGCGATGGGAGCGAGGGGAACGGTGGGAGTGGGTGGCTGTGCTGGCGCTCCTGCTTGCGGGCTGCCGTTTGGGCGAGACGACACCGACGGCGCCGACTACGCCGGATCCTGGGATCGGCAGGCCTGGCGCCGAGCCAACCGTGCGGGTCGGCATCAAGCTCGATACCGCGGCGGTATTCGTGAGCGCGACCGGTGCTTCGACGGTGGTGGATCGCGACGGTAACATTATCGCGCGCCCCGGAGCCGGGCGCCGCTGGACCTTCACGTCGGACAGCGCGAATCGCATCACGGCGACCAGTGACGATGGCGAGTCGATCGCAAGCAATGCGGCGTCGCTTACATGGCGTGTACCGAATGATGCGTTTGTCACCATCGGCGAGCGGACGTATCGCGGCGATGTGGTCGTGCGCACAGCCGGGCCCGGTCGCGTCTCCGCGATCAATGTGCTCGAGATGGAGCACTACCTGCTGGGCGTAGTGCCGTACGAGATTGGCCGGTTGGGCGCCAACCTGATCGAGGCTACCAAAGCGCAGGCGTTGGCCGCGCGCACCTATGCAATCGCCAACATGGGCAGCAAGAACGCGCTCGGCTTCGATTTTTATGCTACGGTCGCGGACCAGGTCTACAACGGAACCATGGGCGAGGATACCGTCGTGACGCGGGCGGTGCTCGAAACGCGCGGCGAAATCATCAGCCACAGCGGGCGGCCGATCATTGCATACTACTCGTCTACGTGCGGCGGCCATACAGCGGACGCTAATGAATCATGGCCATGGCGTCCGCCGCAGCCATACCTGGTAGGGAAACCCGATCTGGATCCGAACGGCGAAGCGTACTGCAAAGCGTCGAACCGCTTTCGTTGGGCGGTAAGCTGGGCCGGTGATTCGCTGCGTGCGATCCTGCAGACCACGCTGCGCGAACGACTGCGCAATCCGGCGCTGCGCATTGACCGGCTCGAGGATGTCCGGGTTATCGACACGACCAAATCCGGCCGCGTCGAGCTCGAGATTCTGGCGGACGGTCAATCACATCGCATTCGCACCGACTCGATACGCTGGACGCTCCGGCCGACGCCGACCGGCAGCCTGAACAGCTCGCTGCTATTCGAAGTGGCCGCGACGAAATCCGCTGGCGAAGTGAGCCGCCTGGATGTGCGTGGTGGTGGCTGGGGACACGGCGTCGGCATGTGTCAGGTTGGTGCCATCGGTCGCGCCCGCGCGGGCCAGAACTACCGCGACATTCTGCGCGCGTATTATACTGATGTCGACATCACTCGCCTTTACTGACGCGACCACGATAGCGATAGCGATAAACAGACAACTCGGGCGCACGGGCGCCGCACTGCTGATTCTGCTCGGATTTTGCGCCGTGCCGCGCGTCACGGCGCAGACTCTGGCGGATTATGATTACGAGAATCTCGCGTTTCGCGGCGTCGGCTTCGATTACGGTTACATCTGGCCAACCAAAGTCGAAGCAACCGCCACGTACAGTGTTCGGTTGGACCTGGGTTTTCTCGGACCCGGCATTCGGATTACACCAACCCTTTCGTATTGGAGCTCGCAGTTTCGTGCGACTGAAGTCGACCGATTGGCTTCCCAGATCAATCGGCTTCCTGCGCTTCAATCCCGCAACGTAACCGTCACGGCCGACGACCTTGGCACGATCAAGTGGAGCGATCTCAGCGTCGGAGTCGACGCGCATCTGCTATGGACTACGGCGCTGGGCCTTTACACGTTTGTCGGCGCCGGGGCAGCCATGCACGCGCTGAATGGTCAGGGCACCTTCGTCGAGAATACGTTCGTCGAGGACCTGCTCGATTCGACGTCGGCCGGCTTTGCGGTCATGGGCGGCGCCGAGTTACAGGCACTGCCGCGCCTGCGATTGTACGGCGAAGCTCGCTACACGGTCACGAGTGATATACGATATCCGGGATTGCGCCTGGGCGGCGCGTTCATGCTGCCTGCGCGATAGCGATTGCGAGGGGGAGGTATGCCGGGCGAAGAATTCCGAATCGGCTTGCTGGGGCTGGGTGCCATCGCGCAGGTCGTGCATCTGCCCATCCTGCACAGCTTGCCAGGGGTGAAGCTGGCAGGCGTCTGTGACGTGGACCGCTCGAAGGCGAGCGCGATTGCGAGCCGCTTCGGCATCGAGCGCGTGTATCGTTCCGACGACGAAGTTTTCAGCGACCCCGATCTCCACGGCATCATCATCTGCACGCCCAGCTACCTGCACCATGACCAGGCCACCGCGGCGCTCGAAGCCGGCAAACACGTGCTGATCGAGAAGCCGCTCGCCATCCATCACGAAGCCGCGCAAAAAGTCATCGAAGTTGCCGAGCGTGTGGACCGCACGCTCATGGTTGCGATGAATAACCGCTACCGTCCCGACATCCAGGCACTGCGGCCATTTGCGACCAATGGGGAACTCGGCACTGTCTTCCTCGTGCGAGGCGCGTGGCTGAACAAGAAGCTGCGTCTGGTGCGTCCGACCTGGCGACATCGCAAGGAAACCGCAGGTGGCGGCGCCCTGATGGACCTCGGCATACAGACGCTGGATCTGGCGCTCTGGTTCCTGAATTTCCCGAAGACAAAGAGCGTCGCGTGCCACACGCATCAAGGCGAAGGACTCGAAGTCGAGGACACTGCCGCAATCCTGATCAGGCTCGAAAACGGTTCGGCGATTTCGCTGTCGCTGAGCTGGAGTCTGGTCGCGGATCGCGATCGGCATTACATGCGCCTTCTGGGCACGCGCGGCTCGGGCTCGATTCAGCCGCTCCAGGTCCACAAGGAACTCGAACAGGGGATGCTGGATGTGACACCGCAGGTTCCGCCCGGGCGCGAGAACATGTACACGGCCTCATACCGGGACGAGTTGGAAGACTTCGTGGAGACCGCTCGGGGCAACCGGCCCCGCGAGCTGCCGCGCGACCAGGTCGAGCTGATGAAGCTGGTCACGCTGGCCTACCAGTCGGCGGCTGAGCAGCGGGAGGTCGAGGTAGGGAGCATGGGAGCATGAGAGCATGAGAGCAGGCTTCCCACCTTGAAGAAAACCCTCGAATTGAGTAAACTCAAAGGCTGTAACACGCCATTTTCCCAGAGGAAGCGATGAAAGAGGGCATTCACC
>JBQTID010000268.1:0-1902 GCA_052389275.1 Gemmatimonadota bacterium | reverse complement strand
TGAGGTCGTTGGTGACCTCGTATCCCATCTGCATCGATATCTCATCGACCAGCGCGCGAAACGTCTTCTTGGATGTGCCCTTCTCGCGCAGGATCGAAAGTTTATGCTGCACGAGCGGGTGTGTAATGATGGTAAGATTTGGAAACTTATGCATCGCTCTTATCGCTCTCAGCTCCAATCCGCGCTTTCACAACCTGCCGGCATCGTCAGCCTCCACCCAGCCTTCCGCCTGTGTCACCGTGCGCACGCGCAACCAGCCGTCGCGTTCTTCGAGCACATCCAGCCCGGCGCCGGCCTGAACGCGCCGCACGACCGGTGAATGAACCGTCGGATCACCATACAACCGGGTGTCTTCGTTTAATGCGACGGCGTACGTCCTGCCATCGGCGATCACTCCGACAAACAACGCGACGACCGCCGACGCGATCGGCGCAAGCGCCCACGAGAACAGAGGTAGCCGGCGACGAACGATTGCCGTGAGGGCGATCGCGCAGGCCCCCCACCATGCGAGCGCGGCGAGAAGGTACCACTCTACCGGACGGACAGACAGAGGCGGACGCGTCCGTAAAACTTCGACGGCGCCGACTGACTGAAGATTGCGGCTGATCGCATCGTCGCGTGGCGATTGACGTGCTGCACGGGCCCATGCCCAAATCGCACGGCCACGCTCACCGGCCCGGTAATGCGAGTTGCCGAGATTCATCCATGCGGATACATCGGTGGAGTCCCTGGCAACGACGTCGCTGAATGCGCGCGCGGCATGCGTGAACTGGCCGCTACGGTAGAGCTCGATGCCGCGCTCGAAGGGCGCGACCGATTGCGGCTGGGCCAGCGCGATGACAAGCAGGACTGCGGTTCGTGACTGCGGTTCGTGACTGCGGTGCTTAACTGCGGTTGAGCCTGTGTCATTGCTCGCCACCAGCCGGATCAGCTCTTCCGCCTCGCTCAGCAGTGATGCGCGTTCGGTCGCTTCGGCCGCTGCCGGCGCGAAGCGCTGCGCCTCGATACGCCCGATCAGCGTGAGCAGCCGCGCGCGCACATCGGTGTCGCCGCCGGTGCGACGCAGCGCGCTGCGCAGCACCGCCTCGAGCTGCCGCAGGAAATCCGGATAAGCCGAATTGGCGTCGCGTATACGCTTGAAGTCCTTCAACAGGGAAGAAGCTGTGGATTGTCGCCTGTGCATGTACAGTAGACTGAGCGTGATCACGATGACGAGCAGCGGAATGCTCTGCGCCAGCAGGAAGCCGCGGGTGCGCACCCATGCGAGCGACGCGTGCTGCGGCTTCGCGCGCAACGCGCGCAGCGACGCGGCGGCCGCGGCCGCGTCGGCGGCGGCGGCTGCGCTCGTCGCAACCAGTGTGAGCGGCGCGGTTTTTATCGTGCGGTATTCTCTGGTTCCCGGGTTGAAGAACGCGTAGATCGCCGAAGGGATTTCGATGGTGCCGGCATCGTTCGGAATGACAACCCACTGAAACCGCTTGGTTCCGCGCACGATAGCGTCGCTGAACGCGACCGTCGCTTCTTCGGTAGGTGTGAACTGCTCGACGCCCGGGATCGCCGGCAGGATGGGCGGCGGTGCGGCCTTGATGTTGCCGGTGCCGGCAAGCTCGATCGTGATCTGCGCCGCCTCGCCCACGGCGATGGTGTCCGGCTGTAGGAATGCGCGGATCTGATAATTGCCGACCGCACCCTTGAAGCCCGGTGGCTGCCCCGTTTCCGGCAGCGGCAGCGCCGTGAGTCTCGGCGATGAGCTGCGTATCTCGCGCGACTCGGGCGCGAACAGGAAACCTTCGCGTACGTCGATGACCGCGCGCGCCGGCGCAAATGCGAATCGGCCCGCAGAGAGTGGGAAGTACGCACGCCGCATCGCCTGCACTTCCATCACTCGTCCATTTACCGCGC
>JBQTID010000267.1:0-3495 GCA_052389275.1 Gemmatimonadota bacterium | reverse complement strand
AAGTCAGCGGATTCTGTTTATCTCAACCTCGGTGAAGGTAGCGCGCTGTTCAAGCCCAAGCTCAAGGCACACAAATACGATATCTCTCGCGGCGAAGCGAATGAGATACGACGCGCCCTCAGAGCGTTGGTGATAAAAGGAAAGCTAACGGAAGGAGACATTGCCGTAGCGGATGACTTGGCGGACTGCATCATCGCCATGCTCACGAACATGATCAAAAATCTCGAGCAGCGAGGCGAACCCCGCGCCCTCAAACCCGCCCCGCGCCCCCAACCCGCCCCGCGACCGCGACCTCGACCGCGCCCGCCGGAGCGCCCGCGAGACTAGCATACCGTTCCTGCAGGCTCCGGACCTCCTTCCGCCGCGACCGCATCGCCATTGACGCGTCAAACGCAGCCGAAGCCGCCGACAGCGTCGTGCAGTACGGCGTCTTGTACGAGATAGCGGCGCGCCGCATGGCGTAATCGTCGTACTGCGATTTCTTGCCGAGCGGTGTGTTGATCAGCAGCGCTACCTCGCCACTCACGATCAAATCGACGATGTTGGGGCGTCCTTCGTTCACCTTGAATACCGTCTCGACCGGAATGCCGCGCGCGCGCAGGTAGCGCGCCGTGCCGCCGGTCGCGAGGATCTTCCAGCCGAGATCATGAAAGCGCCGTACGATCGGCGTGGCATTCGGCTTGTCGTGCTCGTTTACGGTAACGATCAGTGTGCCCTCGGACGGAATCGCCATGCCCGCCGCCAGTTCGGCTTTGCCGAATGCCATGCCGAACGACTCATCGATGCCCATCACCTCGCCGGTCGAGCGCATCTCCGGGCCGAGAATGACGTCGACGTCGAACTTGTTGAACGGAAACACCGCTTCCTTGACCGACACGCCGGCCGGTTGCGGCTCATCCGAGACATCGATCTCCGAGAGTGGCTTGCCCGCCATGACGGATGCAGCGAGTCGCCCGAAGGACACGCCCGTCGCCTTCGATACGAATGGGACCGTGCGTGATGCGCGCGGATTGACTTCCAGCACATAAACGATGCCGTCGCGAATCGCGTACTGCACATTGATCAGGCCGACGACGCCAAGCTCCTGCGCGAAGCGCCGCGTCAGCACGCGCATCTGCTCGACTTCATGGTCCTTCAGCAGGTACGGCGGCAGCACGCACGCCGAGTCGCCGGAATGCACACCCGCGTCCTCGATGTGCTGCATCACACCCGCGATGACGACGCGCTCGCCATCGCTCAAGGCATCGACATCAGCCTCGAACGCATCTTCCAGAAAGCGGTCGACCAGCACCGGGTGGTCCGGTGACGCGCGCACGGCCCGCTCGAAGTAATCGAGCAGTGACGGCTCATCATAAACGATTTCCATTGCGCGCCCGCCGAGCACGTACGAAGGACGCACCAGTACCGGATAACCGATCCGTTCCGCAATCTCGGCGGCGTGCTCGGTCGAATCGGCGATGCCGTTGGGCGGCACGTTCGCTCCGATATCGCGGCAGAGTGCCGCGAAGCGGTCGCGGTCTTCGGCGCGGTCGATCGCATCCACCGATGTGCCGAGGATGGGAACACCCAATTCCGCAAGCGGTTTCGCCAGTTTGAGCGGCGTCTGTCCGCCCAGCTGCACGATCACGCCGAGCGGCTGCTCGCGCTCGACAATCTCGAGCACATCCTCGAGCGTGAGCGGCTCGAAGTACAGTCGGTCCGAGATGTCGAAGTCGGTCGACACGGTCTCCGGGTTCGAGTTGATCATGATGGTCTCGAAACCGTCGTCGCGCAGAGCGAGCGCGGCCTGCACGCAACAGTAATCGAACTCGATGCCCTGGCCGATGCGGTTCGGCCCGCTGCCGAGGATGATGATCTTCTTGCGATCGGTCGGCGGCGCTTCGCTGTGCTCTTCGTAGGAGGAATACAGATATGGCGTCGCGGCGGGAAACTCGCCGGCGCACGTGTCGACCATGTGATATGTGGGTCTCACACCGAGCGCGTGTCTGCGCTCTCGCACTTCACGCTCGGACTCGCCACGCAGCGAAGCGAGCTGGCGATCGGCAAAGCCGAGCCGCTTCATGAACCGGAGATCGTCCATGTCGACGTCGTCCAGCGCACGATACCACTGCTCGGCCTCGATCAATTCTTTGAGCTGCGCGATGAACCACGGATCGATGGCGGTCAGGCCGGCGATCTCGTCGACGCTCATGCCCGACAGTAGTGCGCGCTTGATCTGAAACGGTCGTTCCGCGGTCGGCCGCCGCAGTGCCGCGCGCAACGTCTCGATGGAATCGTCGGGCAGTCCATCATCCTTCGGGCGCGCGGCGATCTCCCAGCCCGCGCGATCGATCTCGAGGCCGCGCAGTCCCTTCTGCCACGCCTGCTTGAACGTGCGGCCGATGGCCATCACTTCACCGACCGCTTTCATCTGCACGCCGAGCGTGGGATCCGCGGTCGGAAACTTCTCGAATGCAAAGCGCGGAAATTTTGCGACGACGTAATCGAGCGTCGGCTCGAATGACGCCGGCGTCGTTTTCGTGATGTCGTTCGGCAATTCGTCGAGCAGATAACCGACTGCGAGCTTTGCTCCGATCCGCGCGATTGGAAATCCGGTTGCCTTGGAGGCCAGCGCAGAAGAGCGCGACACGCGAGGATTCATCTCGACTACCAGCAGCTCGCCGTTTTCGGGGCTGACCGCGAACTGGATATTGCAGCCGCCGGCTTCCACGCCGATCTCGCGAATGATGGCGATCGCGGCGTCGCGCAGCTTCTGGTACTCGACATCGGACAGCGTCTGCGCGGGCGCGACCGTCACGGAATCACCGGTATGGACGCCCATCGGATCGATGTTCTCGATCGAGCAGACAATGACGACATTGTCGCCGCCATCACGCATCACTTCTAGCTCGTATTCCTTCCAGCCGATCACGGAGCGGTCGATCAACACTTCGCGAATCGGCGAGAGATCGAGCGCGCGCGCGACCTTGTCCTTGTATTCCTCGAGATTGTAGGCGATGCCGCCGCCGGTGCCGCCCAGCGTGAAGGAAGGCCGAATGATCGCGGGATAACCGACGCTCTCGATGATTAGCATCGCGTCGTCGAGCGAGCGCGCAAAACCGCCATGCGCGACGTGCAGGCCGAGCCGCGCGACTGCGGCAGAAAACTGCTCGCGATCTTCCGCCATGCGGATCGCGCGTGCGTCTGCGCCGATCAATTCGACGTCGTATTTCGCGAGCACGCCACTGTCGTGAAGCTCGAGCGCGACATTCAGCGCCGTCTGCCCACCCATGGTCGGCAGCACAGCGTCCGGGCGCTCGGTAGCGATTATCCGCTCTACCCATTCAGCCGTGATCGGCTCGATGTAGGTCCGGTCGGCCAGCTCCGGATCCGTCATGATGGTGGCGGGGTTGCTGTTGACGAGAATGACGCGGTAGCCCTCTTCCTTGAGGGCGCGGACCGCTTGCGTGCCGGAGTAGTCGAATTCGCAGCCCTGGCCAATGACAATCGGCCCCG
>JBQTID010000266.1:0-16414 GCA_052389275.1 Gemmatimonadota bacterium | reverse complement strand
CACTCCCTTCTTATCGGCGAGCGGCTCGATGAGAGCGAGCGCTTCCTCTACGGCTGCGCGCACGGGCACCTCGGCGATGCGGTAGTGCAAGCCGCCGTGTTGGATCTGCATGAAGCTGAGCATGTCGTTGATCATCAATAGCAGGTGCTCCAGGCAGAGCCGGATGCGGTCTACATCGGAGTGCTGCGCCTGCGTCACCGGTCCATGGATCTCCTGATCGATGATGTCGACGTACCCGCCGATCGCGTTCAGCGGTGTGCGCAGCTCGTGGCTCATGTGCGCGAGAAAATCCGATTTAACCTGACTCGCCCTTTCCGCCATCCCTCTCAGCTCGACCGCCTCGCCGTGCAGGCGGGCGTTGTCGAGTGCGACAGCACTCCGCAAGGCCAGATCCTGCGCCAGTGCCACGTCCTCCTGCGCGTAGCGCTGGCCGTGCCGAGCGCCCACAAAGGTGATGGCGCCCAGCAGCCGGCCTCGGCTGACCATGGGAACGCTCAGAAGAGGACCCGGCTCGAGCTCGAGGAGTATCCGCAGGTTCTCCGGCGAATGCGCGCCAGCGGCGATTGCCTGATCAACATCCTCAGCGATCTGGACTGACTCCGCGGTGCGCAACACGGCCGGCAGGCCGAACGCATCGGAGGCGCCGGGCGACCAACGGTTGGCCAGCTCACGCGCCAGGATCTGCTTTTCCGGATCGGGATGGATGATGGCGAGGCGGCGCATCGCGCCGTCCTCTTCCATGAGATCGACGATGCACCAATGGGCCTGATGCGGAAGCGCAAGCCGGGTAATTGCCTCGCGCGTCGTCGCCTCGTCGATCGAGTTGGTCAGAACGCGGCCTGACTCCGCGAGAAAGAGGGCGCGCTGCTGGGACGTTTCGGCACGGTCGGCGGTTTCCTGCTCGCGTAGCGCACCCAGCAACATGCGCTCGGCGATGCCTCGCTGCACGGCAAGACTGTGCTCGCTGCGCGCCGCTTCTCGCAACTCGATGATGAGACCAGTGGGCCGCTCGTCAGCATTCAGCAGCGGCCAGACCGTGCAGCTGCGCGTCGCGATTTCCTGTTCCGAACCGCCGCCGACCAGCTGATCCCGAAAGATCAACTGCTCGTGCCACGCGCGATCGAGCAGGCCGGACAGACCCGTCAGCGTTTCCCGATCGAAAAGGTCGGCTACCGTTGCGCCTGGCTTGACTTCGCCGTCCCCCTTGACCAGGTCAAGGAAAGCCCGGTTCGCGGAGATCACTGCGTGGGTCGGTCCGCGCGTCAGCGCGAACGCCGCGGGCGCTTCTTCCAGAAGTTGCTGAAAGGCATCGGCTAACGAGTCGCCAAAGTCACGCGTGGTCCAATTCGACTTGCTCAAAGCACGGCCGACCGCCTTACTGTGCCAGGGCTCGGTAAACCTGCCCGCCATCATCGGTCCGGGTGGCGTAGCCGAGCGCTACCAGACGTTCCAGCGCCGGCTCGAGCTCCGCCGGCGGCAACCCGGCTCGCGTGGCCAGCAGCTCCCGGGCTGCGCTGCCCAGCCGGATCAGCGTGTCCAGCACGTCCGCTTCGCGATCGGTGAGCCCGGTATAGCCCGCGAGAGGCGGCGCAATCCGGAAATCCGGAGTACCCGTGATAATGCCGTGGAAATCTTTTAGCGGGCCACCCACGACGCCTCCTGCCGGACCGATCTCATAGGTCCGGAAATCCTTGCTGTGCTGGCTGCCCCGCATCTTGACGACGTTGAGCACTTTCCGGAGCTGGCCATGGATCTCTACGAAACGCTGCACGATCACGTCATCGGTAATGAACGATACTTTCTCGGAGGTGAGGCGTACATCGGGATACCCCCCCACGATCTCCGCCGTCATGAATACTGTCACGCCGGTGGCCGTCAGCGCACCAACCAGCCGGTAAAGCGACTCGCGGAAGTCTTCGCGAAACGCGGGCGCCAGCGCCACCTCGAAGCCCGAGAGCGAATCAATGACGACGCGCGTGGCCGCTGCCTCGGCAACGGCTTGCAGGATCTCATCCAGCGTTTCATCGACCGAGAGGTCGAGCGGCCGCAGATAGATCACTTTCAACTGGCCGCCCTGGACTGCCGCGTCCAGGCCCGCACCGCGGCCCTGCGCGCGCGCCAGGTACTCCTCCGGGTACTCCTCGAATACCGCGACCACCACGCCATCTCCCTCGCGCAGGCCCTCGGCCACGAACTGCGTCGCGAAGCTCGTCTTGCCGCTCCCGGCCGGGCCGACCAGCATGACCGCGTCGCCGGCGGGGATGCCGCCACCCAGCAGCTCGTCGAGGCCGGGCACCCCGGTGGATTGGCGCCCGGTTGCGCCCGGCACCCTGGCTTGCTGCTGCTCCGGAATACGCGGGAAGATTTGCACACCGCGCTCCGTGATGCGGAAGGTGTGCAGCCCGGGCATTGCCTCCCGGCCGCGCACCTTCACTGCCTGGAACTTGCGCACGACGGAGTTCCGGTCGATCACCTGGGACAGCCAGAACACACCGTCCGCTACTGTGAAGACCGGGTTCCTTTGCTCCGGTTCGACGTATTCCCCAATCAGGAAGGACGTCACCTCCCAGGTGGTCAGGTGCAGCGCCAGGAGCTGGATGAAGTGCTCGAGCGCCATCGTCCCGCCGGATATGGGTGCCTCGTTGTATCTACCCAGGGTGCGAAACGAATCGACTACCACAATACCGGGTTTCTCCCGCTCGACTTCCCGCACGATGCGCTCCAGCACCGCGTCCAGGTCCTGCTGGAGCGTCTCTTCGCTCAGGTTGCTGAACTTCACGGCGGACCCGACCAGGGCAACGTCGAAGAAGCCGAACTGGCGTTGATAGCGCAGCATCTTGAGGGTGGGCTCACCGAGCACCGTGAAGTACAGGGCCGGCCGCTCCACACTGGCGTTCGCGAAAATGATCTGCTGCGCCAGCGTCGTTTTGCCGGCGCCCGGGCCGCCTGCGATCAGGTTGAAGGAATACTCCGGCAAGCCGCCACCAGTCACTGCATCGAAGCCGGGTACGCCAGAGTCAATGCTGCGAATCACGCCACGGTCATTGCTGCTGTCACGATTGCTCACGGGCCCTCCGTCGCTCATTGCTCGCATCGCCGCGCACCTCATCGCGCAGGCTCCCTTGGACGAGCTGCACCACCATGTCTTCTCCAAGCAGGCGGCCAAGCAGCTCGAGCAAGGCGACCAGCAGCGCGTGCAGTCCTTCGGCCACAGCTCGAGAGCCCTGACGCTCCTGGATGGCTTCGATGCCATCGAGCCGCGGCTCCGCGTCGCCAACTATGCGCATACCCTCGAGCACGGGGTGCTCGCGCTGCGCGTTGAGCAGAGCACGGGTCAACACAGCCTGGCACCCTGCGACGCCCAGCCACCGGCTCAGCTCCCGGTACAGGTGCTCGGTCGCGCCCTGAACCGCGGCTGCCGCGGGGTCATGTGCATCTTCTGGTAGTAGCCCCCGCCTCACGAGACGGTCGGCCAGTTCATGGGCGTTCGGCATACCTGATTTGGAACCTCTGAAGGGCTCTGGTCAGAAGCCAGTTCCGAGTGTTGGAATTTCCATTTGTTCAATCGACTCGCCTTGGGATAATACAATTTCAGGGGGGGGGGGGGAAAGTGCCCGGGCGTGCGGCGCGCGCGCTGAAGATGCCGGATCTGGTGACGCCAGGCCAGGAGCGGATTGTACGATTGCAGAAGCATTAGCGCGCGTCCTGACGGTCTTGCGCACGGCGGCACGGCACCGAGAACGCGAAGAGCGAGCCTTCCTCCGAAAACTCCGCCCACGCGTGTCCGCCAATCGATTCGATCGTCTCACGCACAATGCTCAAACCGAGACCCGTGCCTTCCACGCCAGTTACGGTCTCATCATGCGCACGGAAGAATCGTTGGAAGAGCGATCCACGTGCGGCTGCGGGCACGCCGAGGCCGTTGTCGCGAACCATGACGATGAGCATGCAGCTTTCGTCATCGCCGTTCTCCGTGCGACCCTTGATTTCGATCCAGCGCTGATCCTTTTCCGGATCAGCGTATTTGATTGCGTTCGACAGGTAGTTGCTCAGACACAATTCGACGGCGGCGGCATTGACTTCGACCGGCGGCAGCTCGTCATCCAGGCGGACGTCCACGCCGCGCGAGGCAGCTGCTTCACGCAGTTGGCGCGCGACTTCGGCTGCGGCCTGCGGCAGCCGCACGTGCTTCTGCTGGCGTGTATCGCTATCAATCCGCGTTAGGCTGAGCAGATTCGCGATGATGCCGCGCATTTCCCTGGTATTGGCAGCAACGATCTCCATCATCCGCTGGCGTGTGCCAACCTCGAGGTCGTCGACGTTGCTCAACAATTCGTTAGCGCCCATCACCGCGCCAATGCGATTGTTCAGCTCGTGCGAGAGAACGCGGTTGAACGCGCGCAGTCGTTCCTCGCGTTCCCTGACCCCTTCGGCGGCGACGCGTAAATACTGATCGAGAGTGACTTGTTGAATCACTGCAATCCCGCGGAACAGGCGATGCGCGCAGGAAAACAATTCGGGTCGCGTGCACGTATCTTCGACGTCCTCGAGGATGCCGATCAAATGATGAAAGATGATGCCGCCGAGCACTTCGTATTCCTTGAGGATTTCGTGCACATCGAAGCCTTGCTCATGCCGCATCTTGCCCAGTTCCATCGCCTTGGCGACAACTGGAATCTCACCGCTGATCTCATCCGCGGGGTTTTCGATGTAGTCAGCCATGCCCTCGAGCAGGAGCGGCACATGATCGAGCAGCGCCTGGGTCGGAAAGACGTTTTGCGGATCGATCGAAACGCGCGCCGCAATACGCTCGAGCCAGTTGTGCACCAGCTGGGCGCGGGCACGGCGCAGTTCCTCGGCCAAACGGCCCGCCAGTGGGCATTCGATTTCGAGAGGCGTTGAGCGCAGCTCTCCCACTTCGCACCTCGCGGTAAGCGAAAAGACTTCAATTGGGCAAATCGCGTTCCCAATGGCGCGTGGGTGAAGGCAGGGCTGCGTAGCGCCCAGCCTTCACCCAGGTCAGCCCGTTTTTCAGCACCCTGCTTAGATGCCGAGCGCATTGACGAGCCGCCACAAAAACTCCTGCCCTTCATAAAACGACTGCACCAGCAAGCGCTCGTCCCTGCCGTGCGCGCGCACATCGTTGATGTCCTCGAAAATGCCGGAGACGCCGTAGATCGGAATGCCGGCGTTACGGAAGTACAAGCCGTCGGTCGCGCCGGTAGCCATGATCGGCACGACCTGCACGCCGGGCCACAGCGCATTCGTGATACGCTCGATCGGCTTCATGACCTCATCGGTCAGCGGTGACGGGTCGCTCGGCTTGGCCGGCGCCATCGGCGTAATCTTCACCTTGTCATTTGCGACGATGCGCGTCAGCGTTGCTTGCACGGCTTCCGGCTGCTCGCCCGGCAACAGCCTGCAATTCACGGTCGCGCGCGCCATTTGCGGTAGCGCGTTCTCGGCATGGCCGCCCTGTAGCATGGTCGCGACACAGGTGGTGCGCAGCAACGCGTTGTAGTATGCGGATTGTTCACTCAGCCGCTCCATCGCCGCATCATCCAGCTCGGTGTCGAGCACCTTCCGGAAATATCCTCGCGCGATCTCGCCAGGCTGCATCGGAAACTCGTAATTGGCAATGCGCGTCAATGCTTCGGCCACATGGTAGATGGCATTGTCCCTGACCGGCAGCGAGCTGTGCCCGCCAGGATTGGTAGTCTCGAGCTGGAAGCTGAGAAAGATCTTCTCGCTCGCCTGCACTTCGTTGAAGGTGCGCTTGCCGCCGTCGATCTGGCCGCCACCGCCTTCATTAATGCCGAACGCGGCAGCGACCAGCTCGCGGTGATTCTTCAGCAGCCAGTCGACGCCGTTGTAATCGCCGCCTTCCTCATCCGCCGTGAGGATGAGGATAATGTCGCGCCTCGGAACGATGCCTTCCTGCTTCATGCGCACGAGCGTGGTCGTGAAGATCGCGGCCATTGCCTTGTCGTCGCTCGTGCCGCGACCGTAGAAGTAGCCATCCTGTTCACGGAACACGAACGGATCGAACGACCAGTCCTCGCGTTTTGCTTCGACCACGTCGAGATGCGCCATCAGCAGCAGCGGTTTCGATTGCGGCTTCGTGCTGCGCAGCCGCGCGACCAGGTTGCCTTTGCGCGGCGCCGGGCCGAGCACCTGCACATCCGCCGCGGGAATGCCGGCATCGAGCAGCCGCTTCGCCATTGCCTCGGCGGCCACGGTATTGTTGCCGGAAGCATCGGTCGTGTTGATCTCGATGAGCTGCGCGAGCGTTGCGCGCGCGTACTGCTGCCAGACAGATGGTGGTGAGTACCGCGAAGGCGCAGGCACTTGTGATGCGAGTGGCGACGTCGCAATGAGAAGTGTGCCGGCGTGACAGATGATGCGTTTGATCATGATACTTGTTCGTCCGCGTGTTAGAGGGATCCGCCTGCCGTGATCCAGCGCTCGATTTTACTCCGTAACAAGACCAGCGGCAACGCGCCATCTTCGAGCACTCGATCATGAAATGCGCGGGCATGCGTGCCGCCCGCGAGTTCAGGCAGGTGAGGGTCCAGAGCGGCCTTTACCAGCGCAAGAACCACATGCATTTTCAGCTTTCCACAAGAGGTGATCAGTCGTGGTACTAGCGCGCTCTTAAGTCGCGTAACCCAGCGCAGGTCGAAATGCCATCTAGTTATTCGAGTTTCCTTTGCACGCTGACAGGAGCTATTATCACTCTGTCCTCGTGCACGGACTCCAGGGAGTCCCTATGCTTCGCCTTCACGTTTTCATTGTGCTGATCGGATTGGCCGGCTGCGCTCGCTGGGGTTGGGCGCAGGCCGTACAAGGTGACGTCGTGACATCGGATTCCAGTGTATCTGCGCACGGTGCTGTAATTCTTCTGCTTGACAGCACTGGAGGCAGGCGAGGCGCAGCCTTCACGGATGAGCATGGACGGTTTCACATCAAAGCTCCGCTCCCAGGCCATTATCGCCTGCGGCTTCAACGCATTGGCTTTCAAGACATTGATACGGATTCCTTCCTGATACCCACGGCGGCGACAACCGAGAAGCGAATCGAACTGGCCCTGCTACCGATTGAGATCCCCGCCATCACCGCCTCAGCCAAACGGCAATGTGCCACATCAATCACCGGCAATCACGCCGCCGCAGCGCTGTGGCGGGAAGCGCGCAAGGGACTCGACGCGCTTCTCCTCAGTGAGTTACAACGCAGCTACCAATTTCACGTACGCAGATTTACACGACGTTTAGAGCTTCCTGATTTGCGGATCCGAAGCGACAGCTCCTACGAGCGTATCCTCCGCAGCGATGGCAGTCCATTTGTCAGTCCTCCAGTTCGGCAATTGCTCGAAAGCGGCTTTTTCGAGCGCACCGACTCCGGTACTTTTTATCACGCACCTGACCCTCGTGTGCTTGTTTCCGACGGATTCGCACAGGTTTACTGCTTTGGCGCCACGGAGGATATCTCAGCGGATCTAGTTGGTCTGATATTCCTCCCGTCTGCCCGCAGCGGACCTCCAGCCATAGCCGGCACGCTTTGGCTCGATCGGTCGAGTTTTAATCTCGAGCGTCTGGATTTCAGCTATACTCGTATTAATCCACTTGACTGGCCGACTGAGCACGCTGGTGGCACGCTTCACTTTATGCGTCTGCCAAACGGCGCGTCAGCGATAAAGAAATGGTCGATTCGCATGCCAATAGTTGTCCAGCGTGAGCTGAGACTACCGGGCGGCGTGCAGAACCGACTTGCGGCGGTCGGGGTGGTGGAGGAAGGAGGCGAAGTCCTGCAAATTGACGAGGGTAGCGCATCTCTTTCTATACAAATGCAGCCATCTCCGGTGCACACGGTGATAGCGCGGTTGCTGGACTGGGATTCTGGCAATCCAATAGTCAATGCAAACGTCTTGCTGATGGGCGTAAACATTCGCGCACTATCGGATGCTGAAGGTCGAGCCATCTTCCAGTCCGTTCCGATCGGCAAGCACGAGTTAAAAATAGAGCATCTGGCCTACCCTGGCTTCAGCGACACGGTCACGGTAAATCACGACCGCTTATTATTCGAAATCCGGGTTCCGAAAAGCGCAATTATCATTGAGCCGGTGGCAGCGAAAGCGCTTTCGGCCGTCGCGCGAGCACGCCTCGCCCGCGGCTCACGCGCGGACATCCTGGTTCGCGAGCAATTGGCGGCGCTCGAGAACCGGGCCCGCCACATTGGTGACTTGGTCAGAATTTTTCAGGGCTTGAAAGTTCGAGAGATTTATTACCCGAACGGCGGGCCATTGAGAGGCGTCTGTATCGAATCTGGCCGCTCTGCTCCTGCCCTGAGGCGACGACTACACAATTGCAACTCCGTACTCGTCGTTGTCGACGACGTTCCCATGCGTCAACCCGACCTGCCTGACATGCGTGATTGGATTCCCGAAGCACTCCTGCACATTGCCCCAGCAATGGTGGAGAGCATTGAATTTCTCCCAGCCGCCGAAGCGGGCGCGCGTTATGGAACGGGCAGTTCCGATGGCGTAGTCGTCATCTACACTCGCGGCAACGGACCGTATGCAAAACAGCCCCGCAACTGACTCCTCCTGCCATACCGTGCATGTGAATGTGAGAGTGTGCGACGTGTTTCGCACACTCTCACACTCTCACATTCTCACACTCGCTAACGGTAGGATAACCTGACGTACACTGTGCGACCGTTCATGCCCATCGGCGAGGTGCCACCAGCATAACGGTAATTGCCGTTGGTCGTCAGCGACCCGCTCACGCCTTTCGACCAGTCCTTCCATTCATCCGGATACGTGTCCCACAGGTTGTCCGCGCCCATGGCCACACGCCAGCGCTGCATCACCTTGTAGGAGACGTCGAGATCCGTGAGCCACTTGGCCTTGAACGTCTGGTCCAGCGCGCCGCTCGTGTCAGCCGCGAACTGCGAGACTTCGCCGAAACGCTGATTGTGCAGATTCAGCGCGAGCTTGCGGATCGTGTAATTCAGCGTCGCGCTGATAGTATTGCGCGGCTGGCCCCGCTCGATACGTGCGCGCTCGACGCGATCGAAGAGCACCGTCTGAAGCGCCCTCAGCTCGGGCGGCGTGTTGGCAATCCGAGTGACCCGGCTGCGGTTCTGGTTGAAACCGGCGGTAGCGCGCAGCTGACCCGCATTGCCTAGTAGCAGACCGTAGTTTGCGACGACGTCGAAGCCGCGCGTCTCGGTGTCGATCGCGTTCGTGAAATAGCGACCGCCGCCTACGCCGGTGAAGCCGCGCGATTCGAGCAACTGTCGCACCGCCGTGCCCGTAAAGTTGCCCGACAGCACGATGCGATCGTCAATGTTGATCGCGTAATAATCAGCCGTGACCGTCAAGCCCGATGCCAGATCCATCGAAACGCCGGCGCTCAGGTTGATGGACTCCTCAGCCTCGAGCGGCTTCGCACCCAGCACCTGCGCCTCGCCGGTGCTGACCGGGAACGTGCGAATATCGAACGGTGTGTTGACGCCATTCACGACAATGAAGTTGGTCGATGTGGCCGAGAACCACGACTGCGCAAGCGATGGCGCGCGGAAACCGGTCCCCGCGGCGCCGCGCAGCGCAAAGCCTTTCACCGGCTCGAAGCGCGCCGCGATCTTGCCGTCGATAGTGCTGCCGAAATCGTTGTAGCGTTCCGTGCGACCGGCAAAATTGACCAGCAGTTTGTCGCTCAGATTCGTCTCCAGGTCGACATAGGCAGCCACGTTGTTGCGGCTCTTGTCGACGACGTCCTTCGGCTGGAAGCCGGGAAATACCTGCGCACCCGGCGCGCCCTGGCTGCCCGCGTTCGGACCATCCAGAATTCTCACGCCACCATCACGATACGAGTCCGGCTCGCCGGCTTCGATGTTGTAGCTGTCCACGCGCAGCTCCGCGCCCACACCAATGTTGAGCGGCGCGGGCAGCCCGATGTTCACCTGTTTCGAGAGATCCAGGTTGTTGGTCCACTGCGCGAAGTTCAGCGCGCCCGCCTCGAAATCGGTAGGACTTTGCGCGCCCAGGGTGACGTTGTTGCTGTTGTGCACGCTGTACTCGAAGGAGTTGCCGCCGTACACCGAGCTCAAGTCCCAGCGCCAGCCGTTCATGGTGCCGCGCACACCGGCCGCACCCGAAAAATCGAGAATGTCACTGCCGATCCACGGCAGGAAACCATTAGGATGAATTGCGCGGACTGTGCGGTTGTCCTGCGCGCGCCGGAAGAAGCCGGCCGCGAGACCTTCACGCCTGGTGACGCCGCCGAAGGTATAAAGCTCGGTCCCAGTGGTGAGTGGCAATGTGGCGTTCAGAAAACTGCCGTAGTCCTTCGAGTCGCCGTCGCCTTGCCAGGCAGTGATCTCGGGTGAATTGCTGTTGCGCGGATCGCCGGTGAAATACTGCTGGCGCGCATCCGGATAAGCACGGTTGGTTTGGTTGCGATTACGATATTCCGCGTTCAGCGTCAGCGTGGCACCCTGCTTGAAGAGCACACCGTATGTGCCATTCAGATTCACGTGTTCGCCGTCGGAAAAATCGCGATCACTCTCACTGCTCATCACCTGGCCGAACGTGGTGGTCAGCTCGCGGCGCTCGCCTGATTTCAAGACGATGTTGACGACGCCGGCAATCGCATCCGACCCGTACTGGGCAGCCGCGCCATCGCGCAACACTTCGATACGTTCGATGGAATTAGCTGGAATTGCATTCAGGTCGACCGACGTCGCGCCGCGGCCGACCGTGCCGTTGATGTGCACCAATGCCGTATTGTGACGGCGCTTGCCGTTGACCAGGACCAGCACCTGATCGGGAGCCAGTCCGCGCAGCGTGACCGGCCGCAGGTGATCGGTGCCGTCCGCAATCGCGGTGCGCGGGAAGTTTACCGATGGTGTCAGGCGCTGTAGAATCTGCGAGGTCTCGATCAGGCCGACACTCTCGATGAGCTGCGCGGGCACGACGTCGACCGGAACCGGTGATTCTGTCACTGTGCGGTTCACGCGCCGCGTGCCGACCGCGACGACTGCATTGACCGGCAGTGCGCTCGGCTGTAGCACGAAGTTGACCGTGCTGGTCTGACCAGCCGTGACGGTAACCGTCTCATTGCGTACGGCAAAACCAATCAGCGCGGCTTGCAGCTCGTACGTGCCGGCCGGCAGCTGCATTCGATACGCGCCATCGCCGTGCGCCATAACCACGGCACTGCTGAATTTGGTGAATTGCGGCGCAGTGACCACGCGAACGGCCACGCCCGCGACCGGCCCGCCTGAACTGCTGGTCACGACACCGGTGACCGTACCTGTAGTTTGTGCCGCTGCCGATGTCGCCAATGCGAACACCAGCAAGGATGCAATCCTGCGCATATCAGCTCCAGGGAAGATGGGATGACCCTATCTAAACGGCTGGAGAACTGCGAGCAAGCTTCTTCACGCGCGCGCTTGCGGCGAAAGGATTCCGAAGGGATTGTCGAGGCGAACCAGATAGAGATCGGGTGCCGGTGTTAAGAAATCAGACGCGTTGCTCGAGGCGGTCCAGGCGCTCGTTGAGACGGCTCTCGAGCACCTCGAAATGGTCGGCGGTGGTAGCGCGCAGATGTTCGATCTGCTCTTCGATCAAGGCATACACGTGGTCGAAGCGCGTATCAATCTGCTCGAAGCGCGCCTCCGTCCGTTCGAAGCGTGCGTCCGTCCGCTCGAAGCCCTTGCGAATCGCCGCCTCGAGGCGGGCATTATCGCCCTGCGCGCGCTCGAAGTACGCGCGCAACTCGGAGTCTTTCACGCGCTCAACATAGCCTCGCCGAATAGAAGGTGGGCCATAGGATTTGGGGCCGGCCGCATTCGCATGTACGCAGAAAACGACAGGCGAAATGAACGCTTTCGCGTTTGCCGGCACGTGCCAAAAGGCGTACGCACGGTTTCGCAGAATGCTGGAGCGCGGAACGGCCGTCTACATCTTTTCGTTGATCCGATGGACCCTTATTTCCGAAAGCCCCTGGTATTCCCGTGAGCGGGGCTTTCTGCATTAGATTAAAACGCATGACGAGCAGATGCCCGCTCTCGATCCTCGCCGCGCCCAGTGCGCCCGCTGCTTGTGCAGCTGGTGCTTCAGCCGAGATTCGTCAATAGCGGCAGAATTGTGATCCCCCAGGACCTCGCGCGACAATTCCCGTCGCAGTTATGCACCCGCGGAAGCAGCTACTTTCAGGCGGGACGCGTGCGTTTGTCCACCATCACGCCGGAGGTTATCGAGGCGACCGTCAAGGGCACGCGGACGTACGCCGTAACCATTGAACCGCAAGGTCGAAGGCCCGAGCGGATGCGGTGTACGTGCCCGTACGCGGACGACAACGACACCTGCAAGCACATGTGGGCTGCGCTGCTTGCCGCGGACGCCGCACATGTTTTCGATGGCATGTCCCCGATGTCGAACGGAACGAGCGACCATCGCAAAGGCGCGCGGGTGATCCCGTTCCGCAAGCAGACCGCGGCGAAAATCGACGCGCCACCGCCAGCGCCGCGCTCCGAATGGAAGCTCCGCCTGCGACAACTGCGCAAGATCGCGGTGCCGTCCGCGGATGAGCCGGCCGCACCTGTCTCTGCCGATCTCTTCCTCCACTACCGCTTTGATGCTGACACGCTGTATGCGACGGGCGAGGTGGCGATCGATGTGGTGATGCCGGGGCGGCGTTCCGGAACGTACACCGGCTTCAGCGATGAACAGTGGCTGGGCACGTCGAACGAACAGGATCGCGACATTGCACACCGCCTGCTGGGCGCGCGACCTCGCAACATCTACTACGAGCCGGAGCGGCGCCGGCGGTTCGTCATTCCGCCGCTCATGTACGAAAACACGCTCCGCGCGATCTGCGAGACGGGTCGCTGCCATTTCGAGTCGCCCACTGGTGCACTCGCCGCGGCCGGCCCGCTGGCGTGGGATACCAGCGATCCATGGCAGGTGCGCTTCGCCCCGGAAGAGATGCCACAGTCCGGGTGGTGGTGCCTGCGCGGCTGGTTGCAGCGCGCGGGCGGTCAATGGCCGGTCGATGACGTGCTGTTCGCCAGCGCAAACGGCCTGATCGGCTTCCCGGCCGGCGCGCTGGGCGCCGGCGCACCCGCGACGCTCGCGCGCGCGGACCTGCGCGCGAGCTGGCCGCTCGTGCTGGCGCTTCGCACCAATGGACCCATCGAGATCCCTCCTTCAGACCTGTTCGAGTTTGCCACCGAGTTGTTGCTCATGCCCGGCGCGCCTGCGATCGAACTGCCTCACACCCTTGGGGTCGAGCAGACGCGGCCACAGCCGCAACCGCGGCTCCGGCTCGAAGCGCCGCCACGCCACAGCTACGATTCCGCGCCGCGCGCGCGACTCGCGTTCTCGTACGATGGATTGCTGGTGAAACACCGTCAGAAAGGCCGGGCCGTCGTCGACAAGGAGCGGCGTCGCATCGTGCATCGCGATCTCGAGCGTGAAGGGCAGGCGTTCGCGCGGCTGCTCGAGTTGGGCGCGCAGCTCAGGCACGACTGGCGTGGCTCCGCCGAGCACCTGGTCATCGCGGTCAAGCGCGTCGAGAAAATCGTGCATACGCTCGTCACTGAAGGCTGGTACGTGGAGGCGGACGACATCCGTTACCGGGTCGCCACACACACGAGTGCGGCCGTGCGCTCCGGCATTGACTGGTTTGAGCTGGACGGCACCGTGGAGTTTGATGACCAGCGCGCCGGCCTCGTCGAGCTGCTCGCCGCGCTCAGGCGAGGCGAGAAGACCGTGCGGCTCGGTGATGGCTCTTACGGCCTGCTGCCAGCCGAGTGGCTGCAACGCTATGCGTCGATTGCCGGACTGGGCACGGCTGCCGAATCGGATGCGACACTGCGTTTCACGCGCGCGCAGGCCGGCCTGCTCGACGCTCTGGTTGCGACGCTGCCGGACATCCGCATTGATGAAACGTTTGCGCGCATTCGCGACGAGCTGGGCTCGTTCGAGCGGGTCCGGCCTCAGGCCGCGCCGGTCGGCTTCCACGGCAAACTGCGGCACTATCAACAGGAAGCCATCGGCTGGTTCTCGTTCCTGCGACGCTTCGGCCTGGGCGGCTGCCTCGCCGATGACATGGGTCTCGGCAAGACCGTGCAGGTGCTCGCGCTGCTCGAGCAGCGTCGTCAGGAAGGGAAGGGGCCGTCCCTCGTGGTCGTGCCGAAATCACTCGTATTCAACTGGCTGCGTGAGGCCGATCGTTTCACGCCCGAGCTGCGGGTGCGCGACTACTCGGGCACGCAGCGCCGCCAGGCGCCACTACGATCCGCAGATTTCGATCTGCTGGTCACCACGTACGGCACCCTGCGCCGCGATGCGCCCGAGCTGCGCGAGATCGAGTTCGATTACGCCATCATAGACGAGGCACAGGCGATCAAGAACGCCGCTACTGCATCCGCGAAGGCTACGCGCCTGCTCAATGCGCGGCATCGACTCGCGCTTTCCGGCACGCCCATCGAGAATCATCTCGGCGAATTGTGGAGTCTATTCGAGTTCCTGAATCCAGGCATGCTCGGGGCCGCACCCGCGTTCGCGCAATTCCGCGGCGGCAGCGCGACCGCGCCCAACCCGGAATCGCGTGCTCTGCTCGCGCGCGCTCTCAAGCCGTTTCTGCTTCGCCGCACCAAGGACCAGGTTGCGCCCGAACTGCCGCCACGCATCGAGCAGACGCTCGTCGTTGAACTGGAACGCGAGCAGCGCGCGCTCTACGATTCGCTGCGCGACCACTATCGCGCCGCGCTGCTCGGGCGCATCGACCAAGTCGGCATCAAGCGCGCGAAGATCCAGATTCTCGAAGCGCTGTTGCGCCTGCGCCAGGCCGCGTGTCACCCCGGATTGATCGATCAGAAGCGTGGCGCCGCGGGCAGCGCGAAGCTCGATGTGCTGCTCGAGCAAGTCGAAGAGGTCATCGCCGAGGGCCACAAGGCGCTCGTGTTTTCGCAGTTCACCAGCTTTCTTGCTCTCGTGCGCCAGCGGCTCGACGCGCGTGGCGTCCGGTACGAGTACCTCGATGGCCGCACGCGCGACCGCCAGGCGCGTGTCGACCGTTTTCAGTCCGACGATGCCTGTCCACTTTTCCTGATCAGCCTGCGCGCCGGCGGCCAAGGCCTCAACCTGACCGCCGCGGATTACGTCTTCGTGCTCGACCCCTGGTGGAACCCTGCCGTGGAGGCGCAGGCGATCGACCGCACACACCGCATCGGCCAGGACAAGCGTGTCATTGCGCTCCGCCTCATTGCGCGCGACACCGTCGAAGAGAAAGTGCTCGCGCTACAGCAGACCAAGCGCGAGCTTGCCGATGCTATCCTGGGCGAGGAGTCGAGCTTGATTACGCGCATCACACGCGATGACCTGGAACGGCTGTTCGGCTGAGCGGAAGATCTGCTCCGTCTCAAGCTCGCTGAAGCTCTCTTGCCTCGCCCGTTCTGGCGCTGACGCCGCGCGACATTCGCTTGCGTCCCCGCGAGTCGCACCCAGATGGTAGATCAAGCAGACGCGGCTGCCTGCGATAATAGGCCGGACCTCGTGTTCGCAGTCGGCGTAAAACGCGGCAAAGGTCAGTTCCGACACTTCGGCACTGCCCAAATCCAGCGCGGTTTCTGCTCCAAAGGCCGCAGGGCGCGGTTGTACGGAACACGAATCTGAATGCTGTACCTACGTCGGATATTACAATGTGGCAGCCCTTTGTCAATTGACAAGTGACGCACGACACATTATGATGCCGGCATGATCCGCTCGTTCAAGCATCGTGGACTCAAAGCTCTCTACGACGGACGGACGGCGAGGCGGGTCGCGGCCGAGCACGTCGAGAAGCTCAGCGATATTTTGGCCGTGCTCGATCGAAGCCGGGTCCCGTCTGACATGGATTTGCCGGGATTCCGGTTGCACCGTCTCAAAGGCGCATGGAAGAACCATTACGCCGTCTCGGTATCGGGAAACTGGCGTGTGATCTTCCGATTCGAAGATGGACATGCGGTTGACGTCGATTACGTCGACTATCACTGACGGAGGGTTGATTATGGCGATGAAACGTCCGACGCATCCGGGGCATATCGTAAGGCGACAGTGTCTCGCACCGCTCAATTTGTCGGTAACCAAGGCGGCCAACGGTCTCGGCGTGACTCGCCAGGCGCTTTCGGACCTGGTCAACGGGAAGTCAGGCATCTCCGTCGAGATGGCAATCCGCCTATCGAAGGCCTTCGGTTCATCGCCCGACACCTGGCTCGGTATGCAGATGGCCTACGACCTCTGGGCGGCGAAGGCGAAAGCGGCCGCTATCAAGGTGACACGATTCGCAGCGGCATAAGTAAGGCCCCACAACGAAACTCGTTGCAGGGCCTCACATTCACATCAGACGGGATGACTGGATTTGAA
>JBQTID010000265.1:0-12868 GCA_052389275.1 Gemmatimonadota bacterium | reverse complement strand
TTTGGAAATACTCCACGAGCACCGCCGCTTCGGTCGGCAGGATGGTCCGCGCGATGACCCGACCGCCCGGCTCGCGCACCGAGGTCACCGTGGTTGCCTGATGCACGTCCAACGCGACATACTTGGTCGTCCGTTTCATGAGAGCCGCTCCTTGGCTGCGTCCATAGGTCTTTGACAACTCCATGGAAGCACCAAGGGGCGTGCTCTCAACATGCGTTAGGCCGAAATCCGACTCGCACTTTCATCAAAAGTTTCTATGACCTCATCACGTTTCCGAGTCCAGATCTGCACCGTGTCGATTGCGGTTGCGGCCCAGCTGAACGCAGCTCAATTGCCAGCCCAATTCGCGGATTCGACACTCCAACGGATCGTCAGGGAACGAGTCGAGTCAGGACGAAGCGCGGGGATTGTGCTTGGCGTCATTGATTCCTCAGGTGCTCGGCATGTCGTAAGCGCGAGCAGAAGCGGATTAACTCCTCCGCTTGACGCGAATAGCGTTTTCGAGATCGGGTCGGTTACTAAGGTATTCACTGGAACTCTGTTGGTTGAGATGGGTCAGCGCGGTGAACTCAAAGAAGACGATCCTGCCGAAGATTACTTACCCATTCAGGTGCGCCTTCCCGAGAAAAACGGACGAAAAATTCGCCTTGTTGATCTCTCGACTCATTCGTCCGGGCTCCCGAATAGTCGTGGACGGCACCTGCCAGCAGACCCAACGAATCCGTACGCGGATTACGCCGTACCGGATATGTACGCATTCCTTGCAGGTGTCGAGCTTCAGCGCGAGGTCGGCTCTGCCTACGAGTACTCGAACCTAGGGGCTGCGCTGCTTGGCCATCTCCTGGAGAATCGCGCAAACGTGCCTTATGCGGCTTTGCTGCGGGAGCGGATTCTTGAACCGCTTGAAATGAACGACACGGGAATTCAGCTAAGCCCCAATATGCAGCAACGGCTAGTACCTGGGCACGATGCGTCTCTGAACCCGGCGCGCAACTGGGAATTTGATGCATTCGCACCTGCAGGTGCGCTGCGCTCGAGCATGGGCGACATGCTGCAGTTTCTTGCGGCCAACCTCAACCCGACGGCGTCGCCACTTGCCGCTACAATCAGTGAATCACACAAATTGAGGTTCAACATAAATCAATACGCAGGCGTAGCTCTGAACTGGCATTACTTAAGAGTGGAAGGCGACACTATTCTTTGGCATCCCGGCGAAACTGGCGGATACCATTCATTCATCGGCTTCAATCCAGCAAGGAAACTAGGCGTCGTGGTGCTATCAAATTCGCGGACCAACATCGATGATATCGGGTTCCACCTCCTCATGAAGAATTCCCCATTAGAGGATCTGCCAGCTCACATCGCGAGCCGCCGAGAGGTCACCGTTGATCCGGAAGCGCTTCAGCAGTTCGTCGGTCTCTACGAGTTCGATCCCGAGACGCAGCTTCACGTTGTAGTTGAGAATGGGAAGCTGTTTGGACTTCACAAGTTCGGAAAGGTTCAACTTCACGCAGCGTCCGCCAGTGACTTCTTCCTTTTCGAGTCGGACACTCAAATCCGCTTCGAGCGAAATCCGCGTGGAGAGGTCACTGGCCTGGTTGAGCGGGAGGGTGGCAAGGAGACTCGGGCCGTAAAGAGAAGATGAGAACTAACGTCCTTCGGCCTAACACTTATGAGGCCCCGGAAGTCAAGTGCACGTACGAATCCCTGCGCGTTGCAAGCAACGCACTGAATGATCTCAGCCGATGGCTCTGACTTCGTTTCACGAACAGGTTGCAGAGCGGACTCTGCACCAAACACTTATCGAGAGTAGAAGCTCTCTCTAGAAATTCATCCTGACCCTCGTGCCGGCCTAGCAATCGTCGGGCTCGTGCTGCGCCAGTTATCTGCGGGCTCGGGTGAGGGGCAGAGCCGATAGCCGAGCTGCCATAGCAAAGTGGAGAGAGTGGCCAATCAATCGGGTGCGCTGCCGGACTCTGTGCCCATGATCGCGGTGCGTGCTCGTAGCACAAAGAACTGGCGATCTCTTCGGGCTCCGTCCATCGGCTCGAGTTAGACGGCGGGCTCACTCTCTCCACCGGCTATTTGTCGAAGAAGCGATCCATATCAAAAACGCGCTTGTCCTTGAGCATGAAATAGGTGGCGCGACCGAGCCGCGCCGCCAGAATAGCTGAGCGCCTTGCCTTTGCCATAGCGTTTGCGCAAGCGCTTGATGTGAGCTTGGCCACGCGGGTTGCGATGCAGGAAGCCGACGGCGGCTTCGGAGAAAGCCCACTTCAGATGGGCGCTGCCGATCTTGCTGCCGCCGGTGCCGAGCCGCTTGCCATCGGAGCTGTGCTCGGGCTTGATGAGACGGCAGTAGGAGCTGAAGTCCTGCACGCGCGGGAAGCGCTTGATGGTGTCGATCTCATAGAGAATCGTGAGACCCAGGATGGGCCCTATGCCGGGAATGGTGCGCAGCAGAGCGAGCGCAGTGGGCTCCTGGCCGCGGGCTTGTTGTTCGACGGTCTTCTCGAGCGCCTTGATGCGCTCATCGTAAGCGGAGCAGAGTGCCAGGTCGGCTTCAATGGTGGCCTGGACGATAGGATCGGCGAAGGGGGCTGCCAGGCCGGCGCGCTGTTTGGGCGAGCGCATGGCGGTGTCTGGCCTGGTCAGGTTGTACTGGTGGAACCTGTTCTCGATGTGACAGAAGAGCTCGGCGCGCTTGCGCGTGAAGAACAAGCGGCGGCGCAAAAGATCGCGCGTGGCGCGTAGCCGTGGGGGGTAGACGTAGGCTTGCGGGATGACGCCGCCGCGCAGAAGCGTGCAGAGCTTTTCGGAGTCGACCGCATCGTTCTTGCTCTTGGCGCCGTGGATCGCTTTCAGGTAAAGTGCATGAGCGAGCACGAAGTGAATGCCGTGCTGGGCGCACAAGTCGGCCAGCCAGTACCAGCAGAAGATGCACTCGGCGCAGACGACCAGATCGTCGCGGTAGGGCTGGACTAGACGCAGGAAGGTTTTGGGTTCGCAAGCGATGCCTTCGTGCAGGAGAATAGTGCCGTGCTGATCCATGAGGCAGAGGTGCATGGTGCGTGCGTGCAAGTCGATGCCGCAGTAGTACTGATGAGTACCGCGATAGAAGCGCATGGTCCCTCCTGGCGTGAGTGGATGATTAAGCTCGCACTCAACATCCTGCCTGACCCGACCGGCCAGGCCCAGGAGGGGCCTCTATCAGTAACAAGCGGCTGAAGCTGTCCCGGCGCGAGATGTACTCGTGCAATCCTCATCTGCGTGGCGCCGGGCAGCTTAGCCTCAATCCGTTGATATGACCGCGATGTGATTCGCTGAACTGCGAACATTCGCGTATATTCCATGCGAATCCAATTCCGAGGCATGCCTATGGAAGCGTCGCTTAGACAAAAGGTGATAGAGGCGATTCAGCAGTTACCTGCTGATGCCACGGTCGAGGACGCCATGGAACGGCTCTATTTCCTTGCGAAGATCGAGCGGGGCCTGGCCGACGCCGACGCAGGGCGCGTCGTGACGCATGAAGAGGTACGTAAACGGTTCTCGCTCTAGTCCTTCGTGACCCGCCTTGTTTGGACTGAAGAGGCTATAGCCGATCTCGAGGCGATACGTGACTTCATCGCTCGAACCTCACCTCACTACGGAAATGTCGTCGTCGCACGTCTTGTTGAAGCGGTGGATCGCGTTACCGAGTTTCCAAGATCGGGACGCGTCGTTCCTGAGCTTCAGCGAGAAGATCTCCGCGAGATAATCCATGGTCTATATCGAATCGTGTATCGTCTGCGAGATCAGGATTCTGTCGCCGAGGTGACAACAGTGAATCGAGCATCACGCAGATTTCCTGGTATCTGAACCAGGGAAGACGCGGTCTAACAAAGGTGAAGCTGACGCGGATGATGTGAGGATTGACCTCTCTAAAGCATCGGCCGCGCAGCTTACACCTAACGTTCTAGACACCACCCGGGAGAGTCATGCGAAAGGCCGTTTTGTCGCTTGTATCGATTTGGATCCGGTCGGAAGAACATGTTGACCGCTGGCTCGCACCTCGCGACCTGTCGAGAGGGGCTATTCTGACGCCGCGCATCGTCTGGAGGTTGGCGAGAGAGTGGTACAAGGATAAGCTGCATCCCCAGTGCGGGCAGCGAGTCCGCGCCGCTATCAGCATCCCATAACTCAGTTCAATAACGACCCTCTCATCGATTTTGTCACGTTTAAGCGAATGCTGGACGATGCCGTACGCCGCGTTCGCGAAGCGATGCCGACGTAGTGTGGTGTCTAACACCATTAGAAAGGACGTTGTCAAGAGGCACACGAATCCTGCGCGGAGGGCGCAGGCTCTCCGCAGCAGTTGCTACTCCTGCGAAGTGACGGCTCGCTGGTCGTATCTCGGTCGGCGCCAAGAGTGGCGGCCAAACACCACTTCGGGCTCAGCGCCACTCCTCGACTTCAGCGGCGCGCTCTGCCGTGGAAGAGCCGTCCCAGACACAACAGCGGCACAGGCGCCGGGCCTCCCAATCAATCGGGGGACCCTGCGTGCGAGCGGGTCAGTTATACGTTCGGGCTCGCTCGGCGCGGCCACTTCAACTGCTTCGTGCGCTCGAGGGTGGCGCCCTTGAACTTCCCGTTTGAAGGGCTCACGACTCGACAGCACGTAATAGACGATGCGCGCGATCTCCTTGGCGACGAGAGCACGCGCGATATGCTTGTTCTTCTTGCGTGACTTCTTCTGCGCCCAAACCCTGATGTCGGGGCAATACTTCAGGGCGCGAATGACGGCATGCGAGGAGGCAATTTTCAAGTACCGCACCTGACGCGCGGACGAGGCGGCCAAGTCGACCATCACAAGTCTCCTGCGGCGCACACGCAACGACGTTGATTGAGGCGCGCCGTGATCCTTGATGCGTTCGAAAGACATTGCCCAGAGGCCTCGTCTGCCAACGGAGCCAGAATCATGGACGGCTGCAGCCGGGTGGGTCGGTGGTCGAGTACACGGGTGGAAGCACGGGCGTGTCGCTCGCCTTCGTGTGCGCCGCGAAGCGGATCCCTCTTCAGATCGTGACGTCGGAGGCATTCAGCAAGGAGAAAAGGGACCATATGAAGGCATTGGGTGCCCACCTCACTCTCGTCCCTAGCCCAACCGGCGGGACGACAAAGGCCCTGACCCTCGAGATGATTGAGACTGCGAGAAAACTCGCCTCAGCTCCCAGGAGCTACTGGACGGATCAGTTGAACAATACGGATCAGTTATCGAGCTACGAGCGGATGGGCGAGGAGATATGGGAGCAGACCAATGGACAGGTGAGCGCATTTGTCCAGAGTGTCGGCACTGCCGGGTCGTTGCGGGGGATCTCGACACGCCTTCGAGTCCATAACGAGGCGGTGCACATCGTCGCGGTAGAGCCCGAGGAATCGGCTGTTTTGTCGGGCAAGCCGAGTGGGTCTCACAAGATTGAAGGCACCGGCGCCGGGTTCATAGTACCGCTATGGACCGAAACGCTTGCCGACGAGATCCAGACGGTTTCAACCGAGGAGGCAATGGCGACCGCCCGGCGCCTCGCCCGGGATGAAGGCATCTTTGCAGGCACTTCCACGGGAGGAAACGTAGCGGTGGCGTTGCGGATTGCCGAGCGCCTGGGACCTGGCCACACAGTGGTCACAGTAGCAGTTGATTCAGGGATGAAGTACTTAAGTACGCCGTTGTACGCTCATACGTGAGAGCGGGGGCAGCCCCACTGACGGAGTGCTTGCTAACAAGCGGATGCAGGCGACGCAGGGCGGCCCAGGTTTTCGTGCGGGGGCAAACCTCGGTGCAGCCGTCCTGCGCCTGATCCTTGAACGTTAGGCACACCGTGGTTTTTGAGTTTATATTGAGTCTTCCATTCTGGAATCGAATACATGGCTAAGAGCTCGCAAATCGTCCATAGCGACCCTGATATCCTGGGCGGCACCCCTGTGTTCGCTGGAACGCGGGTTCCAGTTCAGACGCTCTTTGACTACCTCGAGGGCGGCGATACTCTGGATGAGTTCCTCCGCCAATTTCCGTCTGTTGATCGGGAAACTGCGATCGCCGCGCTCGATATGGCGCGTGACTCCGTACTGAATCGTGCGCGTACTCCTTGACGAAAACATTCCAGTTGGTCTTTCGGCTCATTTAGCGCCACATCAAGTCGATACGGTGAACGGGCTTGGTTGGTGCGGTATCAAGAAAGGCGAATTGTTACGTCGTGCCACAAACCAATTCGACGTTCTAATTACGATGGACCGTAATCTGAGAGATCAACAACCTCTCGCGAAGCAAACTTTTGGCGTAATCCTGATCCGAGCATCGTCGAATCGACTCACCGAGGTTTCATCGAGCGCAAAGAGAATGTCATCTTTCTTGGCCCGCCGGGTGTCGGTAAAACGCACCTGGCGATCAGCTTGGCGATTCCTGCTGCGCAACGCGGACGCCGCGTCTATTACAGCAGCCTGGCAGACCTCATCACCTCACTGGAAGAGGCCCAGGCAGCCGGCCGGCTCATGTACCGGCTCAAGACGCTCACCCATCCGCCACTGCTGATCGTAGACGAGATCGGGTACCCGCCGATCACCAGGGTCGGCGCCATGCTCTTTTTCCAGCTCATGAGTCGGCGTTACGAACGCGTCTCGACGATTCTGACGTCCAACAAGAGCTTCGATGAGTGGGGCGAAATCTTCGGAGACGACGTAATGGCCGCTGCGCTCATTGATCGGCTCGTGCACCACTGCCACATCGTCAACATACGCGGCAACAGTTACCGCATGCGGCAGCACGGCGACTTGTGGCACTCACTCCAAGAGGAAGAGAGTGAGAATAAAGAAAAGCCAAGGAGACGAAGAAAGGAGGCGGTCCTCAGCTAGGCAAACCACCTGCTGAGTGTGCAATTTTCGGCCGCCACTTTTGAGCAAGATTCAGCCGCCATTGACACTTGCGTCGTTAACGTTCGCAATTGAAATTCAGATTATGGTTCAGTTCGATAAACGCCAGCTCGCGAAAATCTGTAAACGCCATGATGTAGTGCGTCTTCGAGTATATGGCTCTATGGCCAGAGGCGATGCGGGACCTGAGTCAGACATAGATCTGATTGTCGATTTTTCTTCCCCTAAGGGGTTCTTCGAGCTGATTCGTCTAGAAGACGAACTGGGGGCCTTTTTCAGACGTCGAGTGGATCTCGTCACAGAGAACGGGTTGAGCCCATTCCTGCGTCCTTCAATTGTCGCGAGTGCCTCTGTTCTGCTAGATGTCGCGGCCTGACCAAGCCTTTATCCGCCACATGCTCGCCGCTACCGATCGGGTCTCGGAACTCGTCACCCGAACGGATCGCGAGACCTTCAACCGAGATTGGGTGATTCAGGATGCACTGATTCGTGAGTTGGAGATCTTGGGCGAGGCAGCTGGACGCGTTTCCGTTGATTTGATTCGAGCGCATCCTGAAATCCCGTGGCGCGAGGTTACGGGAATGCGTCACAAGCTGGTCCACGACTACTTCTTCGTTGATCTGGACATCGTGTGGCAAACTGCGTCCGTGGACATCCCTGAAATCGCGCCGATGCTGAAGTCGATCGCGGCAGAGGTCAGTGGGGCAGAACCCAAATAACAATCTAGCCACACGTGCACGGACGGTGCGCGCTAATAATCGTGTGAAGCTGTCGTGGCGCGAAACGACCCGCGCAATCATTGTCTGCGTGGCGCCACGCAGCTTACACTTAATATGCGTTAGACAACACGACAAACAGCATGACCAATTTCATACGTCAACAGCAACTCGAATGGGCCAAGTTGCGCGCGTTGGATCCGGACGCGAAAGGCTACGTTAACCACGCGACACAGAACCTTCCCTGGCTGACGCCAAGCACCAGAGCGGCATTTGATGCTGCGGACGGTGGCGAGTTCGGGCGCGGTTCCGGCCGCGCCAAGATTCACGCGTTGCACTCGTCGTCTGCATTAGCCGTAAATGTCTTTGATTACTGGACCACTCGAGATCGAACCCGGTTAGCAGCCGCGTTGAATCTCGGTTATCCCGTTGAAGAAATCCGGTTTGAGCAACAGTTCCCGACCGGTGTAGGATCGCGGTCTCCGAACATCGATGTCGTCCTTTACGTGGCTAACGAGCGCGCTCTCGCGATCGAAAGCAAATTCTGCGAACCGTTTTCGCCACGATCGAAGACAATCCAGGACAAGTATTTCCCGAGGAGGGGCAAACTGTGGGCCCGCGCAGGCTTGGAAGGAGCTCAGCATGCCGCCGACGCTTTGCGTTCTGCCAGCCGCTTCAAGTTCGTTGACGCACCTCAATTGTTGAAGCATATGCTCGGTCTAGCCCGTACGCGGCTACAATGGCACTTGCTGCTTCTCTGGTACGTACCGCCGAACTACCGTCAGCGCATGTCCAACGAAGCGGAGGATTTCCGAACACTGCTTAGAGGGGATGCTGCGCGGTTCTCGGTCATGTCGTACCAAGCTCTATGGCACCGTCTTTATCCTGCTGTTGCGTCCGCGGATGCGGAGTATGCTGAGTATCTGAACGACCGGTACTTTGCGGCGCGTGTTGTCAACAGTTGACGCGGGTCGAGAGGATCTATCGAAAACAACACGGGCCGCGCAACTGACCCGTAATACCGTTAGAGACCGCCCACGGAGATCTATCATGTTCAAGCGAGCCATTCCCGTGCTTCACGTCTCGGTCGTAGTCGTCGCGGCGCGAACCCGCTCGTGCACTCCCGTCTCCGTGGCGCCGCGCAACCGACCTTGATATGTTATGCCGACTCGTCCTGTAAGGCGCGATTAATCATCTACGAACGGCAAGAACAACCTTGATCAACACTGAACGGCCACCCGCAGACTCACTCGACCACGCAGTTCGCATGTTTGTCTTTGAGCGCGCCGCATTGGCCGGCACCATCCCTCAAGTCGTCGACGTTGCGCGCGCGCTGGTTCGGGCACCGGAAGAGATCGCCGCAACGCTGCAACGCTTGGCGGCCACGAAGGTTCTCATACTCGCACCGAATGGCGGAGAGATTTGGGCGGCGAATCCATTCTGTTCGGTTCCGTCCGGATTTCGAGTTGAGACGAACGGAAATCACTATTGGGGAATCTGCGTTTGGGACGCGCTGGGAATCGTCGCTGCCCTGAACGTCTCGGAAGCGTCGGTTCGTGCGCCTTGTGGTGACTGCGGCGAGCTGCTCCAGTTCGAGTTTCAGGCTGGTGAGTTGGTACATGCCGATGGGCTAATTCACTTCGCCGTACCCGCTCGAGACTGGTGGAAGAATATCGGCTTTGCTTGAAGCACCATGTTGATCTTCCGGTCGGAAGAACATGTTGACCGCTGGCTCGCACCTCGCGACCTGTCGAGAGGGGCTATTCTGACGCCACACATCGCCTGGAGGTTGGCGAGAGAGTGGTATAAGGATAAGCTGCATCCCCAGTGGCGACGTCACACAGTGGATGAAACTGAGCAACTGTTCGCGAAGCTCCAGCTCGAAGGCGACTTTTGGAGCCTACGATAGCGGTCAGGCGCGGCATAACAATCGTATCTGGACTCCTCCCGCGACGCGAAGCAACTCGTACAATCAATGGCTGCGTGGCGCCGCGCAGCTTTAATCCGTTTAGGCCGATCCCGGCGCCGGCTATAGTTTCATTTCATGAATTCACCTTGCGATCGAAGCCGCCTTGGGTGTCGGCGTTAGCGCCGTACGTGGAGCAGGATATCCGCGTCGAGTTGAAAGTTCCGATTACGTTACCTGCTGGCCGCATATGGCGGACGCGGGGCAGTGGCCGAATTTGCCCTTGTGCCGGCGCAAGATCAATTCTGGGGTGACCGTATCGCGTGGATCATGGATCCCAATTAAGACGACAGAACGCTCAGATGCCATTAAGGCTGCGGCGCACCGGGCATACGAATTGCCTTGTGTTTTGGGGACTCTCGAAGGTTGAGTAGCATGGATAAACATGAACAGCCGCAGCCAAAGGACCTTTCGACTACCGAGCGTCTGGCAATGACGGGACGTGCGGTGATTCAAGGCGTCGCTCACGAATTGCGTGGCAAGCACGAAACCGCGAAAGCCGCGCGCGAAAGCGTGCCGCTCGCCGAAGTCGAGCGCATTATCGACGAGTGGCCGGGCGCCCAAAAGAACGTCGCGCGACAAATGATCGCAAAATACGGTGCCCCGAATGAAGCAACTGCAACCAAACTATTCTGGTACGGGAACGAACCCTGGAAGCGAACAGAAATCACCAGCGATGTAGTAGTGCACAACTGGCCGACACCTCATAGCGACTTCCTGACGCAAGTCATTGACTATCGTGTGCCACCGGAAATGTTCGACGACATTGCCAACTTTGATGGCAGCATCCTCCTCGACCGCACCAAGGGCGAAGTCGCCGCGCGCTGCGACTCGGAAGCAGCGAACGTGCTCGGACTGAACATGGTGCACGAGATCGTAACGGGAAAACGAACGGTTGAAGATGCACGCGAGACCTCGGTGCAGAACACCGTCGCGTACAATCTCGGACGCGCCGCGCCTTATGCAGAACGCCTATTGTTCAACGTTCCGCATGGCGGCACCGAAGACCTTGATCAAAGCATGATCAGCGGTGCGATCCTCAAACAAACGGCCGGTAAAATCAAGGACGCCATTTCCGGCCGCGAAGAGGAAGCCACCGACCGCCGCACAGGTGGTCATTCCCCGCCGTAGATCGCGGTAATCTCACCGGTTATGTAGCCCGAATCGCCAGGCGCGGCAAGAAACACATACGCCGGCGCGATCTCTTCCGGCTGTGCGGGCCGATGCATAGGCACACTCGTGCCGAACTCCTTGACATCCTTCGCAAACGAATCGGCCGGATTCAGCGGTGTCCAGACTGGCCCGGGCGCGACGCCATTCACGCGAATGCCTTTCGGCAACAGATTCTGCGAGAGCGATTTCGTGAAATTGTGAATCGCGCCCTTGGTGGCGGCGTAGTCGAGCAGCTCTTTGTGCCCCTGGTCGCCGGTGACGGAGCCCGTGTTGATGATGACGGCGCCCGGCTTCAGGTGTGGCAGCGCCGCGCGCGCCATGTAGAAGTAGCCGTAAATGTTGGTGCGGAAAGTCGTGTCGAGCTGCTCATCGGTAATGTCCTCGAGCGAAATCTGGCTTTCCTGGAATGCCGCGTTGTTCACGAGAATGTCGAGCTTGCCGAACTCTGAAACGACGTGTTCGAGGGCATCACGGCAGAATGCCGAATCGGAGGCGTCGCCCGGAATCAGCAGGCACGCCCGCCCTTCCGCTCCGACTGCTCGCTGCGTTTCCTCGGCATCTTCATCTTCATCGAGATACACGACCGCGATGTCCGCGCCTTCGCGTGCGTACAGGACCGCCACCGCCCGACCAATGCCGGAATCGCCGCCGGTAATGAGCGCGACTTTGCCGCTCAGCTTGCCGGTGCCCTTGTAATGCGGAGCCACGTATTCGGGTCGCTCCTCGAGGTCGGCTTCGAGACCGGGCTTCTGGAGATGCTGCTCCGGCATGGGTGGCTCGGCATACTGCTTCGCACCGAGCTGGACGGCTTCCTCTTCATTCTGTTGCTGCTGCGCTTTTTCCCGCTGCGCGCGCAGCTCCTCAGCGCGCGCCTGGATCTGGCGATTCTTTGCCGCGCGCGTGCGGCCCAGCTGGGCGTACCTCGTCCATCTCGTCTTGTGTGCCATGACGTCCTCCTGTATTACCCAAACGACATGCGTGCATGATTCAAGCCGGTAAGAGAGACACCATGAAGAGAATGCTTGTTGTTTTCGCATTAGTCGCGCTGTACACCCGACCCGGCGCCACACAGCAGCTCACCACTGCCGACGCCCGCATTGATCCAAAGGCCACCGCAGCCGTCGTTGCGCTATGCGATCGGCTCGGTCAGCAAGCAGTTCACGCGACATCACACTGCGCCAGCTGCTGTCTATGACCTCCGGCTATCAGGACTACTGGTCACAGGATTTCGAGCCCGGCACCAAGTGGCAGTACAGCAACACGAATTACGTGATCGCGGCAGCAGTCGTTGAACGGGTGGCGGGTATCCCGTTCATGGATTTTCTGCGCGCCCGGATTTTTACGCCGCTGAGGATGACATCGGTCGCGAATTTCGACGCAGGTCCGCTGAGCGCGAGTAACGAGATTTATCCGGGTGCGGCGGGCGCGCCTGGACAGATTGCTGCCCACATCGCCAACATTATTTTGCTTCGACCGATACCGCGGGCGCCGGCGTGGACGCGCTGGCGCGTCGCATCACGACGGCCTCACGCAAGGAACGATCGGCCGCAGCCTGTTCACGCCGGCCGGAAATGCGTACTTCACGGCGCAGGTGCTCGCGGATTAGCAGGCCGGGCCTGGCTCCGCTCGCGGCACCGACCCGTTCAGCCGGCGCGGTGAAAGCTGACCACCATGACTATGCCCGACGGCAGGATCGAGCAGTATCTTATTGCCCGTGCCAGCTGATGATTGAATCATGACCGAGCGCCGATACAGCGAAGACGAAATCGCGGCCATCTTCGAGAATGCCACGCAGGCGTCCGACGCGCCGCGTTACCGGAACACCAGCACGGGTCTGACATTGGCCGAGCTCCAGGAGATCGGGCGCGAGGTGGGCGTGCCGGCGGAATCGGTCGCACACGCAGCCGCGCGGCTGGATGAGGCCGCAACTACGTGGCGATTGCCGGCGACGATCACGCAACGCTACTTCGGCCTCCCGCTCGGCGTCGGCCGTACGGTCGAGCGCTTTCGCCTGCACACCTTCAAGCGCAGCGGTCGTGACTGGCTCTTGGGCGCACTCGCGAGCTTGGGCGGCGCCGCGATGTTGTTCCTGTTTCCCCTGCTCGGAATC
>JBQTID010000264.1:0-4600 GCA_052389275.1 Gemmatimonadota bacterium | reverse complement strand
CCGGGCAAGGCCGGTCTTCTCAGACATCTCTTCGAGCAGGGCGCGATCCCGCTCGTCCAGATAGACAACCACCTGCTCGCGGACACGCTTCGGTTTCTCTCGTGGCATTTGCCTCGCCTTCTTACATGTGGAACGTACTAGTATAGCCTACTAGTCATGAACCGGCGGATCAAAAGTGCTGGGAGGGTAGATTTCTGCCTTTCTTCCTGTTATGGTTTCTAGGAAGAAAGGGTGAAAATGGCGCTGAATATCAAGAATCCGGAGGCGGACCGGCTGGCCCGGGAATTAGCCGATTTGACGGGCGAGAGCATCACGGAAGCGGTGGTCGAGGCGCTCGAGGAGCGGCTGACGCGTGAACAGGCGCGCCGGTGCGCGCACGGGTTCCGGCAGGAGCTGCGTCGGATGCAGGAAAGACTCGCGGAAGTGCCGGACCAGGACCGGCGCACCATCGAGGAAATTATGGGCTACGACGAGCACGGGCTGCCATCCTGATGGTGCTCGACTCTTCGGCAGTCGTGGCGATGCTACTTTCCGAACCGGCCGCGGACCGACTCGCGGCGGAGGTCGAAGCCGCGTCTGACCGTCGCATCTCCGCGGCAACGCTCGCGGAATGCGGCATCGTGCTACAGGTGCGGCGAGGCGATACGGGCGCCTATCAGCTCGACCAGTTCATCGCGCGCGCAAATGTGCGCGTGGAGCCCGTGACGCGCACACAATCTGACCTGGCGCGCGATGCGTTTCGGCGTTTCGGCAAGGGACGCCACCCCGCGGCGCTCAACTTCGGTGATTGCTTCACCTATGCGCTGGCGGCGGATCTTGGTGAGTCGATTCTTCACACGGGCGATGATTTCTCGCGGACGGACATCGCGTCGATTCGGTGCTAGTGCGGTCGGACCTGCGTCCAACCGTAACAATTGGCGGGAAATCACATTCCTGAACCAACAAGCGCCCGCAGTAAAGTGGGCTTCGAAACTTACCGGCTGCCGAGAATTGCAGCCGGTGATGGTGTTCTGGACCACAAACGCCATCATCGTTATAATAATCCCATCATTTGTGCCAATAATGATGGGGTTATTTTGCAGTCATTCGAGCCTGGGCTGCTTCAGAGCCAGCCACCCGACCACGCACTTGCCATGACGCTGCGCCGCCTGGGTGAGTACAAGGGCAAGCAGGAGCTGTGGCGCGAGCAATCGCCGCAAATCCTGGAGTCGCTGCGGGTATCGGCCATCATTGAGAGCACGGAGTCATCGAATCGGATCGAGGGAGTCGTCGCCCCACACAACCGCGTCGTCGCAATTGTCAAAGCAGGCGCGCCGCCGCGCAGCCGTAGCGAGCAGGAGATAGCGGGTTACCATGACGTGCTGGCGACGATACACGCGAGCTGGGATGCGCTGCCGTTTACGCCGAACGTGGTACTGCAGTTGCACCGCGACTTGTACAAGTACGCGGGCAACACAGGCGGCCGCTGGAAGAGCGTCGACAATGAAATCGCTGAGCGTGCCGCGAGCGGGGTGCGCCGTGTCCGTTTTCGGCCGGTTCCGGCCCATGCCACGCCCGCCGCTATGCGGCAGCTGCATCAGAGATTCACGGCGGCATGGGATAGAGGCGCTGTCGACCGGCTGTTGCTCGCGGGCGCCTACGTTCTGGATTTTTTGTGTATTCACCCGTTTCTCGACGGCAACGGCAGAATGGCGCGGCTGTTGTCGCTGTGGCTGCTGTATCGTGCCGGTTTCGAAGTTGGACGCTACATCAGTCTCGAGCGGGTCATCGAAGAGCACCGCGACCAGTACTATGAGACACTGTATGCGTCGTCGGCCGACTGGCATGAGGCCCGACACGAGCTGCGCCCGTGGTGGAGCTATTTTCTCGGGGTTATGCTGACGGCGGCCTATGCCGAGTTCGAGGAGCGGGCTGGCGTCCTTTCGACCATGCGTGGCGCAAAAGGCCAGGCGGTCCGGGCCGCCGTGGCCCGTCTGCCTGCGCAGTTTCGCTACGCCGACGTCGCGCGTCTCTGTCCGGGCGTGAGTCGGCCGACGATCGAACGCGCACTCACTGAATTACGCGCTGCTGGCCGCATCTCCGTGATCAAGTCCGGTCGCGGTGCGATCTGGCAGAAAACGGAGGGTTAATCATGCTGCTCCGCGCACGCAAACTCATGCTGCTGGCCGCGCTGGCCGTTTTCTCGACCGGCCTGCGCCCTACCGACGACCTGAATGCCTTCGTCGAAACGCAGATGGTAAGCAGCGTTGCATTCGTACATGCGCAGGACGTAACCGGGCGAGGGATCGAGCGGCATGGCCATGCGATTGCGCGCACGCTGCATTATCGCATGGCCACGCCCAGGGGCGAACGGCTGCTGCTCTTGCATCTCGATCCGAGCGGCTTGGTTGCGGACTTTGATATAGTGGGCCGCTGACCCTCAGTTATTATCGTATATGCAAACGGTAGCGCGAAGCCAAATCGAGTAATGCGCGCAACTCCTGGATGTCCACTTCCTCGTTGTCTGCCATTCGTCGCGCGAAAACCGAGAGCATGTACAGCTGCCGTTCGCTGGTGGCTGTTTCCATCCCTGTGACTTTTTGCGACTGCCGCGTAATCGTTCGCTCGGCAGGCGTGGCGCCAATCGCGTCCAGCACAAGGTCGAAGGCAGTCTTGGCGAGCTGGTCCTCGTCGCGATGAACAAGTGAATGGCTGTACAGGATAGTTTGAACTTCGTCCAGATTGCCGAACGGATCGGCCATGTTCGCGCGTACCGCGACTTCGTATACATCGGCGTCATCAGGAAAACTGACACGGAGTCTTGCATTAGCGAGACCCATGTATTTCCCGATCGTCAGTTCGACGCCCCCGCTCGCGCCGCCTCCGCACTTTTCTGGCTGCTTTGTTCTGCGCGTGAGGTTCCTTACCGTATGGCAAACGTCCGTGATAGTGAACGGGGTAAAAACACCAAACAGAGCATTGAGTCGGTCATGCGTAGGTCGCTCCAGCATGTGATTGACGTGCTTCGCGAAATCGGATTCTTCGGCTACGTCGGCCGCGCCGTGACGGGTGACACCATAGCGCGGCAGCAGATTAACGACCCAAGTGCCGGTTCGGCGGATGGTCGCGTTCCGCCCAACTTGCTCTTCGCCGTGTGCTGCCAGCGTCTGGACCAGCGTCGCGACCGAGCCATGGAAGTCGCCGTATTCGAACTGCCTGGTTTCGATCTTGACATCCAGGCCTAGAGTCGGTGTAGCGTACTCCGCGCGTTTGCCGGCCGCTGACGTCAGTACCACGGTGCTGCTGCGCGTAAGTGGCTGATTGATCAGGCGAACCTTGTCCGGTTGCACACGTATGTCATCCGGGCGGGTGTTAGAATTAGATGCTACATCGGCTGTGACGATCAATGTCTCCTGCTCAGGCGCATTAGCTGGCGCTAGCAGCCGGACCTCCAGATCACCTCGCCATTGAGTTGCTGCCGGCAACCGGAACGTCCCCGGAATCTCACGCCCTTGTGCAACAACCGGCAGAGTCTCTGATGTCCGTGCGCGACTTTCGCCGCCAATGCTGATAAGGTGGTAGCCTCGACCTTCCAAGTCATCAAGCGTCGATGTGAGCGACAAAATTCCTTTGACCTTGTTCACTGAATCATCGTAGCATGCGTCGTCGACCTGAATGCGGATGTGGTCGCCGTTTGCTTCATTCACCGTTAGAACAGGGGCCGCATTAAACCGGACCGTGTAGGTTGTGCCGTCGCCTGGTGAATCGACGCCCTCTGTGAATTCCGGATCGTTAATAATGTTCAACGTTTGCGGTTGCTGCGGGTCGGCTTCGAATGGCACACGGAAAGTCGTTTGCTGCCTCGGCCCCGACCATGGCTCAAAACCCGGATCGTCTGGGATGCCAGGTAGACCTTTGACTTGGCGGAAGCGTTTTTTACTCTCGAAACGTTCCGAGTTGTCCTGAAGATTCAGCATCCAGCTGGTTGCCTGCGACTTCCACCAAACAGCGTTAACAGGATGGATTTCCGGGCGGTCCCCGTGCGCTTCCTCTGTAACCAGCGGCCCATAGACACAGACAGAGTTGTTCACGAGCGTGGACCCACCGGGCAGGTTGTGGGCATCGTCGTAATTGAACGGCGGTAGGGTCCAAAGGCCGATTGGCGGGGTCACCTCGGCCTCGAAGCAATTCGAATCCTCGGTCTCAGCACCTTCGATCGGGGTCGTATTACCAGGCGGACAATGCCAGAGCTCCTTGCGGCCAAACGGATTCTTTCGTGCCAGGAGTTTGACGTCGTTGAAAAGATCGGTAAACGGGCTGCTCACAGGTACGAGAAAGATATTCCAGTCCTGCTCTCTACCCATCGAAAACCATTTGAATCGTGCCATGGTGCCGCACATCGTTTCCTTCTGACCAGTGATCGGATACCAGTTGCGCCCGAGCACCAAGCCTAGCGCTCCCTGTTTCTTGGCAGCCCAGCCACCAACAGATGTGGTCGACCGATCTTCTGTAATCACATCGAGGCTTTGTCGCGCTCGAGCGAACAGGCCACTGATGTGTTGTTTTTCCGGCAGCCTACAGAACTCGCCGGCCGCTATGTCGTGAATCGGCTGCGTTGGGG
>JBQTID010000263.1:0-4361 GCA_052389275.1 Gemmatimonadota bacterium | reverse complement strand
CTACTATTATGGCAGTATCAGCTGCCTTGATCTCGTTACTGTTTCTGCGCCCGACCGAACAGTAACGGTCATTTTGTATCTTCCGGCAGGCATTTCACTCTCGATAGCATGCATTTCTCTCACGATTGCATCTGGCGCGTGATTCGAACCGGTAAAACTAAACATGATTGCGCGCTTTCCCTTCAGGCGCGCAAGCGCGCTCGCAACTCCTTTCTCCAACGGATCAAAATCAATCTGCGTAACATAAGTGGCTTCCGGCGCGACACCGTACAGTTCATAGTAGATTGCGAACTTGCTTGGAGCGGTACCCTGTGGCAGGAGTGACAAACTACGGTCGCCACGTTTAAATGAGCCCATCTCCATTTCGCTAACGAGAGCGATATCGCTGATGGCTAATTTGCCATTGTGAAACACACGCAGTTCGATCGTGTCGCGAACGATAGTTGTGACACTGTCTGCATTTAGATCCCGAAAAGAAATGTGGTAAACTGCGTTTGGCGACGGTGGCGCGCTAATAGTAATGTACATGCGCGCTGCCGCCGCCGGCGCCGCTTGTGCTTCGCGAATGAGTATTGTCGTATCTTTGCTTACCGTAACGCCAGTCAGGGTATCAGCCACTGTGAGCGCTACTTTGGCCCTAATGAACTCGTCATCCGCGCCACTTCGAGGTGTCATAGCACTCAAAGGCCATAGAACCAATGCGGTCACGCTGTTTTGCTCGCCTTCAGCCGCAAACTGAAGCACATCGACCAGTAGCGGCACGTTCCTGCGCGTCCGCGTGACTGCGTTGTCCTCGAGCACAGCTTGATTGAGATAAGCGCCACGCTCTTTGATGAATGGCATCGCGATCGCTGCGATATTCCCTGGATCGATTCTTCTTCCCATCCCAGGCTGACATGCGGCAAGCAGCCGACCGTATCGTGGATCTACTTGCTGCCGATCCCTCAGGTATGCCTCGCTATAGGGCAAGGTTGGGCGCAATCCCGGACCAGCCCCCGAACCGGGGCAGCGGACCACGTCGGCAACTAACGTCCATCCGTGGGCGTCGAACGGAAGTAGAAAGAAGTCAAATGAAATGGGTCGTTCTGCCAGTCGCCGGTATATCCAGGACTCGTTTGTTGGATACTCGCCGTCAATCGTGCGGATTCGTTCGTCTGGCTCGCCGTAGCGGACGTACGTGAAAGCCCGATCGTCGACATGATATCCGCGAGCATCCATCCTCGGATCTACAGATTTCGCTCCACGAACCGCAACCCGCTGCCGATAATAGCTGAACTCCTGCATGGCGTGCCGCACGCGTGCGAAATGCGTCGCCAACCTTTCAGACGTCGTCACTCCCGATCGTAGTGCGCGCCTTTTCCAGAACAGCAGCAATCGCTTTTGCAAGTCATCAGGACCCAGGATTTTCCAAGCCGCCGCCTCTTCTGGATCCGCTAACCAGCCCGCGTCCAATACGAGCTCAGCGAGCGTAGCGGCGTCCGCGCGCGCAATTGACTCTGTGTAATTGCGCTCTCCTTCTTCAGTCCCTCCGTGCTGCAAGAGTTGAGCGATGCCTAAAACGCGAAGCGTTCCTGCACTTGTTCCGGGATAAGCCACAGCTTCCGCGTTCTCAGGCTTGCCGATCGCAATGTACATTTCGGCAAGCACTGCTCTGACGCGTTCGTCTCGACTATGCACGGTCTCTAGCGCGCGGATTGCAGTATGAACACGTCGGTCATCGTGCTCCCGCCGCGTGACAACCAACATCGCAAGGGCGGCGGTGCCCATGTCAACCTCTCCTTTCACTGCTTCAACCAAGTGCCTCAATGCAAGCGTATTGTTCGTAACCCGCGTCGCCTCGTTAAATCCCGACGCGTCTAGCTGCTGTCCTTGCACTGCTGTGTAAGCGAGCCCTAAACCGAGGTGTGCGCGCGGCTGATTGGGTGCGCCGCGCAGTATTTCTTTGAATACCCGATGAGCGGCGCGGGCATCGCGCAGGTCCATGGTTCGTTCGTATGCTTCGAGGTAGCGGAACCCAATATCAAGCAGACTGTCGACCCCAGTTTGCGCCTGAGCGGTTGTCAGCCATACAAAATGGCTTACAAATATTAGAACGATCGTCCGACTCACCGATGGGTCTCCGTGTAGTGCAAATGCCTTGTAGTAACCCAGCATCTGTGCGGCAAATGACGATCGTGTTTATGTGTTCGGTGTAGCCGCGCGTGAAGATGCCGCCGTTTGACTCTATTGCAAATAATGGCCGTTATCAACGGGCTGGCTATCGATCTGTAATCGGATCTGTCGCGCAACCCATCAGTTAGCGACACGCGTGAATGTAGGTGAGGAAAAAGCAAGACAACCGCTGCCACTTGTCCCGGCGAATCCGTCACAGGATTCGCCGGGGAATGGCCTACGTGTTGTCAACGTTCAGCTGCCACCTCCACAATCGCGTTCCGTGGGGTCGCAAGGCTCATGGCCTGGCGCACAGCACGTCGCGCACCCGGCGGGGCAAAAACCATTCGTTTGGCAAGCCGGGGGCAAGGCCCAGCAGTTTTCTCCGTTGCCCCCACCGTTGCCAGGCTCGCAACTAGGCGGAGCCTGCGGCGGCAGTCCGCTTTGGTCGCTGCACTCGATACAGCACGGACCGTCGTGGCCGCATATGGGATCGCATGTCCAAGCCGTGCACTCGCACGTAGCCTGAATCCCGACAACGTCGCGGCCTCCCGATGTTCCGTTCGGCGGAGGGACGGGCTGCCTTTGGGAATAGTCGCCACCCGCCACTGTCGGTACTTTTTGAATCTCTGTTGGTGAATCACCACACGAACTTACTGCGAACGACGCTATGGCAGCGAGTGCCAATAGGGATACGCGGGTCATAGGGCCTCCATCATCGTTTGGTTTTCGATGCCAGTGCGTTCTCTATTACATCATCAAATCGAGCCAGGCCTACCGACCCGTTGATAACCACTCCTTTAATCTTCCCGTCTGGCCCCGCACGGCCCACTACGAACGCGGGAGTGCCCGAGATGCCTACCTGGTTTGCCTCTCTAATGTCCTCATCGACGGCTGCTCGGATTTCGGGACGGCGCGTGCATTCATCAACAGCCGCCTTGTCAAAACCGCTAATCCGCAGCACGTCAGCAATCGTGGCCGCATCCAAAGCGGAGTCCGCGCTCAAGAGCAAGTCGTGCAGCTTCCAGAAACCTTCATCGTTTATCGATGCGGCGCAGCGCGCAGTGAAAGCCGCCTGCTTCGCATTGTTGTGGATGGCCAGAGGAAGATGTCGAACGACGTACCGGACCTTCCCTGTTTGTATATACTTCGACCGGATCTGAGGTATCGTCTCTTCTGCGTGCTTCTTGCAGAATGGACATTCATAGTCGAGGAACTCGACAATAGTTATCGGCGCAGAAGGTTCTCCCAGCACTCCTTCCTTCGGCACGGAAACAGTCGCGACAGCTGGCGCAGTTTGTCGACCGCCTTTCGTGAGTACCGTCACCGTTGTGGTCAGGCTATCCACGCGTGCCGAAAGCTGATTCAGCCGGGTCTGTTGAAGACTGCCTGCGGCACCGAACACGATGACGAGAGCAACTGTTAACAAACCTGCGACAAGCCGACGAGACATGTACGCCCCCCGTTCTCTGTGAAATTTTGACTTGCGAGTGACAGCTTTTCGGCTAACCTTGCAAACTCCAAAGCATGTAGGACTCGGCGGACAGTGCAATTGCAGGAAAAGTATAATTGCGTAGTCTTACCCAGCTCTTACTGCGGACTCTTACCTGGGTATCACCTGCTCAGAACTCAATGTGCCCATAAGGAAAATTGCATGTCGCATCATCTGAATATCCTGGGTGCAAACCACTTAAGCGACGCACGTGGAGCCGCCGTCAGCTCCGTGCTGCAGCAGCCGCGCCGATTCGCCCTTCTGGTCTATCTGGCCCTCTCGAACACCGAAGACATGATCAAGCGGGACACACTCTTAGGCATGTTTTGGCCGGACATGACAGAGGAGAACGGGCGGCGCGCGCTCTCACAGGCAATCCATTTTCTTCGAAGATCATTGGGGCAGGAAGCAATTCTTACCCGTGGCAACGATGACGTCGCCATTAATCGAACCTTAATCCAGTGCGATGCGGCGCAATTCCTTGCCGCGGCAAGAGACGCCAGTCCGAGCGTGGCGGTTGCGATGTACAATGGTGACTTGCTGCCCGGCTTCATCGTGTCGGGGGCCCAGGATTTCGACAATTGGCTTTCCGGATCAAGGGAACGACTGCGCCGCATTGCGGCAGACGTATTCCTGCGCGCAGCAGAAGAGGCAAAGCAGCAGAATGATCTGGTAACCGCGGCCGCAAACGGACATCGATGTGCCCAATTGGTTGCAC